>JBJXFS010000073.1:0-55120 GCA_046155625.1 Verrucomicrobiales bacterium | reverse complement strand
CACCTGATGGATGAGGAGGTCGCTTGTCCTAACCCAATGAATTTTCGTGTGTTTCGTGACTTTCGTAGTTCCAATGTCCCTTTTTGGGTGAACCGACCCGCGCGAATCAGGCTACGCCTGCTGGCTGTGGTCATCGGCGCCGCCCTGGGATGGATGGTGGCGGCCTGGGTCACACGCCCACTCATCCGCGCCGAGGCCCCTCGCCCGATCGGCCCGAGGAAACCGCCGTCGCTCGGAGTCGGACCCGCCAGTCGTCTCGAACACCAAATGGATGTCGTGTGGAACGCCGGCTCCCCATCGGCCCAAATCGCCGCCGCCGTGGCGCTCGCGGGCACTGTCGACCCCGCCGACTTCGCGCGATTCCTGGAAAACCTCGACCGCCTTCCGCCACCCGCGGCGCGTCGGCTGGCCAGTCACGCGCTGATGCGCCGATGGGTCAGTCATGATCCGGAGGCGGCTCTGCAGTGGTGCGCTGATGACCACGCCAATGACGATTGGGTCTCACTCGTGGCGGTCGAATGGGCCAAACAGGCTCCCGCCCAAATTGACCCCATCATCGAGTCCCTGCCAGTCCGTGACCGTACCTCGACGGTTTTCGCCATCGCCGAAGTATTGGCGACTCAGGGAAATCGCGATGACGCTTTGGCATTATTCTGGCACCCCGAATGGACCGGGAGGGGTATCGCCGAAAGAGAATTCAACAACGATCTGAGGTTGGATTTCCTGGCCGAAGGAGATCCGAATTGGCTCGCTGAAAGAATCGATTCCCTGCCCGATGATCTGCAATTCCCGGCCCAGCGGGCCGTGGCGCGAACGTTGGCCCAATCGGATGTTCGCGCCGCCTTCGAATGGGCGGCCGCGCAGCCCCATCGCGAACAACTCTTGGCTGAGGTGGTCACGGGGGCGCGGACCCCATCCGATTGGCTGGCCGGTCTGGCCGCCCTCCCGGTTGAAATCCAGCGCGAAGTGAAAGTCGCATCGTGGTTCGATCACTTCGCGCCAGACGAAGTCGTGGAGGCCCTGACGTCCCACGCTTCCCAACTTCCGGACACCCTGCGGCGTTCGCTGATGAGGTATTTGGAAGCCAAACTGAACCGTTCGTCCGACCCCGCGGCCTTGGCGAACCGCGTGCTGGCCGTCGACGATCTCAGCCCGCATTTTTCCGTGGCGTCGTTTGTGAGCCATTGGGTCGGCGATGCCCCAGCCGCGGCCAGGGCGTGGAGCGAATCGCTTCAAAACGAATCGCTGCGAGCCGCCGCCCTCGAGGCATTGAGCGAGGAGGCCGACGCCGTGGAGGCGCAACGCCATTACGCCCAGCTGACGCTCGCTGAACGCGTGGTGAAGGACGCGGCCGATAATCAGATCGGCTCTGCCAATCGGCTGCTCGCTGTCGACCCATCAACTCGCCGTGCCATGCTTCAAGCGGACCATGCCCGACCCGATTCGGAGGGTGGACAAGATCCATTTAGAACAAATGTCATGGAAGAAATGGCCGAACGCTATCCGTCCGAAACCGCGGAATGGCTGAGCGACAAACTCGCAGGTGACGCCACGCCCACCCTGGCCGAGACCGCCTGCGTCGCGGCTTCGTGGTGGGCGGCGGAAGCCCCGCGGGAAGCCGCCGCTTGGGTGGCCTCCCTGCCACCGGGCGACGCGCGCGCCTGGGCCGCCGCCAACGTGGCATTCCAATGGCGGTTGGTCGATCCCGCCGCCGCCCGCGCCTGGCTCGACTCCCTGCCCGCCGCCGATCGCGCCGTCGCCCAACGCGCGTTGGAGTCCGCACCAGGCCGTCCGCCTGAATGAGCCGTCCACAATGTCATTGAGGTGGGACGCGACCTCAGGGCGCGTAGGCGGTGAAGGCGTGCCCAAATAGGGCTGGCGGTCAATTCTCGAGGGATGGCCGCATGAATCACCCCGAGGGTGTTGCTCATCGCCGCACCTCTTCGGTCCGCTTCCGCCTTTCCTAGCATTTGGCGCCGTTTGAGAAGGCGAGAAAGGGTCGAGTGCACCACACTCCCGCCGCCTACGCGCCCAGGAGGTCGCGTCCCACCTCCAGCCTCAAACTCTCGCTGATGGTTGTCTTCAAGGGTCCAAGCACTTCCGATTTAAAGTTCTTCTGGCGGCAGCCGACAGCGCAGCCATGAACAAAATGCTCCGGCCCGCCCTTGATCCGTGGTAAAACGTCGCCTCATTCGATGAAAAACCCTAGTTTCCTCCCCCTGGCGACCGCGATAGCTGCTGGGTTGGTTGTCGTGCTGGCCACCTGCGCCGGCCCTCCGAAAATGCCGGCGCTCGATGGCGCGGTGATCGAGATTCGCCGGTCGGATCGTGCTCTGCCGGATGGCGCGCGCGGCCACTCGGATGAATTGCAGCTTTATTGGTTCGGCTCGGCCTGCCACTTGATCCGGCTCGGCGACGTGAGTGTGCTGACCGACCCCTTTGTGACCAATGATCTGGAGTTATTCGGCCTGGCGTCGGATCCGGCGCGGGTGGCCGCCACGCTCGGGCGCATCACCCCTCCCGACGCCGTGGTGATCAATCACAGTCACCACGACCACCTCCTCGACGCCTACCCGGCCGTGTCGTTGCCCCGCTGGAAGGCGCGCGGTGTGCCGCTCTATGGCGGGGAAAGCGCCATTAACCTGCTCGCCGGATTCGAGGGAGGCCGGATCAACCCGCGCTGGCACGCGGTCGATCACGGAACCCGAATCCACGTCGCGGGCGGCACGCCCGGCTACAGTGCCACCATCACCGCTTACCAGACGAAACACGCCGCCCACCTGAAATGCGGCTACACGTTCGCCAATGGCCGCATCCAGCGACCCCGAACAACACCCCCGACGACCATCACCGATTTCCAAGCGGGCGAAGTCTTCAACTATCTCATCGAGATGCGCGCCCCCGGGGGCGTCGAATTCAACGTCCTCTACCTCGGCGCCCCGTACCATCTCGACGAACTTCCCGATAGCCAGCCGCCCGCCGGCACCCGCATCGACGTCGCCATCATCCTCGCTCCCAGCGCCGACAATGTGCACCATTACCCACGAAAACACCTCGCCCGCCTCCAGCCCAAACACATCGTCCTCTCCCATTTTAATACCTTCATCACAGAAGATCCCGACGAACAACTCGCCTACGGGCCAGTCGATTTCGTCCATCTCCCCCACCTCTCGCGCGAGGTGCAGGCGACATTCGCCCTGAAAGAAGCCTGCTATCCGCGCTTTGAAAAACTCTACATCCCCGCCATCACACGGATCGATGAGCAGGGCGAGGCGCGCAACGTGATCCGCATTCGTTGAGGCGATCGCTTCTCGTGCCTCGGCCGTCGATTCCGGCCCCAGCGGCCGGTACTCCAACTCAGGGGCTTCGCGCGAGTGGATTCTTGTGAGGATCCTGGTGGTGGGCGAAATGGCCTTGGATTGATTTCAAACCTCCTAACCCCAACAATCGTTGAGATTGCGCGCAAGGCCGGCCACATGCCACTCGGCACCTTCGATAAACACCTCGGCAAGCTCGAGAACACGAAACGCCTGTAAACCGGCGCAGTTGATCCTTCGCTGCGGGCAGGCATGGTGGGGGGCGGTGGAGTCGATTCCCGCCCCAATCCCGATGATTACCCCAAAGATTTACGTGAAACCCGGCTGTCCGTGGTGCGAGGAAGTCCTCGACTACATGGAGGCGCATGACCTGCCCTATGAGGAAGTTGTGGTCACGGGCAATCGCGATGCCATGGCCGAGATGGTGGCGCTTTCCGGGCAGACGAAAGCGCCGACGATGGACTGGGCGGGCGAGGTGCTGGCCGATTTTGGGGTGGACGAGTTGGTGCCGTTTTTGCGGAAGCGGGGAGTGGCTGTCTGACGCCGATGGATGTTCTGAATCTGGCTGCCTATCGATTTGCTCCGCTCCCGGGCGACTTGAAGCCGTTGCGCGAACGACTGCGGGAGCGTGGGCGTGTGCTTGGGCTGAAGGGGACGGTGTTGTTGGCGTCGGAGGGGATCAACTTGTTCCTGGCCGGACCGGAGGAGGCGGCGCGGGCATTTCTCGCTGAGATTCGCGCCGTACCCGGGTTTGCCGGGTTGGAGGCCAAGGAAAGCTGGAGTGAGACGCAACCGTTCCGTCGGTTGCTGGTGCGGATCAAAAAAGAGATCATCGCCTTCGGGGTGGAGGGAGTGGACCCGGCGCAACGGCCGTCACGAAAAATCTCCCCGCAGGAACTGAAAGACTGGCTGGACCAAAAGCGGCCGATCGTCCTGCTCGACACCCGCAACGATTACGAAGTGCGTCTCGGGACATTTCGCGGCGCCTTGACCCCGCCGCTGACGCACTTTCGTGAGTTCCCGGAGGCGGTGCGGCAGCTCCCGCCCACGCTCAAGGAGCTGCCGATCGTGATGTTTTGCACCGGCGGAATCCGGTGCGAGAAGGCGGGCCCGTTCATGGAACGCGAAGGGTTTCGCGACGTCTGGCAACTCGACGGCGGGATCTTGAAGTACTTCGAGGAGGTCGGCGGCGCGCACTACGACGGCGAATGCTTTGTCTTCGACCAACGGACCGGCGTGGATCCGGCGCTCGCCGAAACCGCCACGACCACCTGCTGGCGGTGCCAGGCGCCCCTGAGCCGGGAAGATCAGGCATCCCCGCACTATCGTCCGGGGGTCGAGTGCCCTCACTGTCACCGCGAGCCGGACCAAGTGACCGCGGAACGCCTGCACGAGCGAACCGAGGCGTTTCGCGCGGCGGCCACGCCCCTGCCCGGCAGTGTGCCGTACGACAACCTGCGGCCCATGACTGTGCCCGCGAATTGCGATGGTCTGACGGTGATGGAGTTTCTCACCCGGTGCTTTTCTCACGTTCCGGCGGACGAATGGCAGGCCCTGATCGCCCGCGGCCACCTCCTCGGTCCCGAACAGACGCCCGATCCCGTCGCCGCGGAGCAACCCGTCCACGCCGGCGACCGGTTGCGGCAATTCCTCGCCCAGGTCACCGAACCTCCGGTCAACGCGGCTGTGCGCGTCCTGCACGAGGACGAGGCGCTCATCGTCATCGACAAATCGGCGCCTCTCCCGATGCACCCGGGCGGGCGGTTCAATCGCAACACGCTGCAATACCTCCTCGAACGCGTCTACGCCCCGGAAAAACCACGCCCCGCCCACCGACTCGACGCCAATACTTCCGGCGTCCTCGTCGTCTGTCGCACCCGAGCCGTCGCCGCCCGCGTCCAACCACACTTCGCCCGCCGCCAGGTCGAAAAAGTGTACCTCGCCCGCGTCCACGGGCACCCGAGCGACGATCGCTTTTACTGCGACGCCCCGATTTCGTCGACGCCCGGCGAGGCCGGCTCGCGGTCGACCCGACCTGACCAGGACTCGGCACATGACGCCCGAACCGATTTCCGCGTCGTGCGCCGCGACGCCGATGGCACCGCGCTCATCGAGGCCCGCCCTCTCACTGGCCGCACCAATCAAATCCGCCTACACCTCCGCCACATCGGGCGTCCAGTCATAGGAGATCCGATGTATGGCCGCGGGTCCGCCTCACTCCAGGCCGCCCCGCCCACTACCCAAACCCTCGATCCCTCCGATCCGCCGCTCTGCCTCCACTCGTGGCGCCTCACCCTCGTCCACCCAATCACCGGTCACCGGCTCACCTTCGAAGCCCCACCCCCGCATTGGACCCGCGCGATACCACCCGCGGCATCTTGAGCCGCCCGCCCGTCATCGCCGACAATCCAGGTCGCGGGTGCAGTTCCAGCGGCCCCTCCGACTCGAGACCACAAATCCTCGGCGGCATCACCACCGCCGCACACTGCGGGCACGGTGCCGGCCGCCCATCATACCCCGCCGGATCCGCTATCGTCAGCACCACCCCGCACCCAGGACACATGAAACTCAACGGCCCCACCACCGCCACCCCACATCCCTCCCCCTCCCCGCCCGAGCGGCCCCGCCCCCCACACGTCGTCGGTATCGTCATCCCATCAGGAAATCATGAAGGAAGGTAAATAATCAAGGTAAATTGATCAATTCGGGGCCGACTCCAGGGCGTTTCTATACATCAAAACAACTGACTGATAATAAGAATACTGTTAAGGATGGAGTTTTCGCGAGCGCCGCAGGCTCTCGGACTGCTGGAAGCGCCGGACCGCAGCGGAGACCACCGAAAGCGATTCCTGCCCTTCAGGCGGAACGCCTTTTCCGCGAAAAGCAGGCACCTCAAAGCGAGGGGGACGAGCGGGAGGTGGGACGAGACCTCCAGGGCTCGTAGGCAGTGAGGACGAAGC
Organism: Verrucomicrobiales bacterium; assembly: GCA_046155625.1. GTDB lineage: Bacteria > Verrucomicrobiota > Verrucomicrobiia > Verrucomicrobiales > V1-33 > CAJBME01. The sequence goes on along the minus strand of JBJXFS010000073.1, from coordinate 48,843 downwards.
GTGCCCTGGCAGCCCCGCCTGATCGTAGGGTTTGCATGGGGGAGGACGGGCTCGATTCGCGGACAGCATAGCTCTTTCCCCTGCGCCAAGTCTTGCGAGGACGAGAAAACGCGCAATTCCTGGGACGCGCTTGCCGCCTACGAGCCCTGGAGGTCTCGTCCCACCTCAAACGATATCCCGCACAAAACCTGGGGCATTGAATGTCCACCCGCGGCAATGCTCGCCACAGCAGCAAAATTACCAACGACTTCGGCGAAATGGCGTCCGTAAAGAATCCTCCACCCCAATGCCGTGAGCCCGGCGAAACACGCGATGATCACGGTGCCCCTGTTGGAAATCCTTATTTGATAATAAACTCGCCCTGAGCCGGCTCCGGGTGCGACGCTTTCCATTTCCGATATTCGGGCGAGGAGAGAAAGTCACTGAAGGCCGGGCCGCGGGAGGCGTCGGGCGGTGTCAGGACGCGGCCGGTGGTGTCATCGGTCGATTGGAGCAGGGCGACGGCGGCCGGGAAGTCGCGCCGGGCGATGAGCAGGCGCAACCGGGTGGCCAGGGCGTTCGCAAAACCGGGCTCGAGGGCGAGGGCGGCGTCGATGGCCGCTTCGGCGCCGGCTTCGTCGTTGACGGTCAGTTTGGCGCTGGCGCGCAGGGTTTCGAGATGGGCATCGGTGCCGCCGAGACGCTGGGCGATGCGGTCTAGGGCGGCGACGAGTTCCGGCGTATCGTTTTTCAAGAAGTGCACGTCGATTGAGAGCAGATCGGCGAGCGGTTCGTTGGCGTAGAGGGCACGGGCTTCCTCCAGGGCGGCGAGGTAGCCGGGCGCCTGGGGATCGAGCATGAGGACTTGAAGGGCGGCCATGAAGACGGGGCGTTGGCGGCGCAGGGAAGCGGGGAGTTTCGGCCAGACCGCGGCGACGGCAGACGGGTCGCGTTGGCGCAGCGCGGAATCCAGGGCCTCCATGGTTTCCGGGTCGGCGATGGTCTCGGCGCCAAAGAGACGATCGGCCAGTGATCGGTCGGCGGCTGGAGCGAGGGCGATGAGCACTGAGCGCAAACTGTCGGGGATGTCCAGACCAGTCGCGTGGTTATACATGTTCGCGAGGCGGGCGGTGCCGGTGGTTTCATCGAAGCGTGCGAAGACGTCGAAGTACGTGACGGCCCCACTGGGGATAAGGCACCGGAGGAGGGCGGCGGTGCCTGACGGCGTTTCGCGAAGTCGCAGGAATACGACCTCGCCTCCCTGGAGCGCGGAGAACAACTCCGCTGGATTGGTGCGGAGCCGGCGGACCAGCGTGTCGCGGACTTCCAGCCACTTGGGATTTTCGTTCCAATCGATGCCGGAGAAGGCGGCATCGGTCAGGACCGTGAGATCGAGTTCACGCGCCACGGCGTCGAATTCTCCGGCGCTCAGGCGCGTCGCCAAGGCGCGGCCGAACGACTCCAACCCCTCGCGCCGAACCGGAGTGAGCGGCGTGGAATCCGTTCCGGGAAGCGGCCCGGGGGTCGGCTCCGGCAGGGTCACCGGCGCTGGTGGCTGCGGACGCGGCCGGCAGGCCGGCACGGCCACCAGCAAAATGAGTCCAAGGATCGAGATCGGCGAGGCGAGACGCATGGCGAAGAGAAGACCGCGGAAGGCACCGCGTCCAATTCTCTTGCCACATCCGCCGGCTGGCGAAACATGATTCTTCCGGGTGGCGAGCCCGACTTCCGCCGCCACTCGCTCACCCCATCATCCGCATGCGACTCAATTTACTGCTCCTCATCGGTAGTCTGGTTTCGCTCCCTGCCGCCTTGGCCCACCGCATCGACAGCCTGAGCGCCACGGCGGGTTTCAGCGCCGACGGCACGCGCATGGACTTCGAGATCAGTGCCGAGGCCATCCGCATCCTGAGTCGCACGGAGGGCTTGTCGATGCTCCCGCGCTTCAGCGAAGGGGGCGCCGCCGCGGAGGAAGTGACCCCATCGGTGTTCGCCAAGGCCGCCGAGTATTTTCCACCTCGCGTCGAACTGTGGTTCGATGGGAAGCCGGTCCCGTTTCCGCGGCTCGAGTTCGTCCGCCTCGAAGTCGACGAGAAAGATGCCGTCGATCCCGCCCAGGCTGCCACCGCCACGGATCGAAAACACGTGTTTATCGTCGGCCGCTGGTCCGGGCCCGTGCCTCCAAACGCCACCACCTACCAAATGAACGTGACCGGCGACAGCGTGGTCGCGGTGGGGCATAAAGTGGCGGGCAAACCGGTGGGACGTCTCATCCCGCAGTTTCCCGGGATGCAGAGCCGTCCCTTTCCGGTGCCGCGGGCAGTCGCCGGGGAACCGGATTCCGAGGTGAAGGCGGTGCAAGCGGCCGAAGCGGCGGCGGCCGCGTTGGAGCCGGGGTTTTGGTACTACGTGCACCAGGGATTTCTGCACATTCTGCCGCTCGGGCTTGACCACATCCTGTTCGTGCTCGCCCTGTTCCTGCTCGCCACAAAATTGAAGCCGCTGGTCATTCAGGTCACCATGTTCACGCTGGCCCACAGCATCACGCTGGCGCTGGCCATGCTCGACGTCGTGCGATTGCCGGACAAACCGGTGGAGGTACTCATCGCGGCCAGCATCGCCTTTGTCGCCATCGAAAACCTGTTTCGCGACACGCTCAGCCGATGGCGGCCCGCCGTGATCTTTGCTCTCGGATTGGTGCACGGCTTGGGATTTGCCGGCGCCTTCAAGGAATTGCTGGGTGGCGTTCCCACAGCCGATTGGGGCGCGTTCATCCGAATGATCGTCGGCTTCAACATCGGCGTGGAACTCGGCCAATTGGCCGTCATCGGCCTGGCCTTCCTCGCCGTCGGCTGGGCCTGGCCCAAACCCTGGTACCGGCGCGTCATCGTGGTGCCGGTCAGCCTCGTCATCGCGGGGTGCGGGATTTACTGGGCCGTGACCCGGATGCTGGAGCCGGCAGCCTAGGGCCCAAGGGGGTATTGGGCCTATAGGCCGATAAGCCCCCTAGGCCACATAGGGCCTATTGGCCCCTCATCGGGCAGACTCCTGATTGCGCAGCGGGGAGTGTGGGATTGGATGGTGCTGTGTCTATGACGCTTGTTTCGCTGCTTGTTCGTTCGCTCCGGCACTATGCCCGGTGGCATGCCGGTCTGGCCTTGGCTGTGGCCTTGGCGGCGATGGTGATCGCGGGGTCGTTTGCGGTGGGTGATTCCGTGCGGGCGACGTTGGCGCGGCAATCGTCGGACAGGATTGGCCGCGTCCAGACGGTGGTGGTGGGAGGCGAGACATTTTTCACGGAGGCACTGGCGCGGCAAATCCCTGGTGGCGGCGTGCCTCTGGTCATGGTGCGCGGCACGGTGGGTTTGGCTGACGGTTCCCGTCGCGTCGGCGGCGTGACCGTCATCGGAGTGCCCGAAACATTTTGGCGACTGGCGCGCGAGTCGGCGATGGCGGCACCCCCGGCTTATGCCTTCAACGAGTCGCTCGCCGCGGCGTTGGGAACCCCTGGCAAAACCGGGCCTGGGGCGGCGGTGGTGATTCGCGTGGAGAAGCCGAGTCCGCTGTCCAAGGACGCGCCACTTTCCGGCGAGGCGGATCAAACGGTCACGCTGCGGGCGACGGTCAATAGCGTGGTCTCGGCGGCGGCGTTTGGCGACTTCTCGCTGGCGGCGAATCAGAGTGCGCCCAAGAATGTGTTTGTCCCGCTGGCGGTATTGCAGGAGGCGATCCAACAACCGGGGCGCGTCAACGCCGCCCTCACGGAACAGGCGGATCGTGCCGCGGTGGAAGCGACGTTGGCGCGCCTGTGGACATTGGAAGACGCGGGGCTGTCGGCCGGGAAACTCGACGCGGCCGGCCAATGGGACATTTCCACGACACGGGTATTTCTGGAACCGGCGGTCGCGCGAGCGCTGCGCTCGTTGTTTCCCGAGGCGCAAGGCGTGCTGACGTACATGGTCAATCGCATCACCGGACCGGGAACCGGCGTGACGCCCTACAGCATGGCCACCGCCGCCGACGCCCTCGGACTGGCGGCCGGCGAAGCCGCGCTGAGCCAGTGGACCGCCGAGGACGTTGGCGCCACGGTGGGCGACGAAATCGGGGTCGATTATTACGAGGTCGGGCGGGGGCGGCAATTGATCGACCGATCGATGCGATTGCGCGTGGCGCGCATTTTGCCGATGGACGCGCCCGAAGTGCGGCGCGACTGGACTCCGGCGTTTCCGGGGATCATGGATGCCCCGAGCTGCCGTGACTGGAGGCCGGGCGTGGCCATGGACATGACAGCCTTCCGCGATAAGGACGAAGCTTACTGGGACGAATATCGAGGCACACCGAAGTTTTTCCTGCCGCTTGCGGACGGACAAAAAGTCTGGGCCAATCGATTTGGAAACCTGACGGCGCTGCGCGTGCCCCTGGCCGCCTTCGACTCACCCGACGCGCTCCTGACGCGCCTGCGCGCGACGGTGGGGTCGGAGGCGCTCGGCCTCACCGTGGCCAGTCCGGCCGAGGCGGCGCGGCTGGCCGTCGACCAGTCGTACGATTTGGGCACGCTCTTTCTGGCGATGAGCTTTTTCCTCATCGTGACAGCGCTGCTCTTGGTGGCGCTGATGTTTCTATTCAATCTCGAGAGCCGGGCCGGGCAACTTGGGCTGCTCCGCGCGGTCGGCCTGAGCGCGGCGCGCATCCGGTGGCTGGTCGTCGCCGAGGCGGTGGTGGTGGCGGTGGTGGGCGCGGCGCTTGGGCTGTGGGCGGCGACCATTTATTGCCCGATCATCTTGCGGTCGTTGGCCGGCGAATGGTCGGGCGCGGTCGGCGGTCTGCGGTTCGTGACCGAGTATCGGGCCGCTTCGTTTGGGATGGCTGGACTGGCAGCGGTGGTGCTCGCACTGGCCACGGTCTGGCTCATGGCGCGACGGCTGCTGCGCTGGCAACCCAAAGACTTGCTCGCGGGACTGGCAGCAGGGCGAGCCGAAACGGCGATGACTGGCCGGCGGTGGCCGCTCGTGCCGATGGCGATCGGGATGGCGGTGGCGGCCGCGGCGGTGGCCGTGGCGGCCAAGGGCTCGCCACCGGCATTTTTTGGCGCGGGATCGCTCCTCATGCTGGCTGGATTGTGTGGTCTTGCCGCGCTGCTCCGGCACTGGCGGACTGGCAAGACTTTCCGCCTCCTGACCCACTCATGGCAGCTCGCCTGGCGCAACACCTCGCGCAAAGCGGGCCGCAGTCTGGCCGTGGCCGGCCTGCTCGCCGCCGGGGTTTTCATGATCTCGAGCATGGATGCCTTTCAGCTCGATGCCCGACGTGACCCGGCCGGGCGCGCGGGCGGCACCGGCGGCTTCGCCTACGTCGGCGAAGCCACCCTGCCGCTCTACGAGTCACTCACCACCGAAGCCGGACGTACCGCCATCGGCCTGGATCCAGAGGACGTCGAAGGCACGACCTTCGTCCAGGCGCGGGTTCGCGAGGGCGATGAAGCCAGTTGCCTCAACCTCCAGCGGCCGCAGAACCCGCGAGTGCTCGGGGTGGACCCCGCGGCTCTCGCATCGCGCGGGTCGTTTACGTTTTCCGCCGGAGCCACCGATTGGTCCGTGATCGACGACTGGGACGGCAGTGGTCCTGTGCCCGCCGTGCTCGACGTCAACTACGTCCGCTACACGCTCAAGATGAACGTGGGCGATGTGCTCGCGGTGGGTGGCGACCGCGAGGGAGGCAGCGAACCGGTGCGGCTGCGGATCGCCGGTCTGCTGGCTCCATCGATTCTGCAAGGGAGCGCGGTCATCTCGGAACGCGCGTTCGAATCGCTCTTCCCAGGCACCGGCGGCTACCGTTTTCTGCTCGTCGACGCCCCGCCGGCCACCGCCGACGCCATCGCCCAACGCCTCACCCGCCAGTTGGAAAACCGCGGGCTCGCCCTCGTCCCGGCCGCGGAGCGCCTGAACGAATTCAACGCGGTGCAGAATACCTACCTGCGAATCTTCAGCGCGCTGGGCGGCTTCGGGTTGATTCTCTCGACGGCCGGTCTCGGGCTGCTTCTCGCGCGCACGGTGCTCGAAAGACGCGGTGAATTCGGTGTGCTGCAGGCCGTGGGATTCCAACAACGCTCGCTTCGCCGCATCGTCATTGGCGAGAATGCCTTCCTGCTGGTCGCCGGGCTGCTGATCGGCGGTGCGGCGGCGGTGCTCGCGGTCTGGCCCATCAGCCGTGGCGCGTCGCTCCCCATCGCCGTCCTCGTCGCCATCCTTGTGGGGGGGCTCGCGTTTTGCGTGGTGGCCGCGCGTTTCGCCCTGCGCGGTCAACTCGTCGATGCGCTGCGCAGCGAGTGAGGCCGCCAGTCGGGGAAACAGATTCCGTCACACGCGCGGCTGCCACCCATCGCGATAGGGTTTGGACCAGAGCTTGAGGGCAGCGTCGTTGTTTTGGATGGCGCCGGACTGCGGATCGCAGTTCAGCGTGGAGCGGGTGCGATGGGCGATGTTGCCGAGGTGGCAGAGGCGGGCGGCGCGCTGGCCGGCTTCGATGTCGCAGTGAAGCGGTGCGCCATTTCGGATGGCGTCAGCGAGGTTTTGGAAATGGGGGCGATCGTCGAACGGGGGTTCGTTCTCGGCGATTTTGGTGCCGGCCGGGTCAAACAGCGTGTAGCCCGAGCTGGAGAGCGCGAGCGAGCCATTGTCGCCGTAAAACGTGACGAAAGCGTGTTGATCGACGCCCTTGCGCTGGGAACAGGAGCTGCCGTCGAAGTAGGCGGCGCAGGGGCCGAAATCGAACGCAGCGACCAGGGTATCGGGGGTTTCTTGATCGTCCTGGAAGTGGTAGCGATCGCCGATGGCCGAGACGCAGAGCGGCGTGAGCGGGCGGCCATGGGTGGCGGCCCAATGGGCATCGAGCCCCCAGAGGGCAAGGTCGAGGGCGTGGACGCCGTTGTTGGCGAGTTCGCCGCCACCGTAGTGCCAGCGCCAATGCCAGTTGTAGTGGACGAGGCCTTCGAGGTACGGCATTTCCGGGCACGGGCCTTGCCAGAGCGGCCAGTTGAGCCAATCGGGGACTGGGACATTGGGTTTCAGCGTGACCGCGCCTCGGGCGGCGGTGTACCAGCAGCGCGCGGCGCGGACGGGGCCGATGGCGCCTTCCTTGAGCCGCTGGATCGCCTCGCGCATCGCGGGCAGGCTGCGGCGCTGCGTCCCTTGTTGAACCAGGCGCTGGTGGGTGCGGGCCGAGGCGACCATCCATTCGCTTTCCTGGCCGGTGTGGCTGCCGGGTTTTTCGACGTAAACGTGTTTTCCCGCGGCGCAGGCGAGGATGGTGGCGGGTGCGTGCCAGAAATTGGGTGCCGCGATCGAGAGGACATCGATTTCCTTGTCGTCGAGAAGCGTGCGCACGTCGGCGACGAGGCGCGGCTCCGCGGACTGACCAGCGCGCGCCACGGCCGCGGCGCCGCCGGCGAGGCGCCGGCTATCGACGTCGCACAGGCCGGCAATTTCCACGTTGGGAACGGCGAGCCATCCTTGGATATGGTCCATGCCACGGCCGAGCCCCATGACGGCGACGCGAAGGCGATCGTTGGCGGAAGGGGTTTGGGCACGAGCGGTCGCCGCGGCGGCGGCGATTGTCGCGGCGGAGGTGTGAAGGAACTGGCGGCGCGAGGTCATGAGCATCGGGGGTTGAGGTGGAATTCGAGTCATCCCAAAAAAGAGACATTGGGACCACAAAAATCACGAAACACACGAAAATTCATTGGGTTAGGACAAGCGAATCCTCATCCATCAGGTGGACTGATGACATTGGGCAACGCCTTGGATTTTCGTGTGTTTCGTGCTTCTCGTGGTTCCCATCCGGGTTTTTAGGGCTCTTCGCGGACGACGCGCCAGAAGCGGCGCGATGTGCCGGACGGAAGGGGCGGTTACTGAATGCGCCGGGTCATAGCAGATCAGGGCGGACGACACGCGGAGGCGCGGCTTTTCGGCGAGACAATGGAGATACGTCTTGCGCAGCAGCGCGGTTAACTGATCAAGGCGCCATTGAAGCCAGGCCGGATCGGTGGGCAGCGGAACTCCCTTGCGGGCGTGGGTCGCGTTGAATCGCGCGACGCTCACCGGGTGGTACCCCCATGGCTGGTTGTTGGCCGAGGAGTCGTCGGAATATCGCAAGTAATCGAAGTGCAGGCCGTCCACGTCGTACCGCCGCACGATGTCCATGGCCACTTCGAAAACATGTTGCTGAACGGCCGGGTGGCCTTGATCAAACGGATAGTTGCCGCCGTCCCACCGGATAATCGGCTGGTTCTCGCTGGATCGGTATTTTTCACTCAACCAGTCCGGGAATCGGAGGAACGGGTGGTCCGGCTGGGCGGGCACCGCGGTCTCTCGATTCCAAATATTGTACGTCACGATCCACGCAGGAGCCCGACCTGTGTGCTCATCAGCACCAGCGTCCGCACCAGGCTCCAGCTCAGTTTCATCGGATAAGGTAAGATTTTCCGCCGCCTCTCACTAAAAAGAAATGGCCAGCCGTTGCGGGCTGGCCACTGGAGTGTGCGCATTTCTCGGCCACAGCCGTTATCGGCACCGACGGAGAAATCCAAGCAATCCAAGACCCGCCAGGAGTGCCGTGGTCGGCTCAGGCACGGTGAAAGTGAATGCCTGGATGCCGTTGTTTGTGTTCATCGCGTACAGGGTGGCAGAAAGGCCGCTCACCGGACCCCACGTCACGGCCCCGACGCCATTGATGTTGGTTACTGAAGCGCCGGAAATGGTGGCCCCCGATGCGAGCAAGCTCGGACTGGACGGCGTGGTGATGTCGAAGACCGACACCACCGAGGTTCCCGTATCAGCGACGGCCAGAACGGGGGTCCCTCCAATCGTCGCAAAATCAATCAGCCGCTGGTTGCCGGCCAGTGGAATCGTGTCCGCCAACACCCCTCCGAAACTCGTCACCCGACCCGCCGTCCCCTGGGTGCCAATCAGCGTATCCGAATCGACGAAGGTCAGGCTCAGGCGATAGTCGTTGTTTGCAGTGGACGTACCGGCAATCGACGTGACCGCGGTCGACGTGAAGCTGGAGCCGTCCGCAGTTGTCAGCGCCGCGAAATTGCTGGCAGCCACCGTATTGGTGCCGGAGGCCGCGATCCGCGTGCTCGCCCCCGCCCCAACCACCGCAAACGAATCTCCCGTTCGCGCCAGCCCACTCAAGGCGTCATAGGCCACCGTTGGCGCCGCCGCCTGATTGGCCCATCGATAAACCTTAAAATTGGCCGCAGCAGACACCGTCAGGTTGCCGCCAAAAATCGCCCCATCCGACGCCACATCGATCATGTTCAGCGCAAACGTGCCGCCCGCCACCCCAGTCACATTCATGGTGCTCAACTCGGCCCCACTAGCTGCATTCAAAACCCGCAACGCCGTCGCACCACTCCGCGTCGCCACCAAGAGGTTCCCTGAGACCGGGTTGAACGCCATCCCTCGCGCCGTGTTGTCCGTCGCCAACGGCGCATAATCCGCCGGTGACAACCAGCCGTCAGGCCCACCAAACCCCACCAAAGGCGTCAGCGTTGCCGCTCCGTGCACCGCGGTCGTCAGGGCGCCCACCAGCACCGAGGAAACAAGAACTCTTTTCATGCAATAGATAATCTGAAACTCCGGGCAATACAAAGTCGCAGTCTGATCGGATCCCCGCTCCATCGTCAAGCCTCACTTTCCGGCATTTTATCGCCTCTCCTCACCAGAGTTCCGCGCCGACCAAGGCTTTCGATATTAGGGGCTGCCATAAAGTGCCAGGCAGTTTATAGATCCCGTTTCTGCGTAAAAAATCGCAGTCGAATTCGGCAGCCTCGAAAATCCGGGGTTGCCGACCGCTCGGCTCGCGCTAGCCTGTTTGTGAAGTTTTTCACAAGTTGGAATTGATGACGCCAATGACACGCGGGACGATTGAGATTACGGGGGAGCCGGTGCTGGCGACGGCGCGGCCGCATCCGGCGCTACATGGGCCGCGGCAGACGGGGGAACCGGCGGTGCCGTCGTTGGCGGATCGGGAGGCGGCGGCTTTGATGGGTTATGATTCGAAGATCGAGGGGAATGTGATCATCACGCGCCTGGATGCCTCGATCAACTGGATGCGGAAGAACTCGTTATGGCCGATGCCGATGGGATTGGCATGCTGTGCGATTGAGTTGATGGCGGCGGGGGCGAGCCGGTTCGACATTTCGCGATTCGGGATGGAGGTGATGCGATTTTCGCCGCGGCAATCTGATGTGATGATCGTGGCGGGGACGGTGACGTACAAGATGGCGCTGGCGGTGAAACGGATTTATGAGCAGATGGCGGAGCCGAAGTGGGTGATTGCGATGGGGGCGTGTGCGTCGTCGGGCGGCATGTACCGGAGCTATGCGGTGTTGCAGGGGATTGACCGCCTGTTGCCGGTGGACGTCTACATTTCGGGGTGTCCCCCTCGGCCTGAAGCCCTTCTGGAGGGGTTGATGCGGCTGCAGCGGAAAATCGAGACCGAAAAGTCATTCCTGGGACAGAAGAAAGAGTTGTTGCAAAGCCTGATGTCCTAAGCCCGCCGGGCTTGCCCCAGGAAAACCAAGTCACCCAGCTCATGACCCACGCCACCGCCATCGATTCGTTGAGAGCTGCGTTTTCCACCGAGGTGGTTGGCACGAGTGAATTTCGGGGTGAAGCGACGGTCATGGTGGCGAAGTCGGCGTTGCTCCCGGTGCTCACGCATTGTCGCGACACATTGGGGTTTGATGGTTTGGTCGACATCACGACCATCGATCATCTGGGGGCGGATCCGCGATTCGAGGTGGTTTTCGAGCTTTATTCCTACGCGGCCAATATGTCGCTGCGCATCAAGGCGGCGGCCGCAGAGGACGAGGCGGAGTTCCCATCGGCCACAGGCGTATGGCCGGCGGCGAATTGGCACGAGCGCGAGGCCTACGACATGATGGGCATCCGCTTCACGGGTCATCCGGATCTGCGGCGCATTCTGATGTGGGAGGGGTATCCGTTTTTCCCGCTGCGAAAGGAGTTTCCCCTGGCGGGGAAGTCGAGCGAGATGCCCGATGTCGCGTTCTCGGACGCCGCCCCACTTCAGGGTGGTCCATTCGTGACCAACCCAGGTGCCGCCGACCCCGTCGCGGCGGAACCGCGGGCCAAAAGCCCCGTTTAGACCAAGGCCATCCGCGCCGCACCGGCAGGTCGTTCGGAATGCGGCCTAGACGCTTTTGAAACTAGGCCGCCTGATGGCTCGTAGTGCCCCTCAGGTCTCTTTGGCCCCTTTGATCCCTTTGGTCCCTCATGTCCCTTTGGTCCTTTTTAGTCCCTTGGCCGGCACTCACGCCCGATTTCTTTCATTTTTGTCACAGAAACATATTGGTTATTGGGTCGAATTCGCCATAAAACTGCGCACGCCAGACCCAGCGGCGTTCAAAAGCACTCAAACAATGTGCCGTGACGGCTCGCCAGGCGGGCCATCAGGCGTTCAAAATCCCAACAATCAATGAAACAACTTAATTACCCCCATTATGCGTCGGCGTGTGGCCTGGCGCTCCTGATCGGTTGTCCGCTGGCTCGCGCCGGCACGGAGACGGGGCCTGCCGGGGCCAAACAGGCTGTGGTCGAGCCAGCGGCGGAGGGGACGTGGATGGACTCGCTGTGGAACCTGGCAACGCTCCACAAGTCGGACGATGGGTTTTTCAATGAATTCTCGCTCACCGGCCGTTATCAAGGTCAGTATTGGAGTGCGGACTCGGACGACGGTGATGACAGCGATTGGGAGCACCGGCGATTCCGGTTGGGTGCGCGGACGTTTTTTCTTGAGCGCCAGTTGGAGTTGAAGGCGGAGATGTTTTCCGACCTGAACAGCGGGGGCGATTTTTATGAAGGCTTGATCGAAGCGTATGTGGCGTGGCACCAAAGCGACGCTTTCAATCTGACGCTCGGGAAACAAAAGCCCAAGTTCGGTTGGGAATGGTCGCTCTCCTCACGCCTGATCCCGACGTTTGAACGGAGCGGGCTGATCAACCAGTTCCGTCCCGATTATGCCACTGGCGCGGTGGTCGATGGCAAGGTGGACAAATGGAGTTATTACGTCGGCGCCTATTCCAACGACACGGTGGGCGACGGCGATGACACAACGGAATTCGGCGAATTTGACGGCGGATGGAGCGCCATCGCCAGCGTCTCCTACGATCTTTCCGACACGTTTGGCCTAAAGAAAGCCCAGTGGCGGCTCGATTACATCCACAGCGACCGCGACGACAACGACGAAATCTACAGGGCCTTCGACAACGGCGTTTCGACCAGCTTGGAGCTCAAGAACGGCTCTTGGGGGCTGCTCACCGAAGTACTCGTGGGCGACGGGGACGCCACGAATTTGGGGCTGGTGTTGATTCCCACCTACGACCTGACGAGCCGCCTCCAGCTGGTTGGCCGGTATCAACTGGGCCTGTCGGATGACGATGTGGGTCTGAGTGCCCAGCGCCGGTACGAACGCGAGGTGGGCGGCGCCCCTGGAGATGTCTACAATGCGTTTTACGTGGGATTCCAATACTTCCTCTTCGACGGAAAAGACGTTGAAAAGAAACCGGAGCAGAAGCATCGGCTCAAACTCATGGGCGGTGTGGAGTACGCCAACATGGACGGCCCGAAAGGCTATGACGGCTGGACGGCGCTGGCGGGCGTCCGGCTCTACTGGTGAGCCAACGGGCGCGCATTCCGCGCTTGGCGGCGGGAACCGGGGTGGCATGATGTCGTAAGATGTCGCTGGCCACCCGGTTCACCCTGCTCTGGTCCCTGTTGACGGCCTTGCTGGTCGGGCTGTTTGGATTTTTGAGTGATCGCGGCAGCCGGGACCACTCGTTGGTGACATGGCGGGAAACGCTGGAACACGACGCGGCGACCACCATCCTGAGAGTGCAATCGGCGGTGGAAGAGGCCGCCCGGGATGCCCAATTCTTGGCGCGCACCCCGAGCGTGCGCGAGTATGTGCGGGCGACCGGGGACGCCGAGGCGCAGGAGCGCTGGCGGCGGCTCAACGAGGACGAGTTTCGCGCTCTGATGGCTGGAAAGCCGACGTATTTTCAAGTGCGACTGATCGGCCTGGCCGACGACGGGCTCGAGTTGATTCGCCTCGACAACACCGACGGCCGCATTGAAACCATGCCGCGTGATCGCCTGCAGCACAAAGGCGACCGCGATTACTTTCAGGAAGGTCGGAAGCTCGCACCGGGCGAGGTGTCAGTTTCTGATCTCAATCTGAACCAGGATTTCGGCCAGATCACTCTGCCCCACATGCCCACAGTGCGCACCGTGGCCAGCGTGCTGCATGACGACAACCGGCAATTTGGCATGGTCGTTATCAACGTGGACTTCAGCGGTTTGATTGCCGCCCTTCCAGCGCAGGCGAGTCCCGGCGTGACGCTGCATCTGGTGAATGAGCGGGGTGATTACGTGGTGCACCCGGATCGTTCCCAGACGTTTGGGAGCGATCTGAACCGATCGGCCCGCTTTGCCACTGGAGCAGCGGCCGCATCGAGTCAAGCCGCGGAGCTCATGGTCCAACGCCCGTTTTCGGCCCGGCCCGACTCAGGGAGGCAATGGCAAGTTCGCCTGACGGCGCGCGAACGAGAATTCTTGCGCGGGCTGGCGGCGGCGCGCAATCGAGCCCTGGCCTTTACGGGGCTGGCGGCCCTGGGCGGAGTCGGCGTGGTGTTGTTGGCCGGCCAATGGTTCGCCAGACGACTCCACCAGGTCACCGACGCAATGGCCCGTTACGAATCCGGCCAGGAAATGCCGGTTCTACCTGTTCCCGGTCCCCAGGATGAAATCGGCCAATTGGCCGAGAAATTCCGGGAGTTGGCGCACCGCGTCCGAGACGATGTGACGAAGCTCGAGGCGGCGCGACGGGAGGCGGAGGACGCCACGCGCGCCCGCGACGACTTTTTGGCGATGATGAGCCATGAAATCCGCACGCCCATGAATGCGGTGACCGGCCTGCTCCGCGTCCTCGAGCGCAATCACCCCGCGCCCCACCAGGAACCGGTGTTGGCATCGCTGCGCAGCGCATCCCGCCAACTGCTCGCTCTGCTCGACGAAGCCCTCGACCACTCGAAAATCAAGGCCGGCAAAGTCGACTTCCGACCGGTCGATTTTTCGCTTCACGAATTGCTCGGCGACGTGGTCTTGACCCATCGCCAACTGGCGGCGCAGAAGGGCCTGACCTTCGATTATCAACCGTCACCCGGCTTGCCGGACCGGCTGCATGGCGACGCCGTGCGACTCGGTCAAGTCCTCAACAACCTGCTGGGCAACGCGGTCAAGTTCACCGATCGCGGGTCGATTGTCCTGGCCGCTCGCTCGCTCGGCCGCCTCCGCCAGGCCGAGCGATCCGCGGCGTGCGCGCCCGGCGACAAATCGTCACCGGAGAACGGCTGGCTCATCGAGTTTATCGTCACGGACACTGGCATTGGTATCGCCGAAGAAAACATCGGGCGCATTTTTTCGCCCTTCGACCAGGAGCACGGTGAAATCGGCCGCCGATTCGGTGGCACCGGACTGGGCTTGAGCATTGTGCGTTCTTTGGTCGAGCTGCAGGGCGGGACGCTGAGCGTGGAATCGAAACCGGGCGCCGGATCCTGCTTTCGCGTCCGCCTGCCGTTCGCCGCCGCGGTCGAGCCAGAGCCGACGCTCGATGCCGATTGGGCGGGGGTCCCCGACTGGAGCCGGCATCGATTCCTTTACATTGAGGATGTCGGTTCCAACCGCGAAGTCATGGCGGCGACCTTGGCGCCGACGGGCGCCACGCTGGTCTTTGCCGAGACCGGGGCCGAGGGGCTGGAGACGCTGCGGGAAAATCCGCGGTTCGATCTGGTATTGGTCGACCTGCAGCTCCCGGACATGAATGGAATGGACCTTGCCCGCGCCGCCTGCGCCATCGCTCCAGATCTCCGCTTGCTCGCCGTCACCGCTCAAGTCTCGGCGGAAACCACAGCCGATTGCCTGGCCCACGGGTTGTGCAGCGTGGTCACCAAACCGTTCGTGCCGGCCACTTTGTTCGCCGAGATGGCCCGCTGGTTGCCCGAGGCTGGGACCGCCCCGATCGCCGCTCTTCGGCCCGAGGAGCCAGTTTCCGCCGTTCGCTCCGCTCGCGAGCACGCCGTTGAATCGCCCACCTCGCCGACCGCCGCGTTGTACACGCTCTTTCCTGACGAACCGGAGCGCGTCCAACGGCTTCTCACCGCGCTGGCCCGGGAGTTCGCCCAGCACGAAGCTGACTTTGCCGACGCGTCCCGCCGGGCCGATCGCCCGGCACTCCGCGCGCTGCGTCACAAACTCCACAGCGCGCTGGTCCAGTTGCATCTCGATGACCTCCGCCTCGCCCTGGATGCGCTTATCGAAGCGCCCGATCGAATCGACCGGCGGGCCGCCGCCGCCGCCAGCCTGCGTTCCGCCGCCGAGTCGCTGCGGGCGGCGGACACTTGAGCTGTGGCGGTGGGTGGCGTGGTTTTTTCTTCAATTGATGATGCGCAGACGTTCGAGGAGTTCGTCCTTATACCCCTGGCTGATCGGGAGCTTGTGTTTGCCGACATGGACGTAGCCGTCCTCAATGCGGGCGAGGTGGGCGCGGTTGACGAAGTAGCTGCGGTGGATGCGGATGAAGTCATCCGGGAGGATTTCCTCCAGCCGCTTCATGCTGATCAGGCTGAGCACGGACGATTCGGTGGTGATGAATTCCACGTAGTTCGACTCCGCCCGCAGGATCTGAAGTTTCTCGAGCTCGATGCGGACGATGCGGGTGCCATCTTTGACGAACAATTCACGCCCGAGCCCGAGCGGCCGCTGCGTCGCCGACACACTCGACTCCTCGCCATCGGCCGGCCGCGGCGGCACGCGGCGCTCCTTGAGCCGAAGCACGGCTTGATGAAACCGGGGAAACTCAAGCGGTTTGACCAGGTAGTCGACGACATTGAAGTCATACGAGCGGGCTCCAAACTCCTCGCTGGCACTGATGATGACGAGCGGGAGGTCGCGCGGCAGCGAGGCGATGAGCGACACGCCATCCAAGCCCGGGAGCTGCAGGTCGAGAAAGGCCGCGTCAATGCCACCCCCCGACAGCAACCGCAGCGCGGTCACCCCGTCCCCCGCTTTCAAGCAATAATCAATCCCCTCGATCCGCCCGAGGAAGCTCTCAACGGATTCGCACACCAACGGATCGTCATCCACCACCAGACAGCGCATGCCGCACTAAAGCCGATAGAATGGGCCGGCGTCCAAAAAAATTGTGCCAACGACAGGGAATTCAATTCCAATGAGAGTGGAGCGTTTTGGAGTGCCGCGGACGAGTCCGCGCTTTTCGTGGAGGCGAGATGTCGCCCTGAGGGAAAGCACCGCGCAGGTGTCCTCGGGCAGTGCCACGCCATTCGGCTGCAGGGCGATGGGAGCCAAGGTGCTTTCGAAGCGGCTCGCGCAGTACTCTTTGGCCACGAGGTTGATGCCGTCATGAAGGGCGTTTATCACCATGAACAACGCGAGCCGGCGCAAAGCGGTCATCTCGACGGGTCCATGGTGGCGGGCGAGCAGAGGAACCGGTTTCCAGGTATCCGTCGACCATCGACCCTATTTGACACCCTGTGCAGGGACGGCTTTGATCGGAAATGCGGCACATCAAATACGTGTTTGTCACCGGCGGCGTCGTCAGTTCTCTGGGCAAGGGACTGACGGCAGCCTCGCTGGGGACGCTGTTGGAGGCGCGCGGCCTGAAAGTGGTGCTGCAAAAATTCGACCCTTACCTGAATGTCGACCCGGGCACGATGTCGCCCTACGAGCACGGCGAAGTGTATGTGTTGGATGACGGGGCGGAGACCGACCTCGACCTCGGCCACTACGAACGCTTTACCTCGCAGCCGCTGACGCGATTGAACAACCTGACGAGCGGGCAGGTGTATCAGAGTGTGCTGCGCAAAGAGCGGCGGGGTGACTACCTTGGCAAGACGATCCAAGTGATCCCGCATGTCACCAACGAGATCAAGGAACGCATCCGCGAGGTGGGCCAGTCGACCGGGGCGGATGTCATCATCACCGAGATCGGCGGCACCACCGGTGACATCGAGGGGTTGCCCTTCCTCGAGGCGCTGCGGCAATTCGCGATCGAGGCCGGGCGCGACAACGTGCTCTTCATCCACGTGACGCTCGTCCCGTACATCAAGGCCGCCGGGGAGTTGAAGTCCAAACCATCGCAGCAGTCGGTGGCCAAGCTGCGCGAAATCGGCATTCAACCGCAAATTCTCGTTTGCCGGACCGAGCGGCCGATCGATCAAGAATTGCGCGAGAAGCTGGCGATTTTCTGCAACGTGCGGGTCGACGCGGTAATCGAGGAGGTCGACGTGCAGCACAGTGTGTACGAGCTTCCCTTGGTGCTGAGGCGCGAGGGCATGGACGCGCTGGTGTGCGAATTTCTCGGGTTGCAGACGCTGGAGCCGGACCTCGCCGAGTGGAGCGCGTTCGTCGATCACCTTGTCCGACCGACTCACCACGTTCGGATCGGAGTCGTTGGCAAGTACGTCGAGCTGCAGGACGCTTACAAGTCGGTCTACGAAGCGTTGACGCATGCCGGTGCGGCCAACGATACGAAAGTGGAGTTGGTGCGGCTGGAAGCCGAGGTGCTGGAGGAGACGGGCACGGCGCCCGAATTGTCGAGCATTGACGGAATCCTGGTGCCGGGCGGATTCGGCGAACGCGGGATCGAAGGGAAGATTGTGGCGGCGCGCTATGCGAGGGAGAACCGGGTGCCGTACCTCGGGCTGTGCCTGGGGATGCAGATTGCGACGATTGAATTTGCCCGCCACGTCTGCGGGCTGGACGGGGCAAACAGCACCGAGTTTGAGGCCAATCCACTCCATCCGGTTATCGCTATATTGGAGGAACAAAAGTCCATCACGAAAAAGGGAGGCACCATGCGGCTCGGATCGTACGCGTGCGATCTGCGGCCGGGCACTCTGGCAGCGCGCCTGTACGGGCGGTCGACGGTTCACGAGCGCCACCGCCACCGGTTTGAGTTTAATCCGGATTACCGCGAGCGGCTGGAGGCGGCGGGTCTGGTGGTCTCCGGGGCGTCACCAGACGGCCATTTGGTGGAAATTGTGGAGTTGCCGCAGCATCCATTTTTCATCGCCAGCCAGTTTCATCCGGAGTTTCTGAGCAAGCCGACCAAACCGCATCCCCTGTTTGCTGGGTTCATCGGGGCGGCCCTGGATCGGCGCAAACGCGTCACCGCCACCCCGGCCGGGTCATGAAGGCGCGGGTGGTCGCCCAATGGTTTCGAGATCCCGCTCGAGTGGCGTGGATGGCCCTGCTGGTCGCGCTGGCGGTCGGATGTTTAACTTACGCGGATCGCGCCGCGGCCGGCCGCTCCACGGTGGAGCGGGTGGAAGCAGCCGTCGCGGATGGCAAGTCGATCCACTGGCGCCAAGTCATGCGCGTCTGGCTCCCGCGCGCCGCCTTCATCAATGGATGGCTCATGCTGGCCGCCGCCGCTTTGGTGCCATGGGCGCGGCGGCCAGTGACCAGCCTCGGACAGGCGGCCTGGGATTCGGAGGCGGCGGTGGGCTCAGCGCCTGAGGCACCCGAGGCGGTTCGGGTCCGCCGGCTCGGTTGGGTGGGCGTGGCGCTGCTCGCCGGGATGGCAGCGTGGATGACGGCCCCGCGATTGAGCCAAAGCGTCTGGGGCGACGAAGGACGCACCCTGCGTGAATTCCTGGTTGGGCAGTTTCACACGAACGAGCAGGGCGAGCGGACTTACGACGAGGCGACGTGGGGCGACGCGTTCTTTAATTTCCGCACCCCCAACAACCACGTTCTCTACAGTGTGGTGGCGCGGGCCAGCCACCAGTGGCTCGCGCGCCCTCCCGCGGAGGCCACGGATGCGTATTTTTCCGAGGTGGCGATTCGGCTGCCGGCGTGGATGGCGTCGCTGGGTGCGGTTTTCGCGTTGGCCGGCCTCGGGGCGACTTTGGGTTGGCGCCGAGCCGGCTGGGTGGCGGCCGCCCTGCTCGTGCTGCACCCCGGTTTCGTGCGGTATGCCGCCGAGGCGCGGGGGTATGCGTTTTTACTGCTTGGAACTCCCCTACTGTTGGCATCGCTCGTGCGCGCGGTAGTCACGGGAAACTGGCGTTGGTGGTGGGCGGCGGCGGCGCTCGACTTCGCGTTGATCTACACGTGGCCGCTCAGTGTCCACTTGGTCGTCGTGGCCAATCTGGGTGCACTGACCGCCATTTGGCTGAACCGACTACGACCGGCAGTCCAGCGCACCGGACTCACGCTTCGATTGGCGGTGACTGGTTTGGTCGCCTTGGCTGCGTGGTTGCAGTTGTTCCTCGCCAATTTGATCCAACTGCGCATTTGGCTCCGTGGATCGAATTCGAAGGGCGTGGCGGGTGATGGGGGATGGATCGATGCGCTGAGCGCGCTGTTGACGGGGCGTGTCTGGCACGAGGCGGACGTGAATAATCCACTGCTCACGTCGTGGAGCCGCACTTGGGACGCTCACGCGTGGATCGTGATGGCGGCGGCCGCTCTGGTCATGGGCTCGCTGGTTGTCGGAGTGATGGCCGTGTGGCGGCGCTCGCCCGAAGCGCGTCCGTGGCTGCCCGCGTTCCTGCTGCCACCGGTGATGATTTTGGCGCAATCCGGCATGACCGGGAGCGTGCTCTATCCCTGGTACCTGATGGGAGCGGTGCCCGGAATCTTGCTCCTGATCGCCATCGGCCTGGAATCATTGGCGGTTCGCGCGGCGACGTCCCCGACAGTCCAGGCGTCGATCCTCGGGGGGGCGGTGGTTTTATCCGCGATGATGGGGTCACGCACCCGCGAAATTCTCCGCCGCCACCCGATCGAGCCGAATCGGGAAGCCGCTATGCTCGTACAACCGGTCATCAACCCGCATCACCCGGACTACCAGCGCGGCGTCTTGACCGCCGGGTTTCTCATGCGCAACACGATCTATGATCCTGGGGTGCGCGAGTTCTCCTCCGTTGACCAGTTGCGCGCCCTGATGGAGGAGGCGCTGCGCACCGGCCGCGACTTCGCCATCACGTACGGCCAGCCAGCGCTTGCCCGCCAGTCGTTCCCGGAAATCATGACGCTGCTCGAAGACCCCGCCATTTTCCAGCCCGTGGCCGTCCTTCCCGGCCAGGAAGTCTATTGCACTCGGTACATCGTCAGGCACACGGCGAGCCCCGCCGCGGAATAAGCCTGAAGCAGGGGTCGACGGACCAGCTACGGCGCGTGATCCGCGCTTTATGTCTCGGTTGACCCCGATGATGGCCGGTCCAGTCCAACGTCGCTCCAGGAGGCCGGGTCTTCGATCGGCTCGAGGTGCGTGAGAATGGTCAGGCGTGGCACCTCAGCGCGCAGGGCGGCCTCGATTTTTTCTGAAAGCGCATGCGCGCGCGCCACCGACCAGGCGCCGGGAAACAGGAGGTGCACCGACATGAACCGGCGGGCTCCGGCCACGCGCGTTCGCAGCGCGTGGTGTTGGACGCCATCCGCAGCAAAGCCGTCGAGCACGGTGCGGATCTTCTCAAGCTCCTCCGCAGGCAGGCCCGTGTCCATCAGGCCAAGCATCGAATGATGCACCAGCTTGATGCCGGTCACGACGATGTGGCACGCCAGCAGCAACCCGAGAACCGGGTCCAGCCAGGCCCAACCGGTCAGCGTCACCAATCCCACCGCCACGATGACAACGGCGGATGTCCACACGTCGGTCATGAGGTGCTTGGCGTCCGCTTCCAGGGCAACCGAATGGTGCCGACGACCGACGACCTGGAGGACGCGGGCCACGGCCAGATTGACCACCGAGGCGATCGAGGACAGCGCGACGCCGAGCAGCGGTTGTTCCAGCAGGCGGGGCGACCAAAGGCGGTCGACGGCGCTCCAGCCGATACCCGCCGCAGCGATCATAATGAGACCGCCCTCGATGCCGCTGGCAAAATACTCCGCCTTGGTGTGGCCATAAGCATGATCATCGTCGGCCGGACGCGCCGCCACGGTGAGCGAGGCCATCGCGATCAGCGCCGCTGCCAGGTTGGCGAGTGATTCCAGGGCATCCGAAAGCAAGCTCACCGATCCCGTGACCTGCCACGCCAGCAGCTTCAGAAAGAATGTCAGCAGCGCCGCCCCAACGGAAAGCCAGGCGAAGCGAACCAGCGAGGGATTGGCCGTGGCGGACTTCATGGCACATCGGCCCCGGATTCCCCCACGGGAAGCCCAAGCTCCCGACCAAAAACAGGCGGCCGGTCGTGAAGCACAGGATCTCCGAGGTCATTAAAATGCCACCATTCCGCCTCGTAGAGAGAAAAACCCGCCTCGGTCATGGCCAGCTGTAAACGAGTAAGATGGGCACGTACTTCGGGGTCGGATCCCCGATACCGGGCGGACGCCCGCTCCGAAAAGTCGTCAAACGCGCTCGGCATACGGACCGGGCAGCCGGACCGATTCAGCAGCGTGACGTCCACCGCCCGGCCATACGTGTGCCTCGACCAACGACGGCGCGGGTCCGATACATACCGGTCCGATCGAACCAGCTCGTAAATCGTCCATTGGACCTCCGGTGGCCGGTAGGCATCGAGAACAACCAACCGCAGCCCGTCCGCCGCCAACCCGGTATTCGCCGCCGCCAGCTTGCGCGCCGTCTCGTCGTGGGCCAGCGCCGGAAAACCCGGAGGATACAGCACCCGCCCAAAGACATTGTCAGGCCGCCCATACGCCAGCGATACCGCGATTCCCCGGTCATACGTCTCCACCGGAACCAACCCACGCGCTGCCGCCGCCACCACCACCGCCTCCCGATCCACCGACTGCACCCGCAACCGGTCTACCTCCACTTCCGGCACCGACCGACACGACGGTCCCAGCCACGCCAAAAAAAATGCCAGCCTCAGCAGATACATCCCTTAATCTGCCCCAACCACGCCACCACGACAGCAACGAATGCCGTCAAGAGCCGAAACCCGTAAATTGCCTGACCCTTTATCGCAGATAAATTGATCCTATTGTCTATAGGAAAATGCGTGTTTCGCCGGCCATCAGTGGGCCTTGGACGGGCGTGGCGGCCTGGGGTTTAGCGTGGGGCGGGCGACTGGATGACGGCGAAAGCTTGGTGATTATGGATGCTTTCGAAGTTTTCGGCGACGACGCGGAACCAGGCGATGTGGGGGTGGCGGGCGGCACGTTGGGCGACATTGCGGACCAGATCTTCGACGAAGACAGGGTTGTCGTAGGCGCGTTCGGTGACGGCTTTTTCGTCCGGGCGTTTGAGCACACTGAAGAGTTCGCAACTGGCGCTTTGTTCGACAAGTTGGGCAGCTTCCTCGATGGAGACGGGATGGCGGCGGAAGCGGACGGAGAGGCGGACGACGCCGCGCTGGTTGTGGGCGCCGCGGTCGCTGATGGCTTTGGAGCAGGGGCACACGGTGGTGACCGGCACTTCGAGGTGGAGGGTGAAGAGGGTGCGCCTTTTGGTGGCCTCGACCTCAAAGGTCACGAGGTAGTCGATCAGCCCAGAGGCTCCGCTAACCGGGGCGGATTTGGTGACGAAGAAAGGGAACTGGAACTCGACATGAGCGCGGCGGGCGGGGAGTCGGCGGAGCAACTCACTGGGCAAGCCGGCGATATGCTGGACATCGAGCACGGAGCCGTGGGAGTTGAGCGCTTCGACGAACCGGCTCATGTGGGTCCCCTTGTGGCGGGCGGGGAGGTCGACGGCGAGGGAGACGGTGGCCACCGAATGTTGCAAGGCGCCACCCTGTTCCCGGATCTGCACGGGAAATCGCAGGCCACGCACTCCCACCTGATCGATCGGGAGGTTGCGAGAGTCGGCTTCGCCCTGGGTATCAGGCAGATCACGAGTCATGGAGGAGCAGGCGGTTGGGGGCGCGACTGGATGGGGAGTCGGCGTCCGGAAAGAAAAAGCCCGGCAGCCAGACTTCCGCGAGAGAGGCGGGAAGGTGGCAGACGGGCCGGGGGGTGTGGAGGCGGGGTGGTGTCGACGGGGGCGCGAGCGACTCGGCTACGGCATGAGGTTGAGAGCGCGGGAGCGCTTGATCTCACGGGTGATTTTTCGATGAATCCAGGCGGAGACTCCGGTAATGCGGCGGGGGATGATTTTGCCGGTATCGGTGGTGAACTTGCGGAGCACTTCCGGATGGAGAGCGGTCAGTTTGTCCGTGGGAATATCCATGCGGCGCCGCGGCATGCGGCGGTTGGCCTTGCGGAAGGCGATGAGGCGTTCTTTGGTTTTGGGTTCCATGGTGGGTGCTGGGGCGGAATGGACCGGGCGGACCGGCTAGCGGGTTTCCCGGTGCAGGGTGCGACGCTTGAGAAACGGGTTGTACTTGATTTTCTCCAGTCGGCCCGGGGTATTCAGGCTTTTCTTATTGCGCGTGCTGATGTAGCGGGACGTGGGTTTGCCCTCGGCCTTGGCTTCGGTGCACTCGAGGATGATGATGTCGCGGGCCATAAAATGCGATGGTGGTTAGTCGTTGGATTCGGCGCTGCCACTCGAGCTGCCGCCTTCGGAATCTTCGTCGTCCTCCTCGTCTTCGCCGCCGAGGCCGAAGAGCGAGCGGACGGGGGGCCGGCGACCATAGCCGCCGCGGTTTTCCTTTTCGAGTTGCGCCTGGCACTCGACGGTGTAGCGGGCAAACGGGATGGCTTCGAGCCGGAGCTGCGGGATTTTTTTCTCGCTCATCTCGCAGATGCCGTAGGTACCGGCGTCCATACGTTTGATGGCTTCCTCGATCTCGTAGAGGGCGTCCTGCTCTTTGCTGAGCATGCTGAGGGCGAAATCGCGGTCATAGGCGTCCGATCCCGCATCGGCCTGGTGCATCCCAAAGGCCGAGGCTTCGCTGCCTTCCAGCGTATCCCGGGCGACGCCGTCCATGGCGTCGACCAAGGCATCGCGCAACTCGATCAATTTCTGGCGCTGCTTTTTGTGCCAGGGGGTCATTTCCCAGTTCGCCGGACGGGTGATCCGGACGGGCGTGAGGTTTTCCAGGCTGACGAGTGCCTTCGGTGTGACGGGGGGGGCTTTCGGGGCGGCCTTGACTGGGGCTTTGGATCCGGACGGTTTTTTCACCGTTTTGGACGAAGTGGCGGACGCGCCACCTTTGTCCACCGACTTGGCGGCGGCGGGCTTCTTGGCGGCGGTGGACGCAGTGGCAGCGGCCTTTTTCGGCATGACGGAAGTAAAGGATGGGGAAGTTGGGGATTTCCTCCCGGTCACTGGCGGCCGGGGAAAGGGGGCGGAATAGATAATACGTTGCGGGACTCGCGCAACTTCAATTTCCTCATCCCTGACCGGTCGGCCGGGGCTCGCCTGCTCGGCAACACTTCAAGCCGCGCCCTCCGCGGGTACGGGGGCCGCGGCGGCGGCCTGCTGAAGCCGTTTTTCCCAAACGTAGCGCCGAATGAGAACTTTGAGCGAGGCGGTGAGCGGCACGGCGAGTAGGACACCCAGGAAGCCGCCGATCAGCAGCGACCAGAAGAGAACGGAAAAAATGACGGTCAGCGGGTGCAGCCCGACCGAGTCGCCGACAATTTTTGGCTGGGTGACAAAGCTGTTCACCTGCTGGACGACGACGAAAATGGCGCTGACGATGAGCGGGTAGACCCAAATCTGGTCGGGGAACAGGCTCCATGTGTTGACGTAGTGCCGGACGACCTCGCCGGTCGCTGGGTCGACAATCTGGGCGCCAGGGACACCGCCCGGCCCTGGGGTGGTCTGGCCGAAGTGGCTGATGGAAATGATGACGGCGGGTATCCAGCAAAGCAGGCTGCCGACGTACGGGAGCAAGCCAAGCAGGGCCACGAAAATCCCGATGAGCAGGCCGCCGGGCAGGCCGATCAGCTTGAGGCACAACCCGACCAACAGCCCGTCGATCAGGCTGACGAGCATCTGCCCGCGGAAAAAGGCGATCAAATACCCGTTGATTTCCGTCAGGGTACTCACCAACTCGTGTTTAAACTGCGATTCGGTCAGCGGGAGGTAGTCGCTCCAGGTGCGTTTGATGGCGTCGCTCTCCTTGAGGAAATAATACAAATAGAGCGGCACGAGAAAAAACCCGACGATGTAGCCGGCCAGGCCCAGGAAGCCGGTGAAGCCGCTGGCGGCGAAGGTGCCGACCTTCTTCATGAGCATTTCGGTGTTATCGCGCAGCCACGCGCGCGAACTGAACCCCCGAAGCCCGGATTTCTCCGCTATCGTCGACGATCCGGGCGTTGGCACGAGCCCGTCAACCGCGGACCCAGGCGTCGCTTCGCCGGATTCCGGCTCGGGTGCGGTGGCCTCGGGTGCGGTCGGCGCCTCAGCGGGCACCACGGGAGCGGCCTCGGCCCTCGGTTTCAAACTAAATCGCTCCCAGAACCGGTCGATGGAGCCGAACGCGCGGTCGGCCAACGCCTGGGCGTTCTCCACCAGATCGGAAACCTCACGGTTCTCGAACCATTGGGTCGATTGTCGGACCGCGGGCACGACGACCATGGTGGCCAGGATGAGGATGGTGAGGTGAAAGGCGGCGAAGACCACCAGCATGGCGCGCATGCGCGGCGCACCGCGATCGGTCAACTTCCGGATGAGCGGTTCGAGCAAGTAGGCGATGATCCCGGCCACGGCCAGGGGCACCAGGACGGGCTGCAAAAAAACCAGCACCCGCATGAACAGCCAGATCAAAAACACCGCTACCGCCCCGATCAAGACGATGGACAACCCAGTGACTGCTCCCCACATCACCTTGCGCTGAAATCGCGTTGGAAACGGTTCTGTTTCGTTGGAGGCGCTCACGGACGACAGTAAGCGTGCGGCGCCAACGGGCGTCAAGGCCGGCCATGAGCACAAATTCCTCGGTGGAATCCTACGGCGCCAGCGATACCCGCACACGGAACCACCCTTGGGAGGGAACCGGTCGCTCCACCAGGGAGGCGGTGACGGCCACCAAGTCGCCGAGTTCAGGTGTTTCCGCGATCGCAAAGCGCCCGTCCTGGAAGCTAATAGCGGGTTGACCGTCTCGCGACTCGGCGACCGCGGTCCAGGCGACGCCATCCCCGCTGAACTCGAGCTGCCACAGCAGATCCGTGCGCCCGGTCCGGCGCACGAAACGCACGCCAAGGTCACCTTCGGGGTGGGTGGCGCACTCACCAGCCTCTGGAGGATCGGGGGACATGGGATCGCCACCCTCCGCGTACTCGAAAATGTTCAGTCGGCCGTCGAGATCGGCGTCCTGGGTGGGAGCACCGGCATCCTCTGGCACTCCCTGGGCGGCGAGCCAGGCGGCGTAACCGCCCACCACTGTCAGTTCGAACTCCTGGCTGGTGATGCCCGTGGCCGTGGTGGCGCGAATGATGATGCGAAAGTTTCCGGTTTTTGACGGCCGACCGCGCAGCGTGCCGGTTATCGCGTCGAATTCCATGCCTGCCGGCAACGGGTCCACAGTGACGAGAGCCGCCGGGCCGTTGGCGATGGCCACGACATGTTCGAATGGCTGCCCTACCGGCGTGGTGCGGGCCGCTGGGCTCGTGATGACCGGCAGGGGAAGGATGTCCGTGGCGAGCAGGGTGAGCTCAGCTCCAAGAAACCGTCCGCTTTCGTCCGGGAGCACGTCCATCACCTTCAGGGTCCACGCTCCGGCCGAATTCTCGCCCCAAAAATGCAGCGACGAAAAGACCCAGTCGTTGTAGTTCGATTGCCCAGTCGGCAGCGTGGCGAAGTACGACGGCGCCAGTTCGCTGGTGGTGCCTCCGGGAGAAGTCAGCGTGATCCGCAAGTCACCGCGATACGGGTGGCTGGCGGAGAAGCGCACCAAGGCATGCTCGACCCGGCGACGCTGACCAACCATGAACGTGCGCGTCAAGCCGGCCTCGCTGTCATCGGTAATGGCGCCTGGTTGGATCGCGCTCGCCCGCATTTCGACTTGCGGCCCGAGCGGTGACCAGCCGACGGCGAGCGCGACGGCTGCCGCAGCATCCACCAGTCCGGCCCCCTGCCTCGGATGAAACCGGAGCCCGACGGCATTGGTGATCCAGGCGGGCGACGTGCGGTTCACGCGGCGCGCGCTGCGCAGCAGGATTTCCTTCACGTCGCGCCATCCGAGGGCCGGATTGGCTTCCAGCATAAGCGCGACGACTCCCGCCACTTGCGGCGCTGCGGCCGAGGTGCCGGAAAATCCTTCGGTGTAGGCGTGGTCCGGCAGGTCGGTGCCCGAGTTCGGCGGATTGAATCCTAACCGCCCCGGCCGGTCGGTCGTCACAAGGGGCAGGGCGGCTTCCGTGCCCGAGGGAGCAACGACCGCCAGGCACGCGCCCCCTTCGCTGTAAGCCGGCACGCGGCCGAGCGCATCTATGGCGCCCACAGCGATGACATGGGGATTATTGGCATACCCGTCGCTATTGGCGTCCTCACCCATCGCGCCGCCATTGCCCACGGCCCAAACAAAGATAGTGCCGCGGCCATTCCGGCCTTCCCGGGCGGCGGTGGCCAGCGCCTGTCGCGCCAGTGGCCCCGGCCCAGACAGGCGAAATGCCCCATCCGCCGGCCCCCAGCTGGCATTCTTGATGTCGAGGCGCGCCACGGGCGACAAGCCGGTGCGTGCGTTGGCCAAGAAGCCGATCGCTTGCGCCTCGTCCTCGTCGTCGTGGGCCCCCGCGGTCAAGCGGAGGCTGACCAAGCCGGCCTCCGGCGCGACCCCGGCCACGCCGACCGCATTGTGGGCGGTGGCGGCGGCCAAGCCCGCGACGGCAGTACCATGTCGATCGACCGCGTTTTGGGCACCCGCGTTGCCACTGCCTCCGCCGTTCCAATTGCGTCCTGCGGCGGTGTCGAGCCGGCCATCTCCGAATTCGGGATGCGCGTAGTCGATGCCATCATCGAGAATGCCGATTCGTACGCCGCGACCGCGCCAACCGCGAGTGCCGCCTTTGCCAAACTCTCCCCAGATCGGAAGAACCGAAAGGTCGACCGGCGCCTCGCCCGACACGGTCGGGAGCACATTGGCCACATGCCATTGATGCGGGAACAGCGGATCATTGGGAAAGTCGCGCGGCACCATCTGGCGTGCCCACACCACCTCGGCTTCGGCCACGCGCGCGTCGGCCCGCAGCGAAAGCACGCATTCCAAGGCGCGCGCTGGCGGCATGGCCCGCATCAACCGCCACGGAGCGGCCGCCTCCGCCTCCCCAGCGTCGTGCAGCCCGTGGTCCGCGGCCACCGTGGCCGCGATCTTGTCCAATTCTGCTTCAGACCATCCCATGCCCCGCAGCCGCACGCTGAGTTTTCCGGTGAGGAGACGACGCGTCAGCACCGACGACTCTTCCCCCGCAAGGTAAAAAACCGGGTGCCGGTCAGGCGATAAAGACACTTGCCGCTCCTTGGGATCGCCCGAACCCGCGGGTGCCGCGATCACTCGCCAGCCAGACTGAGCCTCCCAAGCCGCCGCTTCCTCCGGCGCCTCCACCAGCCTGTCCCCGCCGTCGTCGACCACACGCCACGCCGGACCGGGATCTGCCTGGCCCTGGAAGACCAGCAGACCGACGGCAAGCAGTCCGGCGACTATCGGTTTCATGGATTGGGGTTGGCGGTCACATACTGGCCGGGCGCAGCGTGAGCACGCACTCGAGGTGTTTCGTCTGGGGAAACAAATCGAATGGCTGCACGGCCTGCACCCTGTATCCCGCCGCCAGAAACTGGCGCAAATCCCGCATTTGCGTCGCAGGATTGCAGGAGACATAGACGCAGCACCGGGGGCGGAAAGTTACCAACTGCGCCAAGAACTCGTCTGAACACCCGGCCCGCGGCGGGTCGATCAAGACGACCGTTTCCCCAGGGGGAAAAGAAATGTCCGCGAAAATGGCCTCCGCCGAAGCCGCTAGAAACGTCGCATTGGTGACGCGGTTGGCGACCGCATTGCGCCGGGCCTGCTCCACGGCCGTCGCGCTGATTTCGACGCCCGCCACCTGCTCGAACCGGCCCGCCGCCGCCACCGCGAACAACCCTGATCCACCATACGCGTCCACCAGAAATCGCGCCCCGCTGCCCGCCGCGGCGCTCACGATGTACTCGACGAAGGCCGGAAGGATGGATGGATTGTTCTGGAAAAAATCCCCAGCCAGATGGGTGAATCGCCACTCGACGCCCTCCGGCGGCCGGCCAGGTGACGGCCCCACCGCCGCCACCGCACTCACCATCTCCGCCCGCGGATCGGTCAGCACCAGGCCGTCCGCGTCCTCACGGAGTGACAACGTCGCCCCCTGTTTGAATCGCCAGGGTTCGCGGCGCACCGCCTCCCGTACGCCGGCCAATGCCACATTCACCGCGTCCGTGGCAATCTCGCAGCGCGGGACGTCGACCAGGCGCGACCGCGTGCCGGCCCGCAAAAAACCGATCTCCCCGATGCTGGCCGAACCGCCGGCCTGTCCCGACTTTGGCTTGGCAAAGTGGGGGGTGATCTTTGATCGATACCCGTATTCGAGCGGCGAGCCAATCACCGCGTCGACCGGAAACTCCACGCCCGCCATGTGACGCAGCAACTCGACCAACTGACGGCGTTTCCAATGCAACTGGTCCGCATACGCCAAATGCTGATACTGACACCCCCCACATGTCCCGAAAAGCGCGCAGCGCGGGACAACGCGCGATCGCGACGGCTCGACCACCGTCACCAAGTCGGCTTCGGAAAAATTCTTCTGGTTCCGAAAAATCCGCACCCGCACCCGCTCGCCCGGCAAAGCGAATGGCACCAACACCACCCAGCCAGACCGCGACGTCGCATCCGCCTTCCCGGCACCCACATCGCCGCGGTCACCGCCATCAGCCCAACACTCGCCATCGTCCCCGCCTCCGGATCGATCTCCCGAAGCCATTGAATCCACAGCGTGATCCGGTATGGCGACCCGCGCCAACCCCTGCCCCATGTTCGTCAGTGTCTCGATCCGCACTTCGATCTCCGCATGATACGGAAACGGGAACGGCCGAAACCCACGCGGCGTTTCATACTTCATGGCGCTCATCCGGTAGCTTTCAGTATCGCCCCCAGTCTGGACCAAGCCAATGAAGAAGCCGAGGAATCGATCATCACACTCACGGAATGCGAGGACTCCCCGAATCAGGGAGGTTTGGTTCTTGGTTCTTGGTTCTTCGTTCTTCGTTCTTGGTTCTTCGTTCTTCGTTCTTGGTTCTTGGTTTTTCGTTCTTGGTTTTTCGTTCTGGGTTGTAAACTCAGAACACCAACCGGAAGCATTGGGTTGGTGTACCGCCTTAAGGCGGAACGCGGAGCCTGGTGCGAAAGGCGTGACTCCCCCGGTTTCGCGCTCAGGCCAGGATCCCTTTGACCACGGACCCATGGACATCGGTCAATCGAAAGTCGCGGCCTTGGAATCGATACGTAAGACGTTCGTGGTCAATACCTAAGAGATGCAGTATCGTCGCCTGAAGATCGTGGACATGGACCTTGTCGGTGGCCACGCTGAAGCCGAGTTCATCGGTTTCGCCGTAGCTGAACCCTTTTTTCACGCCGCCACCGGCGAGGAAGAGGGCATAGGCATCGGGGAAGTGGTCGCGACCGAGGATGGCGCCGCCGCTGGTGCGACCTTCGCGGAAAGGAGTGCGGCCGAACTCGCCGCCCCAGATGACCAGGGTGTCGTCGAGCATGCCGCGCTGGCGCAGGTCGCGGATCAGGGCGGCCACGGGCTTGTCGGTGCGGCGCATTTTTTCAGTCAGTCCGCCGCGAATGTCTTCGTTCGGGTTGGTGCCATGAAAATCCCATCCCCAGTCGAAGAGGTGGACGAAGCGAACGCCCTGCTCGAGCAGCCGACGGCCGAGCAGGCAGTTGTTGGCGAAGCTGGCTTCGCCGGGCACGGCGCCATAGGCTTCGAGTGTTTTCGGCGATTCGCGCGAGATGTCCATCACCTCGGGCACGCTCGCCTGCATGCGGAAGGCGAGTTCGTACTGGGCGATGCGGGTGGCGGTTTCCGGGTGCCCCAATGTGCTGGCTTGTTCCTGGTTCAGGTCGCGCAGCGCGTCGAGCGTCTTCCGGCGGATGCCGCGGTCCATACCGGGAGGGTCGCTGACGTACAAAACGGGATCGCCTTTTGACCGGCATTGGACGCCTTGAAACACGGAGGGAATGAACCCGGTGCTCCAGCAGCTCTGCCCCCCGCTCGGCTGCACTCCGCTGCTGATGAGGACAACGAATCCGGGCAGGTTGTCGTTTTCCGAGCCGAGTCCGTAGGTCACCCACGACCCGAGCGACGGGCGACCCTGGCGGGCAGAGCCGGTGAAGAGCAGCAACTCGGCCGGAGCATGGTTGAACTGCTCCGTGAACATCGACTTGATGACACACATCTCGCTGGCCACGGCCTGGAAATTCGGCACGGCATCGGACATCCAGATGCCGCCCTCCCCATGGCGCGTGAACGTGCGCGGGGTGCCCATGAGTTTTGGCACGCCGCTGGTAAACGCGAAGGTCTTGCCTTTGACAAAGGCGTCCGGCGCGTCCTGACCATCGCGCTTCACCAGCTCGGGCTTGTAATCGAAGATGTCGAGGTGCGGCGGTCCGCCTGACATGTGCAGATAGATCACGCGTTTCACGCGCGCGCTGGCCGGAGCGGAACGGGCCACCAGAGGATTGGGGCCGCCGCTGAGGGCGGAAGCGCGTTCCCCCAAGAGTGTCTGGAGCGCGATGGCGCCCAGACTGAACTGGCCCGCCCCGCGGAGAAAATGGCGGCGTGTCTGCCGCTGAAGTTGATCGAAGCGTGGATGCATGGGTCTTGACGGGTCAGCGTTTCAGGCGGGTCAGCGTTTCAGCCGGGTCAGCGTTTCAGGCGGGTCAGCGTTTCATGAAGGTTTCGTCGAGATTCAGCAGCACGCTGGCGACGGCGGTCCAGGCGGCGAGTTCCGCCGAATCGGCGCCGGTCGGAAGCGGCCCGATCGGCTGCGTGGCCATGGCTTCGGCCTTGGCGGGATCGCGACGGTAGTCGGCGGCCAGATCGCGCTGCAAGACCAGAAGCCGGGCCGCTTCGCTCGCGGACGGGGCGCGCGCAAGCACGGCGCGGCAGGCATTCTCGATGATGGTTGCGGGCGCGTCGCCGGCGGCGGTCAACCGACGGGCCAGCGCCTGGGCGGCTTCGATGTACACGGGATCGTTCAGCGTGACCAGCGCTTGGAGCGGGGTGTTGGTGCGGTCGCGGCGGAGCGTGCACACTTCGCGATTGGGCGCATCGAAGGTCGTCATCGACGGGTATGGGCTCGTGCGCCGCCACTCGGTGTAAATGCCGCGGCGCCACCGGTCTTCACCCTCGCTCGGTTGCCAGTCGAGCCCGCCGCCAAAAGCCGCCGACAGACCGAGCGCCGGACGCACCGGACGCACCGAGGGTCCGTGCATTTTCCGCGACAACAGACCGCTCACCGCCAGCGCCTGGTCGCGCACCATCTCCGCGCTCAGCCGGATCCGCGGGCCGCGGGCGAGCAGACGGTTGTCCGGATCCCGCTCGGCCGCACCGGGCTCGACTTTCGACGACTGCCGATATGTGCCCGAGGTCATGAGAAGCCGGAGAAACGCCTTGAGGTCCCAATTCAACCGCACCAACTCCGTCGCCAGCCATTCGAGCAATTCCGGGTGGGACGGCAGTTCGCCTTGCGCCCCGAATTCCTCGCTCGTGCGGACCAATCCGACTCCGAAAATCGATTCCCAATACCGGTTGGCCACGACGCGCGCGGTCAGCGGATTGTTGTCGTCGACCAGCCACCTTGCTAGCGCGAGCCTGTCCCTTGGAGCGCCCTCGGGAAGCGGGTGCCAGGCGGCCGGCACGCCCTCGATGACCGTGTCGCCAGGCGTCTGTCGATTACCCCGGAGCTGGACACGCGTGGTGCGGCGCTGGTTGGCGGGCAGCTCGCGAAAGATCGGGAGGGTGGACGGCGGCATGGCGTCTAGTTGGGCGCGCAGATCGGCACGGGCCTTGCGATCGGCTTCCATCTCTGGCGCGAGCGTGTTGAGGAAATAGGCGATCGCCTGGCCTTGGGCGGCCGGGTCGCGCTGGTCGGCCGGCTTGGCGAGAACCGCGGCGAATTGGGCTGGCAGGTGTTTGAGCCGCGCCACTCGGGGATCGCTCGTGGCACTCAGTCGAAGCCGGCCGAGCGTATGGTGATCGAACGGCGATTGCTGTTCCAGCGTCACGCGCAGCACCGAGCCCGCTGGAATGGTGACGGGCGGGTCGAGCAACAAAGCCAGTTGGTGCGGCACGCCTGGCGCGCCCCCGACCGCCCATCCACGCTGGCCGGCGCCCGCGGGTTTCGCATTGGCGGACGCGTCGCGCCACACCGCATCCTCGTCGAAATCCGGTTGAACGTACTCGGTGACGGCGTCGGCGAAAACCAAGTCACGGCTGCCGTCGAGGGCAAACGTCGTGTCCCGCGCCGCCGGATTTCCACCGCGCTCCCAGACCGGCTGACGGCGGGCATTAAGGGCAACCACGCGAAATCCCTCGAGACGCTCGGCCGTTTCGGCTCGATTCCAGACCACAACGCGCTCGAGCGGCAACTCCGACTTCAGATCGACTTCCCACCACGGGTCGTGGTCGCCAATCGCGGTGTGAGTGACCGATCCCTTGGTGTATTCGCCCTCGGTGTTGCCGTCGATGGCCCGGCTGGCGTTGGCGTCGTCGTAGGTCGATTTCTGCGTGGCCACACCACCGGTCGCCACATGGCTCCCACCGCTGACGACCTGGACCTCCGCCAGCTGAAGGATGCGGTCCCGACCCGGAAGCTCGATTCGCACATACCGCGCCACCGGACCCGGAGAACCCTCAGGCGGCTGCACCGTGGCGCGCACCCGGGTGAGGACAAAGTTGCCGCCACTATGCCCCGGTCCTCCGCCCGGCAGTGAGGCCTGCGGCAACGCCTCAAGCCGAACCGCGCTAAGCGGGAGCTCCGTCGCGACCGGCACCTCCAGTTCATACGTATCTTTGGCGGCGCCCGCGGGGACTCCGACCGTTCCGTCGGGCTCAACGGCCAGCGCCTGACCAGCCCTCGAGCGCGCCGTCGTTGGCGTGAGCACGTTCCAGTCCGGCTCCACCGGAAATTCTGAAAGCCAGGCTTCGACAGCCGATTGAACCGCCGGGGGCGGTTGCGTGAAGCGCGCTTCCACCTCCGCCAGCGCGGCCTCCAACTGCTGCCGTCGCCCCTTTTGCTCTTCCGTGAAAAAACTGAGCACGGGCGTCTCGTCGGGGCGATCCGCGTCGGCGGTGTTGTTAAAAAAGGCGAAGACCTGGTAGTATTCGTTCTGCGTGATCGGGTCGTACTTGTGCGTGTGGCACTGGGCACAGGCCATCGATGTACCCATCCACGTCGCCAGCGTGGTGTTGACTCGATCGACGATCGCCGCGTTGCGGTACTCCTCGTCATCGGTGCCGCCCTCGCTGTTGGTCATCGTGTTGCGGTGAAAGGCCGTCGCCATCAATTGATCCTCGGTGGGATTCGGCAGCAGGTCGCCCGCAATTTGCTCTATCGTGAATTGATCAAACGGCTTGTTCGCGTTGAACGAACGAATCACATAGTCGCGGAACGCCCAAATCTTTCGCGGCGGATCGTCCGCGTAGCCGGCCGAGTCGGCATACCGCGCCAAGTCAAGCCATTGCCTCGCCCAGTGTTCGCCGTAGGCCGGGGAAGCCAGCAACCGGTCGACATAGCGCTCGTACGCACCGGCCTCCGTGTCCTGCACGAATCCCGCGACCTCCTCCGGTGTCGGGGGCAGCCCGGTCAGGTCCAGCGCCACTCGCCGCGCCAGCGTCCACCGGTCCGCTTCAGGTTGCGCCGACATCCCTTCCTTCTCCAGCCGGTCGAGCACGAACGCATCCACGGGCGACACGCCCGCCCGCGGCGGTTCAACCCGTTCTGGCTTCTCGTACGACCAATGCCCCGCATAGTCGCCGCCCTCGGCGATCCACCGACGCAGCAACGCCACCTCCGCCGAAGTGAGCTTCTTCCCCGACTTCACCGGCGGCATCAGGTCATCCGAATCGTCAGTGGTCACTCGTGCGATCAAGTCGCTCAGCTCCGGTCTCCCGGGTTCCACCGCCCGCCTGCCCTCTCCCAAATCCAGCCTGGTCCCGGCCTCCGTATCGAGCCGCAACCCGCCGCTCCCCTCCGGACCCCCTTTCCGCTCGGCCTCGTCTGGACCATGGCACATAAAGCAGTTGTTCGAAAGAATCGGCCGGATGTCGCGGCCAAATGACACCGGACCCTCCGCACCCACGGCCGAAGCCAGACCTCCCATCAAGGACACCACCCCCAGCCACTGGCTGGCCAGCCGTCGGCGGACCGTCCAACGGCAATCCGAATCGAAAATCAAGGATGAATCAAACATGGAGAAATGCGCGGATTTCGAGGGCTGTGGCCCGGCCAGCCGGCAGGGCTTTGCCTCCAACCAAACCTGAGCCAATCTTACAATAGTCCGCTGCTCCGGCCCCCCGCCACCCTAATCGTGAGACCGGCATCCGCCCGATCCAATGGCGCCGTACGGCTTGCCGCGCATCGCGGGTCTTGGCATGGCTCTAGAGGCGGCGCTTCACTGGGAGTGGCGGGCCTTGGACGCCATGGCAACGAGAACGTTCTCGCCTCGCTGGTCGCCAGACGGTGCGACTGCCCCTTTCTCGTTGGCGTAATAATTTGATTATAAACGACACATCAAGATTTCTGAAAGCAGAAGGAGCCGAAGGCTTTCGCTGCTGGGGGCATCCCAGCTCTTCGGGCCGGAACGCCCTCTCAGCGAAGGGGCTTTCGCCAGAAAGAGCGGCAA
This sequence comes from Verrucomicrobiales bacterium, assembly GCA_046155625.1. Lineage (GTDB taxonomy): Bacteria > Verrucomicrobiota > Verrucomicrobiia > Verrucomicrobiales > V1-33 > CAJBME01. The sequence continues at coordinate 13,028 of JBJXFS010000073.1, read as the reverse complement.
TGCTTGCCACAATATCAGAATATCAACAATTTCTGAATACGACTGGTCGCGGAGAATCTTCCGTGCCGATATAGTGATCTCCGAGAAGGGCATGAGCCTCACGCTTCGTCGGCACGAATCGCTGGCTTGAGAAAGAAACCGCCCTGGCATGTGGCTGGGCCTCCGGCCTATGGTTTCACCGTGGACGCTAGAACTTTTGCCGGCAGCGTGGACCCGTTCCATTCACTTGCGCTCGCGCCTCTTCCTCGCCATCTAAACCGAAGAGTGTTCACCCGGAGCAACCTCGATGACAACCAACCTTCACTTGACGCCTTGCCTCCTTGTTGCCGCCGGACTGGCTTCGATCGGTTCACTGCGCGCCGACCCGCGATCGGTCTTCTTCGGCACGGGTGGATCGGGGGCGCGGGGGATTTATCGGGCCAGCTTCGACCGCGAAGCCGGGCGCCTCGGGCCGGCCGAATTAGCGGCTGAAGTCGGGTCGCCGGGGTTTTTGGCGCTGCATCCGCGTGGCTCGGTCTTGTACGCGGTGGCCGGGCCCGGCGCGGTGGCGTATCGCCTCGAAGCCGATGGTTCGCTCACCTTGTTAAACAGCGAAGCCACCGGCGACGGCGGAGCGGCGCACGTGGCAGTCCACCCATCCGGTCGTCTGCTCCTGACCGCGCAGTACGGCGGTGGATCGACGGCGGTCTTTCCGCTCGACGACGAGGGGCGGTTGGAGAAACCCACGGTCCACGAGCACACCGGCGGTTCCGGCGTGGTCAAAGATCGTCAGGAAGCCCCGCACCCGCATTGGTGCGGATTCTCGCCCGACGGCCGGTTCGCCCTCGTGCCCGACCTCGGGATGGACGGAATTGTCATTTATCGCGTCGACCCCGAGACGCGCACCCTCTCTCCTCACGGGGTTGCGGCTTCCGTGCCCGGTGGCGGGCCGCGCCACATGCGGTTCTCGCCGGACGGAAAACACATTTATCTTCTGAACGAACTCTCCCTCTCCGTCACCGTCTTTGCCTGGAACGCCGAACCCGGCACCGCTGAGCGACTCGGCACCACCCCGGCGCTCACCGACGAAGCCAAGGCCGCGGAATCCTCCAATTCCGCCGCCGAAATCCTCGTCCACCCGAGCGGAGCCTTCGTCTATTCATCCAACCGCGGCCACGATTCGGTGACCGTTTACCGCACCCGCGACGGCGGCCGCGCCCTCGACGTCATTCAAGTCCAACCCATCCGCGGCGCGCTCCCGCGCAACATCGCGCTCGACCCGTCCGGCCGATGGCTCCTCGCCGCCGGCGCCGATTCCAATACCGTCGCCGTCCACGCCGTCGACCCGCACACCGGTCGCCTCACATACCAAACCAAAGGCATCATCAACGTGCCCGCCCCCATCTGCATCTTGTTTGCACCGTAGTTTCCTCGCAGAGCCCACGAAACTCAGGCGGAAGCGTCGATTGTTTCTCGTTCACGGGAACGACGGACAACTTCCTCCACCCCTGCCAAATCCTGGGCGTGATGGCGGAAATTGATGCGTCCTTTCCGGCGTAGACGGGAACGTAAACCGACCACACCGATGGACTCAACATGGCAGCACTCCGAGACTCAAAATCGAACTCAAACGTTCCGCTGACCACCGCTTGTTCATCCCGAATGCGGATTTCCACTTTTTCCGAAACCAGTTGAGCATCCAGCGGCGCGAAGCTCAAATTCGCCATGGTCGGCGCGGCGATTCCCAGCGCCGCCAGCGCACAGACCATCGCTCGCAGACAGGCGGCGAAGAGACTGCGCCGGCCCGCCGCGGTCACCGCGCACCGCGAGTTCGCTGCCGCCACGCGCCCCCGGACACCGTTGGTGGAACGAGGTTGGTAGTCCATGGGGAGATCAGGGGGCAACGGCTGTGGTGACTGGGCTGAACAGGAGGAGAGCCAATTCGGAGGATAGTTAAGTCGCGCGGAATGCTTCGTCGACAATGAAATCCCTCGGCCGCCTCAGACGACGGATTCTGCACGGGCGAGGGTTTCCGAAATCTGGAGCGCGGCGACAAATCGCCGCCCAGGAGTTTGGACATATTCGCGCCAAGATCCGTGACAGGCGCGTAAGATTCTTGGCATCGGCAGCGTTGTCATTGCTCATCGCAACGCTTTGAAGCGGGCAAACTTACACACTATTGATAGAAGTTTCAGCGGGCATTTGAAGCTGGAGGTGGGACGAGACCTCCCGGGCTCGTAGGCGGTGGGGGCGTGGTGAAAGAAGCCCCTTTTCGCCTTCTCTAGCCGTGCCCAAAAGTTAAAATAAGCGATGAGCAAAGACGCGGTAATTGGGAATTGTCCTGGTGTAAAACACGCGACCATCGCTCGACAAGTGAAATCAATCCGGGATGGTACACCTGTACACATGTACACATTCACCGCCTACGCGCCCGGGAGGTCGCGTCCCACCTGAATACCACCCCCTCTCATTCGCTTGTTTCTTCGAGAAAAAAACGCTTCGTCATCGCCGCCCATCGATCTCACCGGCTTTCCGGGTACTCGTTCATGTCGACGCCATAGGCCCACCAGTTGTTGAGTTTTCCGTGGTTGACGGCATTGGCGGGGTCGGAGTAGCGACCGGGCGCCTTCGGCAGTCGAGTGAACCACCAGCGCAAGAACTGGCGATGGTGGTCCGGTCCGCCCCAAGTCGCAGCGCTGACCGGTTTCGTGGCCCCGGTCAGGACCGGGAAATTCAGCCATTCGTCCGCTTCTGAAGCCACCATGAGCGAGTTGCCATAGTCGTAGTCCGCATTGGCGTTCGGTGGAAAATGGATGTTGCCGCAGGCTGCGGTGGCCCCGGGATGACGCGGCCCGATGCGCGTAAATCGGTCCCACAGGTGGTTCACCGCCGACGTCCCGCTCCAACTGCCGTAGGCGTGCCAAAGAATGGACTCCATGCGATGCCCGAACGAATGCAACGCCTCTGCCACACCGCGCTCCGGGTTACATCCCATCACCACGTAGAGACGGGCCGGCCGCTCCAAACCCGGCGAATTGCAGAAGTACGCACCCCTCCCGACCATCCTCGATTCGTAGAACCCGCTGTACGGGAACGCCCAGCAAATCACCTCATCAACCTCCCCCGCCGCCGCCAGGTCGTGGGCCGATCGCCCGCCCAACGACGCATGCTTCAAATCGATCAAGGCGTTGTAGTCGACCGAGTCGGGGTCGTGAAACTCTCTCGTCGCCCACGCCTGCAGGAACGACGCGTCATCGTACGCAAAACCATCAATCTTCACCGGCCAATGGTCGAGGTCGACCCAGTGCGCCACTTCCCATTGGACATACCCGCCACTCGCCTCGCTCAAGTCGGCCAGGTACGCGGCATTGAGCGTCCTCGAGTTGTTCCACCCCATCACTTGATTGAGTCTCCTCCCGCCCCGGCTCTCGATGATTGGATCAATGTTCAACACCAGCACCTTCTTGGTGATCGACCGGCGTTCCTCGGGGGCTGCCTCCCGGACGCGCAGGAACGAGCCCGCCTCGGCCACCGGAACCGTCTGCGCCACCGAGTCGCCCGCCGCCCGGTGAAACCCCACATCGTTCCAAGCCCGCAGGTCGGCCGACCCCTGAATCGCGTACCATCGGCCCGCCACCGAATTCCACGTCAACGACACTCCCGCCTTCGACCAGTCCACCTCCGTCACCTCAAACGGCCGGTCCTCGGTGAACAACTGCCATTCATACAAATGCACATAATTGTCCCCCTGCACCCGCTGCAACGAGAGCCGAACCACCAGCGCCGCCGCCACCCCACCGAAACTCCGGTCCCGCCACGCATTCCCCTCCCCCGTCACCCAATCGAGCGCCACCCGATGGCTGCCAGTCGCTTGCGTCATGTCAGCGAGACTGTCCGCCACCTCGACCCGCCACCGGTGCGGGCCCGCCGAAAAATACACCCGCGACCGCGCCAGCCGCCGCGGCTCGTCAAAAACCAGCGTCACCACCATCGGATTCACCGCCGCCGTCCGCGCTAAGGTTTCCGTGTCCCCGTCAAAAACCGCCCCGATCGTCCCAATGTCCGTCATCGAATGCGTCACCGACGCTCCCGCACGATCCAACTCCCAAGCGACGTCCAACGGCGTCGTCTGTGCCCAGATGCTGCACGTCAGAAAACCGGATGCCGCGAGGACTTGCGCCCAGTCACGAAACCATTCAACGGAAAAAACCACAACATCCCCCCTGGATGTCCTCCGCGCCGCAGCGCAATAGCCGTACGCGAATCCACTTTGATCCGATGTAAGCATTCTATTTTGAAAAGCTCCTCGCTGATACCTCGAATGCATTTTGGTCGTGCCCAGTATGGATAATATTGGATCGCTGGCAATGGCTGCTCAGGGGGCATGACTCACCGTAGTCAACCAAAGTTGGGATGTCACAGACTGTCCACGTATTCCCGCATGGCATCGAGAATGACCGTCACCGAAATGGCTCCGGCATCAGGGAAGCCGCGTGCCCCTTCGCCCAGGCCGCGGGCACGGCCGAAGACGGCGATCATGTCCTTGCTGGCGTCGCGACCGGCGGCGGCAGCGGCGGCGGCGGCGGCGAGGGCTTCGGGCAAGGGGAGACTGGCGGCTTCCTCGGCTTGGGTGGCCGCTGGGTGCAGGGCGTCGACCATCGTTTTGTCGCCCGGATTGGCTTTGCCACGGGTCATCACGCCATCGCAGGCGGCGCGCAGAAAGGCAGCCAGTTCGGGGGCGGCGAAACCCGCCTTGCCGGCGAGCGCCCTCCCGCCGTCGCGGAACAGAGTGCCAAAAATGGCGCCGGAGGCCCCGCCCATGCTCGACATCATGGCCATCCCGACGGTGGAGAAGAGCTTGTCAATCGTGACACTGCCGTCGTCCGGCAGGGCGAGCAGTTTTTCCCGCGCGGCCGTCAGTCCGCGTTGCATGCCGAGCCCGTGATCGCCGTCGCCCAAGTTGCGGTCGGCTTCGGAAAGGATGGGTTCGGCGGCGATGACCCGCTCGGCCATGAGCAGGAGCATGGCTTTCACTTCAGCAGGGGTGAGTCCGGTCTGGGGCATGCAAAAAGCTGATGCCGTCCGTGACCCATTTTGTCAACGCGAAGGAAGTGAAGAGAGGAAGTCCATTCCTGCCCTTCGCGTCCTTCGCCCCGTTCGCGAGAAAACCGCTGGCCAAGTGGGGTGGGTGTCGCAAACTGCGCGCCGCTGACGGATGCGGAACACGTTTTACACTGAGTTCGATCACGAGACCCCGGATGCCGAGAAGCGCCGGGAGAGCGAATACCGGACCGGGTTTCAGATATCCCGGGACCGGATTTTGCACACGGCGGCCTTTCGCCAGTTGCAGGGGAAAACCCAGGTCTTTCTGACGGGGGAATACGATTTTTACCGCACGCGGCTGACGCATTCGCTCGAAGTCTCCCAGATCGGCCGCTCGATTTGCGCGGCGCTGCGCCATCGATCGACGCACTTGGGGCCGGACCAATTTATCGATCCGGACTTGGTGGAGGCAGCCTGTCTGGCGCACGATCTGGGACACCCTCCCTTTGGCCATGCGGGCGAACGCAGTCTGCACCGGCTGATGGAACCTCACGGCGGATTCGAGGGGAACGCCCAGACGCTGCGATTGCTCACCGCCACCATCTTCGCCCACGGCACACGCGGACTGAACCCGAGCCGGGCCGTGCTCGATGCCATTCTCAAATACAAGACGCTCCACACCGAAATCCCCGGCGCGCCCAACCACTTCATCTACACCGACCAGGCAGCCCACTTGGAATTCGTCACCGCGGGCGCTCCGTGGCCGACCGACGCGCCGCCCGGCCCCCGCCGTGACGCCCTCCAGTCGGTCGAGTGCCAGATCATGGACTGGGCCGACGACACGGCCTATTCGCTCAACGACATCGCGGATGGCGTGGCCGCCGGCTTCATCACCATCGACCGCCTGGAATCCTGGGCCGAACGCCAATCGCTCAAGGACGACGACGCCTGCCACCTGCGCGAACTCGCCGATGCCATTCGTCGCGACCTCGTCGAAGTCCGCTCCAACCGCAAGATCGGCGACTTCATCACCGCCTGCTCGCTGGCTCCCCGAACCGGTTTCCTGAGCCAGCTCACCCACCGCCACGCGTTGACCCTGGTCATCGCCCCCGAGGCCCGCGCCGAGTCCCGCCTCTATAAACGCCTCGCCCTCGAGCTCGTCTTTCAGTCGCCCCCGCTCCAACAACTCGACTTCAAAGCCGACGACGTGCTCGCCCGACTCTTCGACGCCCTGCAGGACAATTACCTCGGGTCGTCACGCCGGCCGCTCCACCTGCTCCCACCGCCGCTGGAGGCCACCGTCACAGCCGCCGAAAACGACAACGCTCGCCGCCGCCGACTCTGCGACTTCCTCGCCTCGCTCACCGACGCCGCCGCCATCCGACTCTACCGCCGCCTCTTCGATCCAGGTTTCGGTGGCCTCGCCGATCTCTGGTGATTTGGTTCTTGGTTCTTGGTTCTTGGTTCTTCGTTATTGGTTATTGGTTATTGGTTATTGATTATTGGTTATTGGTTCGGCTGGAAGAGTCGAAGCGGAGACCGTTGAAGGCAATTCCAGCACTTTGGGCTGGAGGCCCCATCTGCGGAAAAGCCTGAGCCTCATGTCGCGGCCGGCAGGCTCCGGTTCAGAAGGGGCCTTCGCCCGCCAGAGCGGCAATATTTGCCGCAGTCTCCGGATACCAACGACTTCGGCAAAAACCTTTTCCGCAGAGAGAATTCGGTATCGATATCGGTAGCCTTCGCGCCCTCACCCTGGAGCGAAGCCCTCGCCATTTGGACCGAGTCCTCCATTCTCATGGAACCACGGCTCCATTCATGCCGCTCAATCAGACATGGGGAATGGGTGAGCTGGGCGATTAATTTTTTTATATGTCACAATTCCTTGGCCATACGTATTTTACGACATATCAAAAAAATCCTGGCACGTCTCCGGCTTAATGTTCTCCCGTTCCCGCAACCGCCCATCTGGCGGAGGCAGAGCATCCAAACCAAACCAACCACACAACCCACAACCGCCCGCAAGGGCACCCACACCATGACTACCGTTGCACTCACCCGTAATGAAATCGAAGAAATCGTCGTCAGCAATGCCCTCAAACACCCGCAGTATCGCGACGCCCTGATCAAGAACCCGAAGAAGGTGATTGAGACCCAGCTCAACAACAAACTCCCCGATGGCCTGAGCGTGAAGGTCATTGAGGAAACGGGCGACACCATTTACGTGCGCCTGCCCCACCAAGTGACGGAAGGCTCGGAACTCTCCGACGCCGACCTCGAGCAAGTCGCCGGCGGCAAAGGCTTCGGCAGCGATGACTCGCAAACGACGACCTACAACTGCAACAACTCCCGCGGCGGCTTCAACACCCGCAACGAGTTCAGCAGCGAGGTCTCCCTGCTCTAATCGTAATTCGATTCCACCCCGGCCCCGCACCGAGCGATCCGCGCCACCCCCCTCGAGGGGGTGGCGCTTTGAGTTTTTACATTTCTCATATGGTTGCCGAAAACGCCTCTCCTCATGCATGGAGGTGATTGAGCGAAGCTATGGTTCTCGGGTAGGGCCATGACAAACGAGGACACCCACTGATTCCGCAGCCGATAGGACATTGATCTGTCCGAGCATTGACTGGTCACATTCCATGCGTTAATTATATGCTGTATGAAGACGTTTTCCATCATGGAGGTGCAGCACAATCTTTCGCGGGTGCTCCGGGAGGTGGCGGCCGGTCATGAGGTAGGGATTACACGGAGGAAGAAGTTGGTGGCTCGGCTTCTGCCGCCAGCCGAGGAGCCCGCGGTGGATTGGCCCGACTTTGGATCGCGGGCGCGTGGGGTGTGGGGGGACGGTTGGGTTGGGGCGACCTCGGATGCGCTGGTGGACGAGTCGCGGGGGCATCGATGAGTGATTATTTCGACACGGGTGTTTTGCTCAAGCTGTACACGGCGGAGCCGGAGTCGGCGGCGGTCCGGGCGTTCGTGCAGCGGCGCACGCGGGCTCTCCCGGTTACTGATCTTCATATGGCTGAATGCGTTTCCGCGTTGCGGCTCAAACAGTTTCGCGGAGAGGCCTCCGGCAGCGAAGCGGCGCGGGCGTTGCAGTTGTGGAATCATGACCTTCGTGTGGGAGTGCTGCGCCTCATTGGCGTTGACTGGAACGTAGTCTGGTCGGAGTGCCGTGACCTTGCGGACAGCCACGCGAGTTCCACCGGTTGCCGTACCCTCGACACGCTCCATATCGCCAGCGCTCGAGTGCTGGGTTTCCAACGGCTCGTCACGTCTGACCACCGCCAGTCCGCCATGGCGAAACTGGCCGGCCTCGCGACCATCGACCCCGTGACGCGCGGCGGCTGAAGCCGTGCCGAGGAATTCGCCGCGTTGGGGATTCGTCGGTCGGCCGGGGTCGCCAACCGACCCCTTGCCTCTTGTCTCGCCGCATCAAGAGCAGCGAGGACAACTATCGGGTGTCAGGCAAAGGGACAGGCAATTTATCGGACCCGGCCGGTTCTTCGACTCATCCGACCATCGCGCGCTGTTGGCGCAGGTCGTTTTGGCGCGCGAAGAACTGGCGGCGGCGCTCCTCGATGAAGTCGGTGTCGTACATGCGGCGGGCGAGGTCGCGGAAGCCGGATTCGAGTTCGGCGACCGACATTTGGGCTGGCTGGAAATTCACGTCGAAGAGCGTGCACGTTTCCCAGGCCGCGGGGTCGAGGAGGCGTCCCTCGGCGGCGAGGCGGGTGTAGAGCGGCGCGTTGGGAAACGCGGTCATGACGGTGATCTGGCATTCGTAGAGGCCGGTATCGCGGACGAACTCGAAGACGGCGTCGAATGAGGTGGTGTCCTGTTGGTCGAGGCCGAGGACGAAGCAACCGTTGACCGTGATGCCGGCGTCCTGGATGGTTTCGATGGCGCGGCGGTAGGTATCGGACTGGCGTTGTTTCCAATTGGCCTTGCGTTCGACCCCCTGGAGTTCGGCGGAGCGAGGACTTTCCAGGCCGATGAGGATTTGGGCGCAGCCGCTTTCTTTCATGAGCGCCAGCAGCTCCGGATCGCGGGCGATGGAGACATCGGTTTCGGTGAACCAGCGCAGGCCTTCGGGGATGAGGGCGCGGACCAGTTCACGTCCGCGCGCCTTGTCGGCGAAGCTGTTGTCGTCGGCGAATTCGAGGAACGGATGGGGCCAAAGCTCCTTCACGCGGTGGATTTCGTCGATGACCATGGGCACCGGTTTCACTTTGAAGTGCGGGTCGAGGCGGATCGAGGCGCCGCAGAAGTCGCAGTTGTACGGGCATCCGCGCTGCGTTTGCACGGTGAGGCGGTTGTAGCGCGATGGGTCGAGCAACTCGAATCGCGGCATCGGGGCCTGGCGCAGGTCGAAGGGCGTGCCGCGCGCGTCGTAACGCGAGGCCAGGCGCCCCGCCACCAGGTCGGCGCAGACACGCGGCCAGACCGGCTCGCCTTCGCCGATGACCACGGCATCGGCGTGGGCCGCCGCCTCGTCCGGGCGCGCCGTCACGTGCAGGCCGCCGAGGATGACGGTGGTGCCCGCGGCGCGATACCGGTCAGCGAGGGCGTAAGCGTCCTTGATCATGGCCGAAAACGACGAGATGGCCACGGCGTCGAATTCCCCGGGCAGTCCGTTCACCGCCGCCAGATCTGGAACCTCCAGATACCCGACCTCGATTTCCCGCGGTGTCAGTCCGGCGAGCGTGAGCAGCCCGAGGCTGGGCAGGCTGGCGATGACTTGGCTGCGTTCGACGAATCCGGGCAGCGTGAGTCCCATGGCCAGGAGTTCCTGGTTTTGGCAGCGCACGCCGGACATGGCAATGAGGCCGAGTTTCATGACGCGGAGGGAATGAGATGACGCAGGGTGAGCACAATTCCGATGGCCACGCCGCCGACCGGTATGAAGAACAAATGGCGGAACGGCTTTTTCCAGGCGGTCAGAAAGCATACGGTCGGCATGGTCGCCGCCCCCAGGAGAAGGGCGAGCGCCGCCGGCCGCGCCCGGGCCTCGTCGAACCCAAGCAGCACCGCGGTCAGCACAAAAAAGAAGTTCAGAAACGCGAGGCCGAAAAACGAGATGTGCCCGAGCCGCGCCAGGCGCCGCCGGAACGATTGGTAACCTCCCATGAAGTCGTCGCGGTGAAAAAACAGTCCGAGCAGAGCACCGCTGAACACCCCGAGCAGCAGGCCAATCCACGAGCTCACCAGGATGAGATGCAAGGAAGAGGGCAGCGGCGGCGCAGCGAGATCCAGCGAGTTGGGAATGGGCGTCATGGTTGTTGGCTGAATCAATGGGCCGAAGTACCATCAGAGGGGAGCGGCGGTGTCCTTGGTTACCGCGGCGAACAGGTGACAAACGTTCGAGCCTCCGAAGCCGGAGGCATTGTTGAGGACGAGTCGCGGCCGCGCATCGAGCGACTGTCGCGGCAGATTCAGGCTGGCGGCGGCGGGATCGGGAGCCGTGAGGCCGGCCTGACCCGGGACCAGACCTTCAGTGATTGCGAGCGAACAAACCGCTGCTTCCAATAATCCGGACATCGACAACCCATGTCCGGTTAGCGCCTTGGTCGAAGAGACGAGCGGCCGGTGATTGCCGAACAACTTCGCCAGTGCCCGCGCTTCCGCCGCGTCCCCAGCGGGCGTCGACGGGGCATGCGCGTTCACGTAGTCGATGGCGGTGGCTTCCACGCCTGCTTCGCCCAGACACAGCCGCATCGCCCGCAGCAAGCCATCCCCATCCGGGTGCGGCTGCGCCACATGATACCCGTCCGCCGCCTGAGCCCAGCCGAGCAATCGCGACTGAGCGACCGCGCCCCGGCGCGCCGCCACCTCCGCCGCTTCCAACACCACGGCGACCGCGCCCCCGGTGCCGACAAATCCATCACGCGAGGCATCGAATGGCCGTGATGCCGTGGCCGGATCCGCGGTGTGAGTGAGCGCGCCCATGCCGTCGAAGGGCAACAACGTTTCCGGCGTCAGGTCCTCCGCGGCCACTACCAAAACGCGGTCCTGTCGCCCCAGCCGGATGCTGTCCGCTGCGGTGCCCAGCGCATGGCTGCCGCTGGTGCAGGCCGACACAAAGCCGCAAACTTCCCCGGTGATGCCGTAGTGCGCGGCGAAGTTAAACCCGAGCGTGCCGGCCACGCTCGCGACAACGCCCAGCGGGTGGCACCGCCGCCAGCCGGTTTCGGCCAAGCGGTTCAAGTGCTGGCGCAATCGCCGCGCTGACCCGGCACTGGCCGTGAAGAGCCCGGTCCGGCCATCCCGCAAATCCGAGCGCGTCAAGCGCGCTTCGGCCAGCGCCTGCTCGATCGCGATCGCCGCATACAGGCCGTGCGGCGGCAGTCCGCGCAACAGGCCTCGGTCGATCTCCCACGGACCCGGCCACGTCCACCCCGCTGTATCCGCTGCCTCGGTATCAATCCCCTTCAGCGTGCCCGCCACACGCACCGGCAGCTCGATTCCCGGCCACGGGTCCCACCGCTCAATGCCGCTCCGCAAGTCCCGCAGCGACGTGACCACACTCGCGCGGTCATGACCGATGCTGGTCACGAATCCCATTCCCGTGATGACCGGCGCGGAGATCATTGCGCGGGATGATAGAAGTCGGAGCCGCCAACACCCTCCATCTTATCCGCCAGAAACACCACCAATTCGTCCAGTGTCCGCACCTCCGCCGCCTCATGCGTCTCGATGGGTACCCCAAACACTTCATCCCACTTGAAGAGTGCCTCCGCCAAACTCAGCGAATCAATCCCCAAGTCCTCCCGAAGCCGCGCCGATCCAGGCACTTCTCCCAGCGATCGCCGCGATCCACGAGGGAGGTAAAACTCAAGCAGCCCGCGCACCGCTAAATCCAAATTCTCCCGCGTCGGGCACTCAAACCACCGCTCCACCGCCGCCACCGACGCCGTCGGAAAGCCCCGCAGCGCCTCCCGTCGCAACTCCCCCCCCGCCGATTCGTTCATGGTGAATGTCGCCATCGTATTCATGGCAATGTCCGTACAACACCTTCCTCAGGCTGTCCGATTGAAAACCTGATGGCGCCTCATCGAAAAAAACAATGATCGCGGCTAGCGCATGCGCCTGTGTCTGGCCTCCAGCGCCCGTTCAAAACTGACCAACTCACGCAGCAGCGCGTTGTATCGGTTGTGCGCTTCGTCACCGTACTCGCGTCCCAGTACGGCATACAGTTCATGGTCGGCGTTCAAGGCTTCGTCATCCGTGACCGGGACTTCAATACCACAACGCTGCATCCGACGACTCGCGATCTTCACCAGATAAGCCGCCACACTGGCACGCCCCTGCGCCAGATCTTCAAGACCTTGTTGAATGATCTCGTTTGCGGGCAGTCCTGCGAGAGTCATGATCCTCTCACCCTAGGTCGAATGGCGCACGATGGCCAGCACGCGTTCCCGCAGCGATGCCGCATCGATCGCAGGGTACCGGATCAGTTCGGGTTCAACCCGGGTATACAACTCAAGCAAGCGATCGGATTGCACCAGCCTGTCACGCACCATGCTCGCCACATCGTGGCGATCCCGTGGATGATCCCGTTCGATCTTCGCCAGCGCTTGGCCGTAGAAGTCGTAATGATGAAAACTGAGCTTGCCATACCGTGCGATGAACTGGCAGCGATCCTGCCATCCAGGCAACGCAGGCACGAACTGGTCTGGCGATGCCAGTTCGATATTGATGTCCAGATCGTCCTTTAATTTCGGAAGCGCCTCGAAAAACCCCCGCGGTTCGGGTTCGGCTTTGAGGTCTATATCAATCGTCATTTCCCGCCAACCCATCAGCACTGCCGAAACACCCCCCGTGAAATAGACACATCCCTCCGATCTCACCGCCTCTCCCAGGCGCCGCATGAACTGCTCAATTCCGTCCTTCGTCGTGGGGGAGCGCATAACGGATGGTGCCCGACGAAGTCGCAAATCCCAAGCGGAGAAACACGGTTGATGAAGCCCCACGTTCGGCAACCCACCACTGCGATTCTTGTGGCAGGC
>JBJXFS010000055.1:0-12862 GCA_046155625.1 Verrucomicrobiales bacterium | reverse complement strand
GCCCGCGCCGCCATGCGGGCGGCGCCGACATTGCGAGAGGTGGGTGAGGATGGGTTGGTCGCGAGGCTCACGCGGGGGCTGCCACTGGGGCGCGACGTTGTGGTCGGTCCCGGGGATGATTGCGCGGTGCTGCGCGTCCCCGGAAACCGGGGTGTGTGGCAACTGCTAAAGACCGATGTGGTGGTGGAAGGGGTGCATTTTACAGAGGACACTCCACCGGCGGCCGTGGGATGGAAGGCGGCCTCGCGTGCGGTGAGCGATATCGCGGCAATGGGCGGCCGGCCGACGCATGCGGTGGTCACGGCCGTGGCCCCTGGCGTGACGCCGGCTTCGTGGATGGTCGCCGCTTACTGTGGACTGGTGAGGTGCGCCAAGACCTATGGGTTTTCGCTGGTGGGAGGCGAGACGTCCGGAACGGCGGTGGGTGGGGCGAGGCTCCTCAATGTCGCGATGCTGGGTGAAGTCGAGCGTCGCCACTGCGTGCTTCGATCGGGCGCGCGGGTTGGCAACGCCCTGTTCGTCACTGGGAAGCTCGGCGGCTCGCTGGCCAGCGGCCGACACCTACGCTTTCGGCCGCGCTTGGCCGAAGCCGGGTGGTTGGTCCGGAATTTTCGACCGACGGCCCTGATGGATCTCAGTGATGGGCTTGGCCGCGATCTGCCCCGGCTGGCGGCGGCGAGTGGGGTGGGCTGGGAGATCGATACGGATCTCTTGCCGCTTCATCGCGGCTGTTCGGCGAGCCACGCTCTCATGGATGGGGAGGACTTTGAGCTGTTGTTCGCCATGCCGAGTCGGCGAACGACCTCGCTGGAGGCGGCGTGGAAGCAGGTATTTCCCGAGGTGCCGCTGACGCGGATCGGGACTGTGGCATCGCGGGGGCGGGGCATTCCCGCCCTCAATCGAGGATATGCGCACTTTTCGCTTTGATCAGCGGAGCGGTGTCACCTTGATGTTGCGGAAGGCCACGGCACCGTGATTGCCCTGGAACATGAGCGGGCCCTCGGCGGCTTCCTTCCCGGTCAGGCCGCCCGGAGTGGGGCCTTTCATCTCGAGGTTTTCGTGGAGCAGATCGCCATTCAACTCGACTTTCAGGAACTTCGCATTGGCCGTCTTTTTTCCGGAGGCGTCGAACTTGGGCGGGACGAAGTCGATGACGAATTTCTGCCATTCACCGGGTTTGCGGCTCGCATTTTTCTTGGGCACGGCGGCGCTGTAGATGGCACCGATGTCGCCGGCGTCCATGTCTTTGTCGGCCTTGCCGTGGCTGTCGAGCACCTGCACCTCGTACTCGCCCATGACGTAAATGCCGGAATTCGAACCCTTCGGCACCATCAACTCGACCTCAATCCGGACCGGGCCGGCGAACTTGGCCTTGGTCGCGATGTCCCAACTATGGCCGTGGGCGGTGACGACGTTGATCATGGCCTCTCCACCGGTGGCCACTTGGAGATTCTTTGGATTGGCCGGATCCAAGCTTGGTTTGCCGACGGTCCAGCAGTCCTTGCCCTTGCCTTCGGGCCGGGTCTGCCAATTCGACAGATCTCTGCCATTGAACTGGTCCTCAGCGCCGAGGGAACCGGCGAGCGCGAGACAGGTCAATGTAATGGTAGTGAGCGATTTCATGGAGTGTGATGGTGGATGATGACGGGCGGGAGAATAGCTCATCCCGATACTTTGCGCGGACAAGTCTTAAGTCTAGGGCGCCTCGGTGGCTGGGCGCGCCAGGTCGACACAGACGATTTCCGAGTTATTTTTGACGTAGGCGCGGCGGCCGGCGTAGGCGGGGTGGGTCCAGACGACGGGGCGGTCATTGACGTCGGGGCAATCGGGTTTGACGATGGGGGCGCGGCTGATTTCCTGGTATGTGTCAGGGGTGAGGCGGGCGAGGATGAGATCGCCTTTTTCGTTGAAGATGAGGAACCGGTGACCGTCCTCGCCGCGGCCGGCCAATCGGGTGAGGAAGGCATTTCCCCATCGGGCTTCCCCGGCGCCGGTGGTGGCGGCGAACGTTTCCCAGCGGCGGGTGCCGGATTTCCATTCGAGGCACCGGAGTTGGCCGTAGCTGCAGACGCCGTAGAGGAAGCCGTCGTAGTGGAGCGGCGTACACATCAGGGCGTTGAGGTGTTCAGTGCGGGTGTCGCTTTCGCGTTCGGTTTCCCAGACGGTTTCGGGCACTGATTGGTCATCCTGCAAGCGCATGAGCCGGCTTCCCCACCAGAAGCCGGAGACGAGCAGGTCATTGCCGACTTGGCGGGGCATGGCCATGCTGACGCCGAAGCGGGTATTTTTGGGGATGGACCAGTGGACTTTGCCGGAGGCGGGGTCGAGCGAGTTGATGGCCTCTCCGTGCCAGATGATCAATTCGTCGCGACCGCGGTTGGAAATCAGGGTGGGCGGGCAATAGCCGGCCTGGCTGCTGGAGAGGGCGCGCCACTTTTCGGTGCCGGTGCGGCGGTCGAGGGCGACGGCGGTGGTGCCCTGGCCGCCGACAAGGCATAAAAGCAGGTCGTTCCAGACGAGGGGATGACCGGCGAAGCCCCAGGTGGGCGAGGTGCATTGAAACTCGAGCTTTAAATTTTTCTCCCAGACAACGGAACCGTCGTCGGCTCGCACACAGAGCAATTTTCCTTCGGCGCCCAAGGCGTAGACGAGGCCGTCGTGAACGGTGGGTGTGGCGCGCGGGCCGGTCGCGTAGTCGATGAGGTAGGGTTCTTCCCATTCTTTTTTCCACAGCGTGGCACCGGTCGCGGCGTCGAGCGCCCGCAGCCGCTCGACGCCGAGCAAGCCTTTGCTGGTGTCCTCGGTCGGCCGGCCCTCGCGCTCGAGGATAAAAGCGCGATTACCGGCCACGGCGGGGCCGGCATACCCGGGACCTGCCGGGGTGCGCCAGACGATGCGTGGGCCACCAGCAGGAAACGACTCGAGCACTCCTTCTTCGCGCCAGACGCCGTCACGGGCGGTCCCCATCCATTGGGGCCAGTCCTCTGCGGCGAGAGTACCGAGGCCGGCGGCGAGGCAGATGGAAAAGCAAAGATTTCGTGGCATGGCGCTGTGGGATCGTTGAATCTATTCTGTGCCAGACGACCGTAGCCTCATCGCCATGAAAATGATTATCCCGCCCCTGAGCGTCCTGTTAGTTTTTCCCTTAATCGCGCAGGCCGACTGGCCGCACTGGCGAGGTCCTGCTCACAATGGCGTGTCGAAAGAGACAGCGTGGAAGTCGACTTGGGAAGGCGAGCCGAAACTGTTGTGGCGCGCGCAGGTGGGCACGGGCTTTTCCGGGATCACGGTGGCGGCCGGGCGCGTGTTCACAATGGGCCTCGATGGAAAAAAGGAAAAGGTTTACGCGCTGGATGCGGGCAGCGGGAAATCCGTGTGGAAGCACGAGTGGCCGAGCGTGTTCAAGGCCCAATTTTATGAAGGCGGCACCAGCGGCACGCCGACGGCCGACGGCGGGAGCGTGTATGTCTTGGGCCAAAGCGGCGACCTGATGAGTCTGGCGGCGGCGACCGGCAAGGTGCAGTGGAAAAAGAACATTGCGACCGAACTGGGGCTGGAGATCGGGACCTGGGGATTGACGGGCGCTCCTCTGGTGGATGGCGATCGACTGCTTCTCAACGCGGGGACCAGCGGCACGGCGGTCGACAAGCGATCCGGAGCGGTCGTGTGGAAATCGGACACGGACGCGGCTGGCTATTCCACCCCGGTGCCGTTTGTTTTAGGTGGCAAGCCGGTGGCGGCGCTGATGGGGAAGGACGCGGTGCATGTGGTCGATCGAGGCAGCGGACGCGTGTTCTGGAGCCACCCGTGGAAGACGCAGTATGATGTCAACGCGGCTGATCCGATTCTCCTGCCCGGGGGAAAAATGCTGGTGTCGTCCGGCTATGGTCATGGCGCGGCGCTCCTTTCGTTCGACGAAGGCGGGGCCAAGCAGGTGTGGAAGAACAAGAATTTGCGGGCGCAGATGAATCCCGGAGTGGCGGTGGGGGAGCACGTGTATGCCTTTGACGGACAGGCTGACCGTGGCACGTCGCTCGTGTGCCTGGAAGCCGCCACGGGGTCGGTGGCCTGGAAGCAGGACGGATTGGGCATGGGCAGCGTGATCGCGGCTGGGGAAACCCTCATTGTGCTCAGCGAGAAGGGTGAATTGATCACCGCGCCCGCAAGTCCCCAGGGATTCACCCCATCCGCCCGCGCCCAGATTCTAAGCGGCAAGTGCTGGACGGTGCCGACGCTGGCCAAGGGGTTGCTCTATGCGCGCAATTGGAAGGGCGATGTCGTTTGTGTCGACCTGCGGAAGTAACCGGCGCCCAAATTACTTCACGTCGTAGCAGTAAATCAAATCCTGGTCGCGCAGATAGAGACGGCCGTTGACGACGACCGGATGGGTCCAAATGCGGCCTTCCTTTTTGCGAAGTGTCGTCTGGGGATCAAGCTTGAACCGGGAAACTTCATTCCACGCCTTTGGATCGGCCTTGACCAGGGCCACGGTGCCGTCGCTTTCGTCGACGCAAACAAGGTGGCCGGCGACATAGGTGCAGGCGCCTTTGCCGAGCGACTCGTTCTGCCACTCGAGCTTTCCGGTCATAAAGTCCTGGCAGGTCCAGCCGCCGCGGTCGGAATGGCCGTAGATTTTGCCATCGACGAGGATGACGCCGCCATGGTGATTGGTGATGGAGAGTTCTTCGTAAACGACCTCGGGCTCCTTGCCGCCCAGCTTGATCATCTGGCAGCCGACCCCGTAGCCCGCGGTGGCATACACGTGATCGTCGCGCGACAGGAGGGTTGGGATGAGGGCGACGCGGCCGGGGAAATTCGTTTCCCAGCGCAGGGCGCCGTCCTTCGCCGACACGCCGACGACTTTGCGCATGAGGAGTTGGGCATACTGCGGCTGGCCGCCGACTTCAATGCGAATGGGTGAAGAGTATTGAGCGGCCACGGTCAAATCCTTGGATCTCCAGATGACCTTTCCGGTCTTCTTGTCGAGGGCGGCCATCGTTCCTTGGGAGCCACCGGGTGTGCAGATCAGTTGATCGCCATCGATCAGCACGGACTCAGTGTAGCCCCAGTCCTGGAGTTGGCCTTGAAAGTCCTTGATGAAATCGACCCTCCAGACCTCCTTGCCATTGGCGATTTTCAGGCAGGCGAGGATGCCGGTGGCGGACAGGGCATAGGCGTGCTCGCCATCGATCGTGGGCGTCGAGCGCGGGCCGTCGCCCCAGTTGTTGGTGTACACGGGTCCCAATTTGGTGGCCCAGAGTTCTTTTCCGGTTTCGGGGTCGAGGCAGATGGCGTGTTCCGATCCCTGACGCGCGGCCATGGTGAAGAGACGCTTGCCGACGATGCTGAAGCCCGAGTAGCCAATCCCGGCATTTTTGAAAAGCCAGACACGTTTCGGCCCACCGGCCGGCCAAGGCGTGAGGATCGAGGCATCCGGCGAATGCCCATTGCGTTCGGCCCCGCGCCATTGCGGCCAATCCGCGGCAACAAGAGCGTGGGTGGTGAGCCATCCGGCAGCGGCGAGCACAGCAGCAGGGAATTTCATGGTCGCGCATCGTAGACACACTTGGCGCCAAGGCAACCGGGGAGGTCGGATGTCGGATGTCGGAGGTCGGAGGTCGGAGGTCGGAGGTCGGAATTCAGTAATCAGAAGTAAGCGGTATTCAGTAATCGGTAATCGGTATTCAGCCCGAAGCGAGCGGAGCGCGATGGGCAGGCCGAGTAACCGTCATGGGGGGCAGGGCGGTGAGCGGAGCGGATTTTTCGAGGACGAGGACGAGGACGAGGACGAGGACGATTGGAAGCATCCTGAAGAGGATTTTTCGCCCGCACTAACGTTGGTCGAGGGGGTCGGGGCAGAGGTGGCGGCGGAGGCAGGGGCCGCAGAACCGGCCGAGCCACAGGGCATCGAGGTGATCCATGAGGCGGGTGACGGTGGGGCGATCGTGGAGGAGGACGCCGGCTTCGAAATTGCGGCGGTGTTGGCCTTTGGCACCGATGCCGGCGCCGGTCATGTTGGCGGACCCGAGGTAGGCGGCCGATCCGTCGACCACGATGATTTTGGCGTGCAGGCGCGGGCAGAGGCCACGTTCGAACAAGTCGCTGTCGCGCAGCGATGGGAAGCGGTCGAAGTCGGCCCGGAATCGCGGGCCGGGTTCTTTGGCGTGGAGGAGTCGCACGGCCACGCCGTTTCCGACGAGATCGGCGAGCACGGCGACGAACGGCCGGAACGGGTGGTTTTTCGGTCCTCCTTCGACGAACAAGTCTTTGAGGTCGGCGGTGGCGATCCACAGGAAGCGCCGGGCGGACGGCACCCAGTCGCGCATCACTCGGGTGTAGTGTTCACCGTCGAGCAGGAGTTCCGGGGCGGTCATGGGTTACTCGGGTGGGGGTGCGGCCAGCCAGGTGAGGAGGCGAGCGATGGCCAAATGGGATGAGGGGTTGTTCTGGGCGAGAGCGGCGGCCTCCCCCAGGCGGTTGGCCTGAACGGCAGCCCACAGGGTCCGCTCGCCGGGCAACTCACCGGGAGTCGCGGCGTCGGCGGCCGGGCCGTGGCGGGTGAGGAGTTCGGCATCGCGGCCGACGAGACGCCGACGCACATGGGACCTCCACTGAGCGGCGAACGCGATGGCCGCAGGCTCTTCCGCGTTGAGATCGCTCAGCGAGCCGACGACTGGCGCAACGACATCCCCGTCGAGCAATTCAGCGATGAGCCAGTCGGGGAATGGCTGGCGGTTGGCCGCCGGTGGCAATTGGGCGCATGTCTCGATGGCATCCGCCGCCAGGCCGGCGCGGGCTTGCCGGGCGGCGACGAACCACAGGGCTTCGATGCGGGCCGGATCGGGCAAGCCGGCGGCGGTGCGTCCGGCGGCGCGCATCATTTCGGCTCCGCGATCGATTTCAATGGCATCGAAGGCGTGGGCGGCTTGGGCGAGCTGGTCGTGGATGGCGGCCATGTTCGGCGTGTTGGCGACGGGCGCGGCGGGTGTGATTTCCGGATGGGGCGGGGTAGGCGCATCGGATGAGGTGGGAAGCGTGTCAGGGGGCTGGGCGGGCGGGCGACGCCATGCGGCGGGCAGCCAGTCCGTTTCCAGCCGCTCACTGACGTCATGGGACCCGTGCGTGCGGAGGGCTTCAGCGATCATGATGATCTCCAGGCGTTGGGCGAGGGAGGGTTGAACATTTCCCAATTCCTGGCGGGCGCGGCCGATCCAGTAGAGCGGGTCGCGCTGCGTTTCTGCGGAAACCGGTTCCGGCTGAAACCACCACCATAGGAACAGCGCGCAGAGCAACGCCGTCGCCATCACGCCAAACCATCCTTCAGGTTTATTTCGGGAGCGTTGGGGCACGGGGAAAGCGGTCATGGCATTCGGCGGTGCCCGTCCGTCAGGCGTAATGGGCTGGACTGTTTTCCACGGCGAGAAGCTCGATGATGGTCGATTTGCCGCGCAACTCGTGGGATCCCAGCGAGGTGCAGAACGCCTTGCCCTTCGGCCAGCCGGGCCACGCGTCAAAGAAGTCGCCACTGGCGAGCACGTCGAGGCCGAGCGAACGCGTCATGTTTTGAATGCGGAAGGCGGTGTTCACGGCATCTCCGAGCATGGTCAGGGTGCCGGGCGCGAGTTCGCCATGCGATACCTCGCCCAGATGGAGCGCCACGCCGCAGGCGAATTCGCCCTGTACCGCCTCGAAGACGTCGCGCATCGAATTGTGAATGTCATACGTCGCCTGCCGCAACGCCATGGCCGCATCCAGAGCCCGGGCGCGCGCCGGTTCGGTGATGTCAGTCCAATACGCCAGCACCGCATCCCCGATAAACTTGTCGATCGCACCGCCCTGCGCACTCACAATCGCCTCGCAGGCGCCGTACCACGTGCCGATAGCCTGCGCTATATCCTCGGGAGCCAGCACTTCCGAAAGCCGCGTGAATCCCTTGATGTCGCTCACCATCACGATCATGGGAGCCACCGTGAGCTCCTGGGGCGCCGGGACCGGATGCCCGGGAATCGGCATGAAGGGCACGCGTCCGGTCTTTCCCGAGACAAACAACTCAAATCGAAACTGCGTGTCGCAAACCGTGATGATGTCGCCACTGGCCAGGGGACAAGTGGTCGTAACCCGCCGGCCGTTCAAATAAGAACCGTTGAAACTGCCCAAGTCGTAAAACCACCACGTGTCCTCGTCCTGCTTTCGAATCATGGCATGACGGCGCGACACCCGCACATCCGGAAGCCGGATGGTCGAGTCTTCATGACGACCAAAAATGGCGGTGTCTGGCAATTCGTGCCTCACCCCCCGCGCCAACTCAACAACACAGGCACCCATGGTGTGGGCCGTCTCTATAAAGCGGGAAACGTGCCAGTGGGAAGCGGAAAGTGCGGCGGTCGGCGGTCGGCGGTCGGGGGCTGGGGAAGGGGGAAGGGGGAAGGGGCGGGAAGGGGCAGGAAGGGGGAGCGAAAATCAGCCCTTGGTAATCAGCCCGAAACGGGCGGGGCGCGATGGACAGTGGAGAGTTACAGGCGTGGGTGGCAGGGCGGTGAGCGACCGGCGTGGGTGGCAGGGCAGTGAGCGACCGGCGTGGGTGGCAGGGTGGTGAGCGGAGCGGATTTTTCGAGGACGAGGACGAGGACGAGGACGAGGACGAGGACGAGGACGAGGACGAGGACGATTTCAAGCATCGTGGACAGGCCTTTTCCGCCCGCGCGATGGTTCGTCAGCATCAACCTTCAATCCTTTGCGCCACTCGTCCTCGTCCTCGTCCTCGTCCTCGACTCCCCGTGTGCGATCCATGTGCACCAAGGACTCGAACAATCGGCCCTTCCTCACCATTGTTGGGAGGCTACAGGTGCGGCCGCCTCAGCAGGGCCAACGGCCCGGTACCATAGCAGCCCGGGCCAACGGCCTGGGAAAAACGCCCTTGAAACCACCCAGGCGAGCGTCCGGGTTCTTGTGCGAAGAACCGGGAGGGAATCACAAATGACAGAAATGGCCAAGGCGTTACTACACCGCTGCCTTTCACCTGCCGGGTGAGTGGTCTGGTGGTTGCGGAATCAGGGTGCGGGTGGCGGCGGGAGGTGAAAAGAAGTGCGCCTGATCGGCGGGGCCGGGGAGGCCTGAGGGGTCGAGGGGCCAGAGGGCGAGGACTTCGATCAATTCGGTCTCGGCGCCGAGGAAGGCGTTGGGATCGCGGTTCATGAATCCGATGGCGAGCCAGGGGCCTGCGGGCAGGCCGCGGGCATTGCCCGGGATTTGCAGGGTGGCGGCTTGTTGGTGGGGGGTCGTGGCGATGGCCACGGTGCGTGACTCCGCGCGCGGGGTGAAAGCGCGGCTCCAGTGGCCGATGGCGTGGCGGGCGGGAAGGAAAGCGCGGTGTGGGGCGAGGCGAACAGGATGGACCCACAACGATGAGCTGTCAGGGGGCAATCGATGGGCGAGATCCAATCGTTCCAGAGTGGTGGTGGTGGTGGCGTGAATGGATTCGAGTGTCACGGGAGGCCAGTGGGGAGCGGGAATCGGTCCGCGCAGCGCCAGGACGGCGACGAAAGAAGCGCTGCCGACGATCCAGGCGACGCTGGCCCAAGCCATTGGGTTGAGGCTGGGCACGGTGGTCTCGAGATCGGGTGCGGGCAGTGGGAGTGAGAGCGGATAGTCCGGTTGGGCGCGCCAGGCGGCGGCGGATTGGATGCCGTGATGGAGCGCGAGCAGGGCGAGGGCGACGACTGACCAATCGGCCATGACCCAAAGGCGGTTGGCGAGGGCGCCGCTGGTCAGGCCGTTCATGGCGGCGCAGCCAAGGGCAATGGCGATCGCAAGGCCGGTGAGCCGCCAGCAGCGCCGGTCGGTGGTGGCCATGGCTCCGGCGACCGCCAGCAGCACCCACCATGCGCCATCCAATCGTGCGGCGGCCAGCACGAGGGGAGGTGCCAACGCGGCGGCGAGCAGGGCTCCGATTCCCGCCCCCTGCCACCAGCGGGTCAGGGCGAGGGCCGTTGACGGAAGGATCAGGGTGAGCAGCAGGGCGGGGTGTTGGGGATCGAATTTCAGCCACCAGGAGGTAAAGCCATTCCAAACGCGCTGGCCGTAGAGCACGGGATTGCGGCGCACCGCTTCCCGGAAAAGCCGAGCGTATTCCGCGGCTTCGCGCCCCGGATCGCCCGCCGCTCCGGCCTCCTTGACTGGCGTGCCGACATTGGCGTCATATTTACCGCTGGGGGAGGCGGTGGCATACAGCATTTGCGGTCCATTGAGTGAAATGGTGGCCATGCCATGGACCATTTTTTGGCGGACGAGCCACGGAACGATGACGAGCGAGGCGCCGACCGCGACCCAGGCACCGCGTTGGAGGAAATCCCGAAAACGGCCGCTCCCAACGGCGGCCACGGCGCCCGCCACGGGCAGCGCCAGCAGGGAGAAGGGACAAGCCAAATTCGACAGCCCGAAGAACACCCCGCCGAGCACCAAATCTCGATGACCCTGGCGGCGGGCTCCGCGCCACAGCAGAGCCAGGGCGACGATGAGGAGGCACAAGCCAGAGGTCTCGCTCATCGACAGGGGTAGCATCCGGAGTTGCATGCCGCCCAGGGCGACGAAGGCGGCAGCCGCGATCCCGGCCATGCCTCCGGCCAGTTGCGCGATCAACACTCCAAAGAGCGCGGCCGCAGCCGCCCCGAGGAGGATGTTCAGCCCTTGGGCCGCCAGAACACCGTCAATGCCCGCTGCCAACAAGGGGGCCAGCATGATGGGGTAGAGTGGCCGCTGGCCGTCGGACGGGCCGCTCAAGCCATGGCCATCCGCGATCGAGCGGGTCATATCAAGCCACAGCGACGCGTCGCTGTACGGCATGCCGCGGGCCATCATGAATCCGTCGTTGAGCTCGGGATGCGCGACCACCCAGGCCGTGCGGGCGGCCAGCGTGGCGCCCAGAAGCAAGGCAAAGAATCCCAGTGACGGTTGGCCATCGGCCAGGCGGGCGAAAAATCCCATGCGTCGGGTAGTCGCCGGCGGGGCGTGATGCCGAACCAGTGCATGGGCTCCCAGAACCAAACTGAGGCCTCCCCAAACGAGCCACGGATTGAGTGGCCGCGGCGCGTGAAAGATATAGCGGCGACCATTTTTGTTTGGGTCGCTATCGTCCCAAGGGGAGAAGCTGACCAACCGGCCGTGGAGGCGGAATCGTCCGGCTCCATGCTGGCGGACCTCCCGGTGGCTGAAAGTCCGGGCGAGGGGCAGTCCGTCCTCCGTGAGTTGTCCCGTCAGCTCCGTGATATGACGGGCATACCGAGGCGGCAAGTGCCAAAGCCAGCGGTTTTCGCGCGCCTCGAATTTCCGGCCGCCGCCGGGCATTGGCAGAGCGCGGTGGCGACCGAGGCCGGTGACGTCCATCACGAAGACAACGAACCACACCAACGTGACCAAGGCGGCCAGCGGCCGAAGTAGACGCTGGGCCGTCGCTTTCATGGCTCCGGCAGGAGAGCCCGGGGGCAATCTACTGAGCAGCGGCGGCCTTTTTGGCCTCCTCCAGTGACTTCTCCAATTCCTTGATGGTGGTGACGAGGGCCTCGACCGACTTGCGCAATTCTTCCTTGTCGCGGGTCGCGGCTTCGACGGCGGCCTTGGCTTTCTGGGCTTCGGCGCGCACGACGTCCTGCTCCTTCATGAGTTTTTCGTTCTGCGCGTTGACTTCAGCGGCGGTTTTCTCGAGGGCCGCGGCGCGATCGTTGGCCGACTTGACGGCATTTTCGGCAGTGGCGAGAGCGGCCTGTTTGGCCTCGAGTTCGGACTGGCGGGCTTCGGCGGTCTTCCGGACCTCGTCGCGTGCCTTGGTGGCGGCGGCGAGGTTTTTCTGGACCTCCGCGATCTTCGCGGCCGAGTCCCGCTGCATGTCGGTCATTTGCTGCTGGGTCGCCGTGAGCTTTTGCTCAAGACCGGATTTTTCCTCGGCCGCTTTCTGGGCGGCTGACTTGGCGGCGGTTTCGGCGCTGACGACCGATTGGCGGACCGAGGCAATTCCGGCCTGGGCCTTGCTGAGTTCTTGTTTGAGGGCGGCTATTTCCGTGCCGGATTTGGATTCCGCTTCGACGCGGGCGGCTTGTGCGCTGCGCACGCCGGCGCTGAGGGCCTGGTTTTCTTTTTCGAGTTGGCCGTTTCTTTGAACCAGGACGTAGACCAAGCCCGCCAAGGCCAACAGAACGGCAGCGGTCACGAACCACCGGGTCGAGAAAGGTTGGCCCGAGGACGGTGCGGCGGCGGGTGCCGGGGTGGGGGATGGACGCGCGGCGGCAGGGGCGGCGGCGGCGCTGGCCGCGGCAGCAGGGCGCTTGACGGCGGCCGGCCGCGTCCACAGGGTGAATTGACTTCCTGGCAGGGAGACGACTCGAGCCGCTGGGGCTGGGGCTGGTCTGGCGGGAGTGGAAGCCACGGGCGGAGCAGAAGCCGCGGGGGTCTGAAGCGCCGCGGTGGCGGCGGGACGGGCTGGAGCGGGTTTGGGCGTTGGGGAGGCGGCTGCGACTTGTGTCTTGGCCGGCGCGGCGGGAGTGACTGGAGCTGGAGCGGCCGGAGTGGCGGGGGCTGGAGCCGGGGGCAGGAGAGGTTTTTTTGTCCAGACGGTAAAGCCGAGACTCGGCAAAACCAGGGTGGGCTGTGGAGGTAGGGCGGCGGCGGCGGTGGGGGCGGGAACTGAGGCGGGGGCGCCGATCAGGCGGCGGCGCTGGCCTGGCAGCCACACCGTAAATCCCGGACTGGGGAGAACGATCGGGTTGTAAGGGAAGCTGGCAGGCGCGGGCATGGGCGGTTGGTCGGGCATGGATGTGGATCGGTAGTGGCGGTGGGGAATCGCAACCGTAGCGGACGGCGCGGTAAAAGC
>JBJXFS010000062.1:0-13272 GCA_046155625.1 Verrucomicrobiales bacterium | reverse complement strand
GTAATAGGCTACTTCCCCCCGGAACCGCCAGAAGTCCGGGTGCGATTGGATGGCGAGCTGGATGAGGTCGCTGCGGGTGAGTGGGCCCTCCGCTGGGGCTTGGGGAATGGCTGGCAGTTCCGGCCTGGGTGGGTCGAGCGGTTTGCCCTTCTTGGGGGGCGCCTCAGTTTCCGGCGGCCTCGGCGTGCCGGTGTCCGGCACGGTCGGTGAAGTGGGGGCGGCCGGCCGACGGCTGGGCGGCGGGGTGACGCCGGGCGACTTGGCCAACGCCGTGGTGGCGGTGAAAGCGAGGCAGGCGGCCGAGGCGGCGAGGCGCCAGGAAGTGGCGGGCAGGGCGGATCGGATGGCGGCGCGCATCTCGGTGTCGGAAAAGAGCATGCCTATTGTTCAGGGCGGCCGCGGCCGCCGAAGAGTCGGGTGATGAAGGGGATTCTGCCGGGTTCTTCGGTATGGAGGATGACCGGCTGGCCCGGGATGAAACCACTATCCTTGGGATACTTGGCAATGATCTCCTGCCCATGCAACACCTGGTTGGGCAGCGGACTGGTTGTATTGGGGGCGTTGGTGACACGCGGTGACAAATTGAGGATTTCGGACTCGAAATACTTGTATCGATCGGTGATCGACGACACCCAGACCTTGTCGCCGACATTGACCTGGCCTAGCTGATCGTTCGGCAAGAGCACGCGGATGGTCTCGGGATGGGCGACGATCCGCAGGATCGTTTCGCCCTTCAGCACAAACTCGCCGTTGTCGCGCTCCACGCGGTCGACAAACCCGTCATGGCCGGATCGCAAAATGCTGCGTTCTTTGAGCACTTCCAATTCCTGCAACTCGGATAGGTCGCCATTGGCCGCGGCGAGCGATTCGGGGTCGGTCTTGATGGCTTCGCGCAGTTTGGTGACTTCGTCCCCCAGACGTTTGATATCCTCATTAAATTCCTTGAGTTGATCCGGATACAGCTGGGTGACCGCCAGGAGGCGGGATTCATCCTTGCGGGCGTCGCTCATGACTTCAGCCAAAGCGTTTTCCATCAGTCGTCGGGCTTCCGGGGTCGTCTGAGCCTTGAGGAGGTTGTTCAAGTTTTCGAGCTGGGTTTGAACCGCCGCGAGTTCCCCGTCGTCGGACGCCTGGTCGCGGAGGATGCGGCGGTACTCAGACTTGACGCGGGCGAAGTCGAGCTCGTGGTTGAGAAGCCGGTCTTCCAAGTCGGCTCGGATAGCGGCTTTGAGTTTGGTGATCCGGGCGTCGATGACCTCGGTATCGAGGCGGACGACCGGATCGTCCTTTTTGACCGGTGTGCCCGTTTTGACCAGGATTTCGTGAATGCGAGAATCTTCATCGGCGGCGACGGCTTCCTGGATCGGGTCGACCAGACCGTTCATGCGGGCGAAGCGCACGCCCTTGGTATACGCCCAGAATGCGAGCCCGAGCACGGCGACCCAGACCAGGAATGGCCAGAAATTGAGCAGGCGCCGGACGGTGAGGCGGGGGCGGTGCGGTTTGACTCGATTGGGGTGGAATTCACTCATTCCGGTGGCGATGGGCTGGGGGCGGGGGTTGGATCAGATTTCGACAGTGGTGCGCTGCATGATCAGGCTGACCTCGGAGATGTCGGGGATTTTGGCCACGGCGTCGACGAGGTCGACCTTATACGACGGGTCGAGCAGGCGGACTTGGTAGGAATATTCGAGCACTTCGCCTTGGATAGCTTCACGCATGGCGATCATTTCGCAGGACGCGCAATACTGGCTGGCGATCTCGTTGAGGCGTTCGATGCCGCGTCCGCCGGCCGGGAGCATGAAGCGAAGCAGGCCTTCGAATTCACGGCGCGAAGCGAAGGGCGACCACGCCAGGAACATGGCGGCGAAGCAGAAGAATAGAGTCCCCAGAATTCCGATCATGAAGACCTGGGCGCCGCAGGAAATGCCGACGGCCAGTGCGGCGAAGAGAAAGATGATGTCGCGGGGATCTCGAATCGGCGTGCGGAACCGGACGAAGGCCATGGCTCCGAGGATGCCCAGACCGCGGGCCATGTTGTTGCCGATGGCCATGATCATGATGCAGACGACGATGGTGGCCAGAACCAGCGTGTGGAGGAACGACCGAGCGTAAGAAAATCCCTGGTGGGTCCACCGGTAAATATTGGCCAGAACCAGTCCCAAAATGAATGACACGCACAGCGAATAAAACGCTTCCAACGGCTCAAGGGAGCGTGTGGAGCCAAGAGCGTTAAAGAGCGGGTCTAGTTGTATGGGTTGCATCAGCGAAAAACATGAACGCTTGGTCCGGCAGCCAAGGCGATGGCCGGGTGGCGGCAAGAAAGCGGGGCCAGTAAGAGCAGGCGCTGGGGGCGCTGTCAATACGTGGTGTTCGCGCCTTCAATGGTGTAGGTAAAGCCGCGTTGGAGGGTTTCGAGGCGCCAAGCGGTGGCATACTTGCAAAACCCGGTGTTTACGAGGTTAAAGCGTTCGATGGTCTCAAGCATCCAGGTGGGCGAGTCGCGCATCGATTTCAACTCGAAAATATAAGCCGGATAGTCGCGCCGGAACGCCTCTTGAACATCCATGGGGCGCCAATATTTCCATTCTGCGACTTCGGGGCCTGGAAGCAGCCAATCGCGGGTACGGCGGTAGCTGATGCGGCGGTCGAACGTGATGCGGGCATAGTCGTCGTTGGCGCCAAAATAACTTTCGCGGATATATCGGATCAAGATTTTCGGCCGGGCGCCAATCTCGTTGGCGACGCGGCAGAATTCGAGCTGGACGGCATTGTCCTTGGGGCTTTTGAGCAGGGCGGCGGTGTCCGGGTGAGTGACGGTCTTTTCGTGGTAAGTGGCGCGATTGAGTTTGGCTCGGCTCTTGATGATCACGTTGCCGACCTTGCGCTTGATTTCCAGAAAGATCGGGGCTTTGGGCGGGGCGTCGGTGCCGTAGGTGCGGATGCGCAGTTTGAATCGGGAAAAGGCCTTTCTTTCCTTGGCCAGGGCGAGATCCATCGTCGGCGTGTCGAGCTGCAGGGTGGTAACGATGTATTCGGGGATTTCGCCGCGGCCGTTGGGGTCGGGGATGCAGAACGGTCGGATGAACTCGCGGACGGGCGCCACCAGTCGCGGGTGCAGCATGAATTTCTGCTCGAACCGCTCGATGATGAGATCTTTCGCACCTTTGCGGCTTGGTCCCTGGCCGGTGGGGCCGAGCCGCTCGATTTTGGCCGGGGCTTCGGGTGCGGCCTCGGCGGCGATCGGGCTGCCTGGTGCCGCCGCGGTTCCCGCCATGCCTACGTGGGCAAAAGCACTGGGAGTGGCGGCGGCGATGGCGTTCATGGCGGGGGCGGAGCGATGAAATGGGCTGCGGATTAGATGTGGGTCAGGGAGAATCGAGCGAGGCGTCGAGCAATATAATATAATGGGGCACTTTTGTCAGATTTCCAAAGGGTTCTCGCTGTAGAACGATCATTCGGGGATGCAAATTCGTGATTTTACAAATATTTGGCGACAATGGGGAGCAAATAGTTGGGGGAGCCGGATTTTGGCATCCCGCCGTCGCCCTGGACAAAAAGATTGGAGGTAAAAAAAAGTACGGTGGGGGCAGGGCACCGGGTGCCTGTCGGCCGTCGTCGTCATTTTTTTGTCCGCCGCCACCGGATGCTGCCCAGGGCCATTGGGGCATCAAGAAAACTGCCCGTTACTTGTGAAGTTGGCAACGGGGGCGGCCGTCAGCGGGCGATGTACGGCAGCGCGTTGGCGGTGGCGGCCACGGCGGCTTCTCCTTCGAGGAGATCGGCGATGGGATCCCATTTTCCATTGAGAAGCACCTCGCGGGCGCTCTCCGGGATTTGCACGGGGAAATGTCTCGCGCCGTCGAGGCCGTAAAACACGCGGCTGCGTTCGACATCGACGACGACGGGGAGGGCGGGGTTTTCCTCGACGAGTCGGCCGAGCGTCACGGCGTCCTCATGGGTGGCGGTGACGCACGGGATGCCGAGCGTGACGCAATTGCCGAAGAAAATTTCCGCGAAACTTTCGGCGATGACGGCGCGCAGTCCGAAGCGGTAGAGCGCTTGGGGAGCATGTTCGCGGGAGGATCCGCAGCCGAAATTGGCGCCGGTAATGAGGATTTTGGCTCCGGCATGGCACGGGTCGTTCAGCGGATGCGGCCTGTCGGTGCCGTCGGCATGCTTTCGCACGTCGTAAAAGAAGAATTCGCCCAGCCCGTCGAAGGTGACGCACTTCATGAACCGGGCCGGGATGATCCGGTCGGTATCGATGTCGTTGCCGGTGACGTGGACGGCGGTGCCGGCCACGGAGGAAATGATGTCGAGAGCCATCGGGGAATGGGGCGCAGTCGGCCCGCTGGGTCAAGTGGCCGGATTCCCGAAGGAGAGAGGGCCCCCGTGGGAAGCCGAGGACAGGCGCCCACCGGTGGCGGCAGAAGGATGAGCGATGCGTGGGAGGGTCCAGGCCGCTCAATAGCCGATCACGGTCGAACGCGAGCTCTTGAGCCATTCGTCGCGCTGGCGTTCGAGTTCAGCCATGCGGGAGATGCGGTCGGCCAGCTGGCGGTCCTTTGATTTTACGAATGGATTGTTCGATCCGAATTTCCGCCAGGGTCCGTCGGGGACTTCGGAGGTCTCGCAGAACCGCCAATCGCACCGCACGCCGCTGACCAGGCCGAGGTAATCGCGCACGGCTGGGGAGACATCGAGCCCGACGCCGTTGTTCATGACGGTTTTAGGCTGAGGGTTTTTCCCGAAAACGTACTGCCAGTCGTCGGTTTCGAATGGCCCCACGTCTTCCCATTGGGCATAGCAGAGCTTTTTCCCGAGCCGGATGACTACCCAACGGCCCTTGAGGGTACTGTCGTAGCGCGACGTCTGCTTGGTGCTGGCGAACCACGGCACCACTTTGGGCGCGATCTCCGGATTGGTCACATCGTTGAAAGGCAAGGCGATGTAAAACGGGTTCTGCTTGGGCTGAAAGGCCTTGGGGCTGAAGTCCCATTGCCTGGTCGAGGGATCCGGATCGTCGTAGCCGCCGTACGTGATTTGCCATGCGGTGTCCCAGGAGCTCTTGGTGTTGCAGGCGGCGGTGACGCCGGTGGACGGCTCGCCGATCCAAAACACGGTGGTGACTATGTCCGTCTTCCACGGGTAGCGCGTCAGGCCGGCGCGCGGGCGCGTCGGGGCATAAACCGCCGGCAATTGCGCGCGGGCCGCCGCCGCGGGGTTCTGACGGATGATCAGGTCCGGGTTCAGCCGCTTGGCGGTCGTGGGGAGAATCGGTTCGTAAATATCGATCGGTGGCCGCCCGGTGGCTGTGGATTTGGGGGCGGACTTGACCGAACTGGACTTTGGTGAAGCGGACTGGGCGGTGCCGGATTTCGCCCCGCCATTTTTGGGCTGAGTGGAGGAGGCGGTTACTTTCGGCCGTGGAGGCAGGTTGGTGGTGGCGGCGGCGGACACCACGAACCAAGCCAGAGTGGCGGCGGGGAGGAGGAGTGCGGTCAGCCAGCGGGGGGTGCGCGGGCGGCGGAAATGGCGGCGAAGCATCGGCAACAACAATAATCGTTTGGATGATCAAATGATCACTCGAGATCCAGCGGCAACCCGGTATATAGCGCACCGCCGGGGGGCGGCGCAAGCGGAATCCGGCGGCTCAAGATTTGAGCCGCGATTCCAGCAGCATGATGACGCTGCGGATTTTCGGGTCATCGGTCATGCGCGAGGCGATCAATTTGCAGGCATGCATGACGGTGCCGTGATCGCGACCGCCGAAAGCGTTCCCGATTTCGGAGTACGACGACCGGGTCAATTCGCGCGCCAAGGCCATGGCCACCTGCCGGGGAAAGGCGATGCAGGCGGGGCGCCGTTTGCTCGTCATGTCGGCCAGGCGCACGTCATAGTGCTCGGCGACCACCCGTTGAATCTTGTCGATGGTGACTTGGTCCCGTGCGTCCTCTTGCAGCAGGTCGCGCAGCAAATCTTCGACGCGGGGCTGGGTGAGTTTTTCGCTCGAGAGGGAGACGAAGCTGGCCAATCGCATGAGCGATCCTTCGAGGCGGCGCACGTTGTTGCTGATTCGTTCGGCCAGAAACCGCACTACCTCGTCGGGCAGCGTGACCTGAAGGTTGGCCATCTTCTTGCGGAGGATGGCGGTGCGCGTCTCGACATCGGGAACCTGCATCTCCGCCGCGATGCCCCACTCAAAGCGCGAAACAAGCCGGGCCTCGAGCTTCTGCATCTCACTCGGCGGCCGGTCGCTGGTCATGACGATTTGGCGATGGCCGTCGAAGAGGGCATTGAACGTGTGAAAGAATTCGTCCTGGGACCGCTCCTTGCCGACAAAGAACTGAACGTCGTCGATCAGCAGGACATCCGCCTGCCGGTAACGGCGTCGGAACTTGGGCAGTGTGCCTTGCTGAATGGCGTCGATGAACTCGTTGGTGAAATGTTCGCTCGACACGTAGACGACACGGGCCTTTTTTCGATGGGCCAAAATGTGGTGGCCGATGGCCTGCATGAGGTGGGTTTTGCCGAGTCCCACACCTCCGTGGATGAACAACGGGTTGTAAATGCGGGCGGGGTTCTCGGCCACCGCCAGCGCCGCGGCGTGCGCAAATTGATTGCTGCTGCCCACCACAAAATTCTCGAAAACATAGCGGGCGTTGAATCCACCGGTGCTTTCCACCGGGTGGCCGCCAAGCCCCGCCTGTCGGGAGGCCGCAACCGCGGTGAGAGCGGACCCATTGACGTGCCTCACACCATTTTTGCCGACGGGGGTGGCTTTCGAGTGCAATCGAGCATCGCCATTCAGCACCGCCCGCGATCCATCAGATCCGCTGGTCCCCGCCCCGGTGGTTCGATCGGTCGGCATCCCATTCATCTCGACGCGGAACCGGACCGCGCGGCGATCCCCCAGCGTCACAATGATCGCGTCCTGGAGAAGCGACGCGTAGTTCGATTCGATCCACAACTGCTGGATGCTGTTCGGAACTGCCAGTGTCAGCGTCTCCTCACCGGCCTCCACCAAACGCGCTGGCGCAAACCAACGCTGAAAGGCATCGGCACTGAGGCCGCGTCGTACATTATCGCAAATACTTTCCCATAGACCATCGAGTGCGTTCATGATTTCAGTTGTCCCCCGGCAACTAGAATAAGTTGATATTCAAAATTTTATGAACCGGCATGTGTCCTCGCCGTCGATGGTCCGGCTCGTGCCATCGACGGAAACCCGCTCGCAAGGAGGGGGAAGGTGACGATAGGCCGCGGCCAATTCTCCGACAAGCGTATTTGCCAATATTGTAAAAAATAGGAAGCGGCGCGACTACATTTCCCACACTGTGCCGCGAAAGATTTTACAAAATTGGAGCGACTACAATGATTGCCTACCGGACTGATCGGTTATTGACGCGCGGCGTGTCCCGATCCGGCCCTCGGGCGATCAGGGCGCGTTGGCTGGCGGCTCGATTCTGGGAAACAACGGCGAGGCTTTGCCGAGGGCGTGTCCATCCGGGATGATCCCCCAGAGGAGCTCGCGATAAGTGAATGCGGGGTTTGGTTCCCAGCCGAGTTGAGCGCGCAGTCCGGCCATGGCTTGGGGGATGACGGGTTCGAGGAAGACGGAGACATGGGCAAGTGTCTCGCATAAATGATGCATGATGCCGGTCACACGCTCAGCTTGAGTCGGATCCTTGGCGAGTTTGAATGGCTCGGTGCGTTCGATAAAACGGTTGGCCGCGTCGATGACGGTCCACACGGCTTCCAGACCGCGATTAAACTGCCAGGTTTCCAGCGCGGCCAGATAGTGGTTGGGCAGGTTGGTGACGGTTTCGCGCAATTCGGCGAGCAGCGGGTCGTCATACGGCCCGCGCGTGACGATGCCTCCGCAGTAGCGATGGGACATGTTGAGGGCGCGATTGAGCAGGTTCCCGAGCCCGTTGGCGAGTTCGGTGTTGTTGCGGACGATGAGGCGGTCGTTGGAAAAATCGGCGTCCTGGCCCGTGGCGATTTCGCTGAGCAGGTAGTACCGCAGTGGGTCCGGGCCGAGCGAGTCGACCAATGCCTGCGGATCGACCACATTGCCGAGCGACTTGCTCATTTTTTCGCTTTCGCCGGCCTGGTTGCGGATATTCCACCAGCCATGGACGAGGAATCGGGGCATTTGTTCGTCGGCGAAGCCGGCGGCATGGAGCATGGTGAGCCAATAGATCCCGTGGGCCGGCACCAAGATGTCCTTGCCGATCACGTTGCAGTCGTTGGGCCAAAGCTCGGCGAAGCCCGGGCCGCCGTCATCCCAGGACCCATCGAGCCAGCCGGCGCCGCTCAGGTAATTGGTCAGGGCGTCGAACCAGACGTAGCAGACGAAATCGGGATCGAAGGGCAGTTCGATGCCCCAACGGAGTCGGGACTTGGGGCGCGAAATGCACAAGTCGGCCCCCGCGGTGTCCTCGACCGCCTGGACTAGATTGCGCAACCGGCTTTCGGGAAAGACGGTTTCCGGGTGGGAGCTTAGGAACTGGCGGAGCCACGGCAGGTGGTTCTTGAGGTGGAAATACCAGTTTTCCTCCTCGAGTTCCACCACCTCGCCCCATTCCGGCCCGAAAGTCCCATCCTCGCGGCGCTCCTTGGCCGTGATGTACTGCTCCTGGCGGACGCTGTAATAGCCGCGGTAGAGGCCCTTGGTAATCTCCCCGGCATCGTACAGCCGCTGCAAGAGCGACCGCACCACCGACTTGTGCCGCTCGTCAGTGGTCTCGATCCACGCATCGTGGCTGATTCCCAGCGAGCCCCAGAGTTGGGCGAACAATTTCGATGTCTGCTGGACGTGGAGCGCGGGGGAAATGCCGGCCTTTTCCGCGGTCTGCTGGACTTTTTGCCCGTGCTGGTCGAGTCCGGTCAGGAAATAAACTGGCCGCCCGGTCCGGCGGACATGCCGTGCGATCGCATCGGCCAGCACCTTCTCATAGGCGTGCCCCAAATGCGGTGCGGCATTCGGGTAATCGATGGCGGTGGTCAGGAAGAATGGTTTCAATCTCGTTGATGGCTGGGGGTCCTCGGCGGGCGTGGCGACATTGGTCCTACTCCCATCGCAGCCGTCTACCCCGCCTCAGTCATAGCCCGAAAAGGCAAACCTCAAAACACGAAAGCGAGCCGGGGATCATGCCTCCCTGACCACCTTGCCCCCCAGCGACAAAATGCGCGCCTTGCCTTTCGCGTCTTCCGCCTCGGCAATCTGGCCGTCGCGAACATACATCTGGGAAAGTGCCGTCCATGCCAGCAAATCGTTCGGCCGCAGTGTCGTCGTCATCAAACCCGCCCCAATCGCCTCCTTCAGCCGGCCGATCTTCATCAGGACCATCCCCAGACCCTGCCACGCGTCAAAACACGCCGAATCGAGCTCCGCCGCCCGGCCATATTTCTCCCTCGCCCCCTCTAAATCCCCCACCGCGACATCCCCGGCCGCCGCATCACACAGCGCCGCGGCCTCTTCGCGACCACGTCCCGCTTCCGCCCCAGCCCCGATCTGATCCGCCTCGTCCGCCATCCTTCCCACCCTCCACCCTGGCGCCCAATTTCACAACAGATTCCACATGGGGAGCCCACACAAAGTGACAGGGAATTTGTGAAAAGGGCAAAGCCGAAATAATTTTAGTAATTTTGCTTGCTAGAAATAACTATTGTTTTATACCTTATCAGGCGCAGCATCGATTTTATTATTATAAATGAGCTTTGTTGTGAGTCCTTCGATTTTTGGAAAAGCTCTCTAGATTTATCATAGGAATGTGCTGTCTCGGGGTTGGGTGGGCTTCGACGGCATCGGTTACTTTTTTGACGGGGGCAGGTGGGGATGAGGGGGAAGGCGACAATAGAAGCACCGTTAGAGACCGTGACGGAGATGACGGCGTTTGGAAGGGCGAGGGTGGGCTATGGATGGGGGATTTTGATGTGCCTTGGACGATGGCGCTGAATACGCCGGTGACGCTTATTTTTTCGACTGTGACTGGGCGTGATCTTTGAATCGGGCGGCGACGTAGGCGGGGTCGCGGGCGTTACTGAGGGCTTCGTCGAAGGCGATGTGCCCGTGGCACAGGAGGTGGGCGAGCGAATCGTCCATGGTGTGCATGCCTTCGGAGGCGCCGATTTGGATGAGACCTGGGAGCTGTTCGGCGCGACCTTCGCGGATGACCGCGCGCACCGCGGAATTTGCCTTCATGACTTCGCTGGCCAGGACGCGGCCGGGAGCATCGCTGCGGACGATCAGTCGTTGGGCGATGATTCCGACGAGCACGCCGGCGACTTGCGAACGGATCTGGCCCTGCTGATCGCCGGGGAAGGCGTCGACCAACCGGTCAATGGCTTTGGTGGCGTCCACCGAGTGCAGGGTGGAAATGACGAGGTGTCCCGTTTCGGCGGCGGTGAGGGCGGTGGCGATGGTTTCGGGATCGCGCATTTCGCTGACGAGGATGACATCGGGATCCTGACGAAGCGCCGCGCGCAGGGCGGAGGAGAATGACTTGGCGTCATCGCCGACCTGCCGCTGTTTGGCAATGCCGTAGCGATGGGTGAAGATGTATTCGATGGGATCCTCGATCGAGACGAGCACGCAGGATCGGTTGGAGAGGATGCGTTCGGCCATGGCGGCCAGTGTCGTGGTCTTGCCCGAACCGGTTGGACCGGTGACGAGCAGCAGTCCGGCACGGGAGTCCGACAAGTCGAGCACGGCTTCGCCGTGGCCGAGGCTGAGCAGGCCGGGGACTTCTTCCGGAATGAACCGGAAGGCGGCTTCGATGGCGCCGCGGACCATGTGGGCGTTGCCGCGGAAGCGGCCGACCCCGTTAACGTGAACGGCGAAGTCGATGTCCCATTGCTGTTCGAAGCGGGCTCGTTGGGCATCGGTCAAGGTGCCGTAGATCAGGGCTTTGGTGTCCTCGGGTGCGAGGTCGGTGTCCAGGAGCGGTTTGAGCACGCCATCGACGCGAGCGGCCGGTGGGGCACCCACGGCCAGATGGAGATCGGATCCGGCGGCGTTGCGGGTGGCGGTGAGAAGGTCGACGATGTCGGACATGCGATGAGTGGGGGTGAAATGGGTCAGATCAATCCGCGGAGAGCGCGCTGGAGGTCGCCCGGATTGGGGGCGGCGGCGAGCGCGGTTTCCTCGGTAATGCGGCCTTCGCGCAGAGCGGCGAGCAACGCCCGGAGGAACGATTGGGTTTCCGTGGTCTGGCTGCGGTTGAGGTGGTCGCGGATTTCCGGGAGTTTTTCCATGCGGATCCACGGGCGGGTGGCGCCCGAATTTTCGATGTATTCGCACAGCACCGTCATGCCGCCCTTCTCTCCGGCACGCGGGAGGAGGATTTGGCTGAGGATGCCGACCAATTGCATCGAGAGGAGGAGCAGCCCGCTGTGCCGCTCCCGGTCGGGGAACATCGTGTTGAGGCGCTCGAGGGTGTCGACGCAGTCGGTGCTGTGCAGCGTGCTGAGCACGAGGTGACCGGTTTCACACGCTTGGAGCGCGGTGAAGGCGGTTTCGGCATCGCGAATTTCGCCGAGCAGGATGACGTCGGGGGCCTGACGCAGTGCGGCTCGGAGGGCACGGGGAAAGGAGTTGGTATCGGTGCCGATTTCCCGCTGGGTAAACAGCGAATGGCGGCTGGTAAACTGATACTCAACGGGGTCTTCGAGGGTGATGATGTGTTTTTGGTAGTGCGAGTTGAGCCACTCGAGGCAGGAAGCCAGGGTGGTCGACTTGCCGGATCCCGTGGCACCCGTGACCAAAATCAGGCCGGACCGGCGCTGCAACCAGGGGATGAGCACATGCTCGGGAAGCTCGAGGCTATCCATGGTCGGCACCTGAACTTTGATCACGCGCATCGCGGCGCCAAGCCGGCCGCTGTGGCGAAAGAGCGAGACGCGGAACCGAGCGCCTTCCTCAAGCGCGTAGCTGGCGTCGTAGTCGTTATCCTTCTCGGGATCGGCACCGCAGGCGAGCCAAAAGCCCGCAAGGTCGGCGCGCGTCACGGCCGGTTCTTGCAACTCCTGCACGGCACCGTGCAGCTTGACGCGAGGCGGGCCGCCTTCGTCCAGGAACAAATCACTCGCCCCGTGTTGGCGGGTGCTGTGGAGATGGCGCAGGATTGTTGGGGAAACCATGGACAGGCCGGTGTCGTGAAATACGGGCCGACCATTCTCCAAGGCGATTCGTTTGTCGATCCCAGAGTGGGGGCGTCGTTCAGGATCAGCCGTGACGTTGTGCCACCGCTCACTCGCCGAGGTTCACCACGACTCCGGGGATGGCGCTGCGCAGTTTGTCGGCCCCGGCGGGAGTGACCTTGGTGTTGAAGAGGAAGATTTTTTGGAGGCGCTTCAGCCCGGTGAGATGATCCAGGCCGGCGTCGGTGACTTGGGTGTCGAAGAGGTTGAGCGACTCGAGTTCAGCGAGCCCCTTGAGGTGGACGAGGGCAGCATCGGTGAGGGCATTGCGTTTGAGATCGAGGCGCACGAGGTTCGTCATGTCGGCGATGGGGGCGAGATCGGCGTCCTTGAGGCGGGTGCGGGTGAGGTCGAGGGCCAGGATGTTTTTGGCGATGGGGACGAGGTCGGCGACATTGACGGGGCCGGCCTCGAAGTGAGTCAGGTTGATGTCGAGGAGGGCGCCATTAGCAGACATCGGGCGAATCACCGCGCCACCTTCGGTCAGGCGGTTGACTACACCGGCGGGAGGGGCGGGCAATGTGCGGCTCTTCTCTTCTTCCAATTTGCCACCCGGTCTGGCGGGTGCGGCTGGGGTGCGGCTGGCCGTGCTGGCACCGTCGCCGAAGTCGGCGCCTGCTCGGATCCACGTCTTGAAAAGTGCGATAACATTGGGGGCGAGTGGTCCACCCTTGTCCCGGGGAGGCATGAGGTCCTCGTCGTCGGGAGTGATCAGGCGTTGATACAAGGAACTGAGCTCGATGTCGCCGGCCACCACCACAGGGTGCCCGGCCCCATGCTTGATGGCGGCCACCGAATCGAGGCGCAGATCGCCTTTTTGTTTGCTCGCCCCATGGCAGTCGACGCATTTTGAATCGAGGACTGGCTTGATCTTGGTGGCAAAAAAGTTGGCTGGCAGCTTCCCTGTGGTGGCGGCGGCTGGGGCCTGGGCCGCGGGTGTGGGCACTGCGGTGGGGGTCGGCTTGGGTTGGTTCGGCGAGCTGGCGCTTTCCGGCGGGGTCGTGGCGGGCGGTGGCTCGGGAGGTGGGGTTGCGGCCACTTCCGGGGGACGGGTCGCAGGGG
>JBJXFS010000052.1:0-11363 GCA_046155625.1 Verrucomicrobiales bacterium | reverse complement strand
ACCCCCGTCTTCCACCCCTTTCACTCCCGCCCTCCCCCAAGACCCCTTCCTCCCCTCCCGTGACCCACGCCTCCATTCCCAGTGCCGACCCCCGGAAGGAAATTCCTATCCGAACCGAGCGCGCGTGGGCCAAAGGCCTGCAAGTCATGAACGAAAGCCCGGGCAACCTGCCCCTGCACATGATCGAAGAAAACAGGGTCAAGCAACTCGAATGGGGCGGCAATGACTGGCTGGTATGGCTGCGCCATGCTCTGCGACACCACGCCCAAGGAACACCCCGGCCTACCGAACAAGAAGGACGTGAAAGACGGCGTCATTGCCGACAAGATCGTCGCGCACGCCGCCGACTTCGCCAAAGGCCATCCCGCGTCGCCATACCGCGACAACGCGCCATCGAAAGCCCGACTCGAGTTCACGGAGAAGCGCAGCGCGCTTTACGCGAAGGCGTGAGGTGTCACTGCGCTGGACGCCTATGGTTCTGAAAAACACCGAAACTCAAGCAAGAGGACAGTCACGCGAACTCGTCGTCATTATTCATGCGTGGAGGAGTTCTACTGCGAAAATGGGGCATGTGCGTCAAGCCGTTGCAGAAACGCTCCCCGATGCAGATCTTCTGATACCGGAATACCCGGCGGGAGCATTTTCCTCTGCTGACCCACTGCGAATTACAGAAGAACTCGTGCGCCTTATCGAGGGGGCATTACAACGACGAACCCAGCAAGGAGGCGGCTATGAACGCATCATTTTGGTGGGGCACAGTCTCGGAGCTTTGCTCGTAAGGAAAGCCTTCGTTTGGGCCTGCTGCCAGAATCAGGATGAACCTGGGCCGCTACGC
Source organism: Verrucomicrobiales bacterium (assembly GCA_046155625.1). Taxonomy (GTDB): domain Bacteria; phylum Verrucomicrobiota; class Verrucomicrobiia; order Verrucomicrobiales; family V1-33; genus CAJBME01. Next base: position 10,528 of record JBJXFS010000052.1, on the reverse strand, counting down.
TCTGCGCCGAAGGCGTGGCCGCGACTTGTGGAGCGTATCATACTGATGGCCGGAACGAATCGTGGCTGGAAGATTGAGCAACGGCCGCGTCACATGCCTGGGTGGAAATGGTTTTCGTTTCGGCTTGCGGCGAATCTGCACCGTTGGTTTCGGGTTGCAAAACTTATCAACAGCGCTCGGAGGGGTGCTCCCTTTGTCGTGAACCTTCGGATACAGTGGATAAACCTCAGTCGGAATCGCCAACGCATCCCCCCAACGATTCAACTCCTGGGGACAGTGGACGACATCGTCGAACAAGAAGACAATGTCGATGTGCAGAGTGGGGCTGAGTTCATCTACAAGGATGTCCCTGACACTGGGCACGCAAACGCAATCGACTTCTCAGGTGATACAGGCGTCGTCCGCAGGCAGGTATTTGTCGACTGCCTGCGGATGGACACCCAACTTCTTCAATCCGATGATTTGCCTCCACTTGAAAGGGACTATTCAGTACATCGTGTCGTTTTCATTATGCACGGCATTCGCGACTACGGTTTTTGGACGGCCGAGGTGGCAAAACATGCAGAGCGGATTGGTTCACTGGCAGGGGAAAAGGTTAAAACAGTCATCTCAAGCTACGGGTATTTTCCAATGCTTGGTTTTCTCTTGCAGCCAGAACGGCAGGATAACGTGAGATGGTTCATGGATCAGTTCACAGAGGCATTGGCGCGGTATCCAAACGCTCGCATAAGTTTTGTCGGGCATAGCAACGGAACTTACTTGCTCGCGAGCGCGCTCCAACGCTATCGGGCTTGCTTTTTCGACCAAGTCGTATTCGCGGGGAGCGTCGTCCCACGGTGGTTCCCGTGGGATGCAATGCTCCGAGACAAAAGAATCGACCGTATCCAGAACTATGTCGCGACGAAGGATTGGGTGGTTGCTATTTTCCCTGCAGTTTTCGAGCTGTTTCCAAAAGGCGATTTGGGCAGTGCGGGCCACAACGGATTTACAGACAACGAAGGACAGCGATACGCAGTGAGGTTTATTGACGGCTCACACAGCGCAGCGTTGGTGCGGGAGAATTTTGAGGTTCTCGCTCGCTTTGCTCTCGGTGATGAAAACGCAGCCCCGCTCTCAAAGCTGGTCCAACCCGACCGGTCAGCACCCATCGTCATCTGCTCAAAACTTTGCCCTTTGATTTGGGCCACTCTCCTAACCGTTGTCTTGGCCATTCTTGTCGTGCCGGTGGTCGTTTTCGAATTTCCCCTGTGGTGGCTGCCGTTGAGCGCAATCCTGTTACATGTTGTCGTCCGGAGAATTTGATGGTTCGACAGCTAATCCTTGAAAGCCTTGTCTGCATCAATTGCACTGTGCAAGTGTTATAGCGCAAAAAAACCGGATTTTTTCAACAAGAATCAAAGCGGCATCGTCGGCGTGTGCGGTTTGGTTTTTGTTTTCATCCCCTACCGTGGGGCAGGGTTCAGGACCGCCGCCAGCCCGTTTTTCCTCTTCCCCTGTGGGGCGGCTGTGAAAAAAATGAATCCGAATGCATGGATCCGCCAATCTGAGCTACAATGGAACTTGCCATCCAGACCCGCCACCATGCCCATGAAACCCTTCACGGCCGCCTTGCTGTTCTATATTGCTCTCTCTCTGGCGGGGCTCCACGCGAGGGACTCCGCCGAAACCGTGACGGTTTCCGGGATTTCCTATCACCCGCCCGAGGCGATGGTCGCTGACCCCGACCAGCGCTGCCTTCTTGACATCGTCCACCCGGCCACACGGCCCGGCTTTGCGACTCTCGTCTGGTTTCACGGCGGCGGCCTGACGGGCGGGCGAAAGGGGATGCCGACATTCGACGGACAAGGAGTCGCGCTCGTCGCCGCGGGCTATCGTTTGTCACCGCAGGCCAAATGTCCGGAGTTCATCGAGGATGCTGCAGCGGCTGTCGCCTGGACGATAAAAACCATCGCCCACTATGGCGGTGATACCAAGAAGGTCTTTATCGGCGGCCACTCGGCGGGGGGGTATCTCGCGGCGATGGTCGGCATGGACCCCAGGTGGCTCCAGCCGCATGGCCTGACGCCGCAATCGATCGCGGGCCTCATCCCGGTGAGCGCCCAGGCCACCACGCATTTTCATGTGAAGGAGCTTCGGGGCATCCCCGGTCCGTCGCTGCGGCCGGTGATCGATGAATTCGCGCCCTTGCATCATGTTTCCAAGAACCTCCCGCCAATATGCCTGATCCTCGGCGACCGCCGGATCGAGTTCAAATGCCGGGTCGAGGAAAATGAACTCCTCTTTGCCACCTTGCGCAATCTGGAGCATCCGGAAGTCGAGTTTCACGAACTCAAGGACTTCGATCACAACACGGTCACTCAGGGCGCGGCCAGGCTGATGCCGCTCTTCATCGAGCGGATTTCGCAGTCGATCGAGCCGGCTTCACAACCAACCCAAGACGCTGACCCTCCGCCGGATCGACTTCCACTGCGGGTGAGATGAACACCGCGAGGCGGTCTGGAGAGCCTCGCCAGTGGCCAGAGTGGCCAATGGTGAACTCCCTCCAGGCAAAGAGGCCTGCCGCGCAGAATTCCTTTGTTTCCCACTTGAAGGCCGGCCCCCTTCCCACCCCCCTCCCGTGACCCACGCCTCCATTCCCAACGCCGGCCCCCGGGAGCAAACTCCAGCCGGTCTTCCTCCCGAGACTCTACAGCGGCTGCTCGGTCAGGGGAAGCAGCCGTGATCCAGAACGGAAATGGTAAGAATTCTCGGATTCTGACCTTTCATGGCGGCGACTATGAAGACAGTGGGTTTTTACCGAAAGGATGAGACGTTGCCGACAAGAGGCAGGCTGTTCAGCCGCAAGAAACACGCCCGGAACGACAACCATGAAACCCACCCTTTCGCCCCTCACCGCTCTGCTGCTCGGACTGCTGGGCCTGTGGCCGGCGTTCTCCGCTGAACAGCCCCCGGTCTCCTTCAGCAAGGACATCCGGCCGATTCTTTCCGACAAATGCTTCTCCTGCCACGGGCGGGACGTGAAACAGCGTAAGGCGGAGTTGCGCCTGGATACGCCGGAAGGTGCTTATGGAAAGACGGAGAGCGGGGCGGTGGCGATTGTGCCGGGTGATCTGAAAAAGAGCGAGGTCTGGGCGCGGATCAATTCGACCGACAAGGACGACATGATGCCGCCTCCCAAGAGTCACAAAGTGCTCACCACGGCACAGAGGGACTTGCTGGGCCGATGGATCGCGGAAGGTGCCCGCTACGAGCCGCACTGGGCGTTCGTCCCGGTGCAAAAACCGGCGCTTCCGGAAATCCGCAGTCCCCAAACTGAAATCCGCAATCCCATCGATCGCTTCATCTTAGCGCGGCTCGAGCAAGAAGGCCTTTCCCCTTCGCCGGAGGTGGAGCGCACGACGCTGATCCGCCGCGTCACGCTCGATCTCACCGGGCTGCCTCCGACCGTCGCAGACGTGGACGCTTTCCTCGCGGATTCTTCCCCTGATGCCTACGAACGCGTGGTCGACCGGCTGATGGCCACGCGGGATTACGCCGAGCGGCGGGCGCAGGACTGGCTCGATCTGGCGCGCTACGCGGACACGCGAGGCTTTGCCGACGACAAGACGCGCGACATCTGGCCGTTCCGCGAGTGGGTCATTGCGGCGATTCAGAGCAACCAGCCGTTTGACCGATTCACCATCGAGCAACTCGCGGGCGACATGCTGCCGGACGCGACCACGGACCAGCGCATCGCTTCCGCCTTTCACCGCAACGCGCCGCAGGCAAAAGGGAACACGTATCCCGTGGAGGAATACCGGCTGAAGGGAGTGGTGGACCGCGTGAACACCACGGGGACTGTGTGGCTCGGTCTCACGGTGGGCTGCGCGGAATGTCACGATCACAAGTTCGATCCTCTCTCCCAGTCTGACTACTACCGGCTCTTCGCGCTTTTCAACAACATCGAGCACTCCGGCGAAGCATTCGCGCAAGGCGGGCCGCATCTGGAAGTTGAACTGGCCGACAAGACGAAAGTCACGGTGCCGGTGATGAAAGAGCGCGTGCAGCCGCGCGAGACTTTCATTCATGAGCGGGGAAATTTCCTGACCCGCGGGGAGATGGTCTCGCCGGGAGTCCCGGCGTTTCTCCTCGGCGAGTCGGCACAACCGGGCAACCGGCTGGAGTTCGCACGCTGGCTGGTGAATGGGAAAAACCCGCTCGTCGCCCGGGTTGTGGTGAACCGTTTCTGGCAGGGATACTTCGGCCATGGCCTCGTGCGCACCGTGGCGGATTTTGGCCTGCAAGGCGAGTCGCCGACCCATCCTGAATTGCTCGACCGGCTGGCGAGCGAGTTCGTCGCCTCAGGCTGGGACATGAAGGCGATGCACCGCCTCATCGTCACGTCGGCGACGTATCGCCAGTCAACCCGGATCGCGCCGCACCTCGCGGCGCGCGACCCGCAGAATCGCTGGCTCGCCTCGATGCCCCGAGTGCGACTGCCTGCGGAGCAAATCCGCGATCAAGCCCTCACACTCGGCGGCCTGCTCAAGCCTGCGGGCATCGGTCGCAGCGTCTTTCCGCCGCAACCCGACGGTTATTGGGAGGACCGCGACCTGCCGGGAAAATGGACCGCCAGCAGCGGCGACGACCTCCACCGCAAGAGCCTCTACATCTACTGGCGGCGCATGGCACTGCACCCGACGATGGAATTGCTCGACGCTCCGCCCCGGGCCGTCTGCACCGCCCGCCGCAACACGTCGAATGTGCCCACCCAGGCACTCGTGACGCTCAACGATCCCCTCTTCGTCGAAGCAGCCAGCGCCTTCGCCAGGCGCATCCTTTCCGAAGCGACTGAAGACAACGCGGCGCGTCTGGAATTCGCCTTTCGACTTTGTCTTTCCCGCCAGCCCGACGACGAAGAGCGCGGTCAATTTCTCGCGTTCATTGACGGGCAAACCAAACACCATGCGAATGACCTTCCCGCCGCTTGGACGAGCGTCGCGACGGTGCTCATGAATCTCGACGAAACTCTCAACAGACCATGATACCGGCGTCCAGTTCCCACGCTGCGCTCACGCGCAGAGCTTTCCTCGGACGCTCCGCAGGCGGTCTTGGCGCACTGGCGCTGGCGTCGCTGCTTAAGCCTGATTGGCTCGCATCCGGCACAATTCCCGACTTTCCCAATTTCGCGCCGAAAGCCAAACGCACCATCTTTCTCTTCATGGCAGGAGGGCCGTCGCATGTGGACCTGTTCGACCCGAAGCCCAAGCTCAACGAACTTGAAGGCCAGACCATTCCACCGCAGCTGCTGAAAAATCACCAGCAGTTCGCCCTGATTCGCGGCACGCCGAAGCTGCAAGGTTCGCCCTACAAGTTCCGCCAACACGGACAGTCGGGCACGGTCGTCTCCGAACTGCTGCCGCATCTTTCCAGAGTCGCGGACGAACTCACCGTCATCCGCTCGATGCACACGGATACAAACGTCCACGATCCCGCCGTCAATTTCATGAATTGCGGGACGCAACTCGGTGACCGCCCCACACTCGGTGCGTGGCTTTCCTACGGCCTCGGCTCTGAAAATAGCGACCTGCCCGCCTACATTGTACTCACCTCGGGCACGAGCGACGGCCAACCGCTGCTTCAGAGCTTTTGGGGCAATGGATTTCTCGATTCACGCCATGCGGGCGTTCCTTTCCGCAACACCGGCGCGCCCGTGCTGCACCTCGACAATCCCAAGGGCGTGACTACCGCCGACCGGCGCCGCGAACTCGACATGATTCAGTGGATGAACCGCCGCCAGAGCGATGCGCTGGGTGACCCCGAGATTGCCTCGCGCATCGCCTCCTACGAACTCGCCTTTCGCATGCAGGCCAGCGTGCCCGCACTCGCCGACCTCAAGGACGAGCCCGGGCACATCCTCAAACTCTACGGAGCCGACCCCGCGAAACCATCCTTCGCCCGCAACTGCCTGCTCGCCCGCCGCCTCGTCGAGCGTGGCGTCCGCTTCGTCCACCTCTACGACCGCGGTTGGGATTCCCACACCGACATCGACAAGGAGCACAAGCGCCAGTGCGCCGCCGCCGACCAGCCCGCTGCCGCTTTGCTCGTCGACCTCAAGCAACGCGGCCTTCTGGACGATACCCTCGTCATCTGGGGAGGAGAATTCGGACGCACTCCCGTGGCTCAGGTTGCCGGGAAAACCTGGGGCCGCGACCATCACCCGCATGCTTTCACCATGTGGCTCGCCGGCGGCGGCATGAAACCCGGCCTGACCTATGGAACGACCGACGAATTCGGCTATCATACCGCCGGGAATCCCGTCCACGTCCACGACCTCCACGCCACCATCCTCCATCAACTGGGCATCGACCACGAACGCCTCACCTTCCGCACTCAAGGCCGCGATTTCCGCCTCACCGATGTGCAGGGAAGAGTCGTAACGGAAATCCTCGCATGAGCAGGCCACTACAGATTGCAGTTCCGCAACCAAGTATAACGACCGAGCCTTGTTTGCCGACCGAGTCCATAACAAGCCCGCACCTCGTCCGCTTCACTGCCTCATGGATACCCGGCCAAGGTTGCCATCAAGCAGGCCGCAGGGACATGACCGCCTTCTGGGCATGCAGGCGGTTTTCCCCCTCCTGGAAATGGTGTCGACGTGCGCCACAAGCACCTCCTCCGTGATCTCCTTGCCGCGGTAGGCGGGCAGACTGCGCATGACGATGGCCCGGGAGCCGCCCGCCTGGACCAGCGCCTCGTTGATCTGATACGCCTTCCGTTCTTTGAGCCGCAATCCTTTTCCACTCGTGGTCCCAGGCCTCGCCGCCGTGCCCGGTTCGCATCTGCGCATCCTGCAAAGCCCCGCACCCGACTTGCAACGCCTCTCTCGGGTCACCTCAGCCCATGCCCCCGGGATTGGGCGGAAATTTCTAAGAATGCGTCCCGCCGCACGTCAAATTCCTGGAAAGGCCGTGCGACGTTAAAAAAATAACGCTTTTCCCTTGCGCCTCCGGCGAGTTAGCGTTAACTATTTAACGAAAATCCCAAATATCCCAATGCCAGACCCTGCCGAACTCAGTCGCCGCGAACGCCAGATCATGGATGCCGTCTTCGCCCATGGCGAAGCGACCGTGAACCAGGTTGTCGAAACCATTCCCGATCCGCCCACGCCGATGGCGGTGCGAAGGATGATGCATATTCTGGAGGAAAAGGAGTATCTCAAACGGCGGGTCGACGGACGCGAAGTCGTCTATCTTCCCCGGGAGGCGAAAGCGAAGGCCGGCCAAAGCGCCCTCCAGCGGGTGCTTGAAACCTTTTTCGGCGGTTCGTTGGAGGAGGCCCTGGCGACCCATCTTGTGGCCCGCAAGGACGGGATGGGCACCGAGGAACGCGAACGCTTGGTGGCACTCATCAAACAGACGAGAAAGGAGGGGCGCTGAGATGAACCGTTTCCTTTTATCCTTCGCGGCGCTGCTCAGCGCCTTGCTGCCGCTGATCCTCGATTCGGCGCTGAAAGGTGCCGTGTTGCTCGCGGTGGCGGCGTTCGCCGCGCTGGCGCTCTCCAAGGCCTCGGCCGCGACGCGGCATCTCGTCTGGCTCGTCGCCGTGGTGGCCTTGCTCGCGGTGCCCGTGCTCTCGGTGGCCTTGCCCGAATGGCGGATCCTCCCGACCTGGGAGAAAGCCCCCGTCGAGTCGGTTTCCGCCGCTTCGGAAAGGACCAGCGGGACCCACAGAATCGACGCGAGCGATCCTTCCCCTGTCTTGCCCGCAACCCATCCGACCCAGGCTGCCCTGCCCATCGTGGAAGTCCCTCCGGTCTCGGTTGCAGCCCCCTCCGAAGTTGCGGTCTTGCCCGTCCCTGCGGCTCGGGAACTGGCATTCGACTGGCTTCCCCTCGCTTGGGGCGCGGGCTTCGTCTTGCTCGTCCTTCGGCTTGTCTTCGCGCATCTCCTCCTCCGTCGCTCCGCGCGCCACTGTTTGATACCCGCCACCGATCACCCGGTCGCCGCTGCGTTCGCCTCCACCTGTTCGGAACTCGGCATCCGCCAGCGGTTGACCTTGCTCCTCGACCGAAAGCGCACCATTCCGGTCGTCTGGGGCGTTCTGCACCCTCAACTTCTCCTGCCCTCCGAGGCCGACCAATGGAGCGCCGCGCAGCTTCGCTCCGTCCTGCTGCACGAACTCGCGCACCTCAAACGGCGCGACCCACTCGTGCAGTGGCTCACCCAGATCGCCTGCGCCTTCCATTGGTGGAATCCGCTCGTCTGGTTCGCCGCCTGGCGTATCCATGTCGAACGCGAACGGGCCTGCGACGATCTTGTCCTCGCCAGCGGCGTGCGGCCGTCCGCCTACGCCGAACACTTGCTCAATGTCGCGACGAAGCTTTCCCCCGCCCCCTGGACGAAGGGCTGCGGCCTCGCCATGGCGCGGAAGTCCTCCCTCGAGGGCCGACTGACCGCCGTCCTCAGCGAAAAGCTGAACCGCCGCGGCATCACCCGCGCGCTCACGGCGGCGGCGCTCATCCTCGGCACGCTCATCGCCATCCCTCTCGCTATGCTCCGCGCGGCGGAGGAAAATTGGGATCCACCCAGCGGCGCGCACATCGGCGGCAACGACTTCTCCACCTTCTGTATCCACGACGGGAAAGACGCCACGTTCGTCATCGCGTATCATGGCGATTTCGACTCGACGAGCCGAAGCTCATCGAACGCCAAGGAGCGCACCTGGAACAATGACGTCACGCTCACCGCAAAGAATCCCGGCATCGCGCTCAGCTTCCACCGCACCCACACGGCGCCGGGCAAACTCAGCATCACCACCGCGCCCGCCGAAGGACGCGATCTCAACAAGCCTGCGCCACCGCCGCGCGACTTCGGGCATATGGAGTACGACCTCGCGAAAGGCCGCGTTTTTCTCCTCACCGACACGGGCCTCGTGCGCCAGTTCGATCTCCCCACGCCCGTCGTCACCGACCAGGAATCCGCGAAAAAACTCGCTGCGCTCATCGCCGCCATCCCGCCGCAAGAGCAGGAGACCGAAAAACCCATGAACAACACCCCCGGCAAACTCCTGCCCGAAACCATCGCGAAACTCAAGTGGGGTGAGCCGGTGAACGGCCTCCGCATGGCGCTCGCGTGGCCGCCGTCATTCGATGACGACGCGCTCGGCAAGAAGCCACATTTCGAACTCGTCGTTCAAAATGTGTCGAAAAAGGCGGTATGGCTCACCGCGGGCGATGCCGCGCCAAATCCCCGCAGGCTGACCCTGCAGGACGCAACGCCGGTGGCGAGAACCGTGGACGACGTGCCGATCCCGGGCGACTGGCTGCTCCAGCCGCGCGAGGTCGCCTTTGTCCGCCTGTTCCATTCAGAGCAGAAATTTGAAGACGGCAAGACGTTGTCCGCCTTGAAGGAGCACGTCGTGAGCGTTCAACCGCAATACAGCTACATGGCGGACATGACCATCGGGAAGGCGCCGGCGGGCGCGTGGACGGGGAAGCTGGTGACGGGGGCGACCCGCGGCTCGGCGGACAAAGCCGACGCGCCTGCACCGATACACAAGGATGCCCGCGCGCTTTACGAAAACTGGCAACGGCTCGCTCGCGCGGATGGCGACATCCCCGGAGCGCTCGTAGGCGAACTCGCGGCGGCGGTGAACCAATTCATCAAATACAACCCGACTTGGGAGACCGTACCGCAGCTCAACGCCATTCTCCCGCGCCTCGACGCCACGCGCGACTGGAAGGCCGCCGATGTCGTCGCGCTGCTCGATGAAATGGGGGCGATTAAGGACGCGCCTTTCGACATGGCTTCGTGGAGACAGCGCCTGCTTCGCAAAGGCGAAAAGCTGCCGGAGAAATTCGCTGATGCGGAATGGAGCGGTGACAAGGCGGGTGGCTTGCGCGTGGCGTGGGTGCTGGAGCCGGGCGCAGCTGAGCACCGCATCGATACTGCGCTCAAGGCGCGTCTGCTCGTCTGGAATACGGGGGCTGTTCCCGTAATGGTCCAAGTGCCGACGTGGCATCAGGGCGGAGTGACAGCAACCGACGCGAAGGGCGCAGAGGTCCAAGTTTCCGGCATCGAGTGGACGACGCTTCCCGCCTCCCAGCCCGTCCGCCTCGGGCCGGGCGAGTTTATCGAAATCCGCGCGCCTGGCGTCGGCCTCGGCAAAGACGCGGGCCGTGGGCCGTGGGCCGGGCCGCGCGTCGGTTCGAATGTGCTCACAAAACCCGGTGACGAACTCACGCTCACGCACAGCCCCGTCCCGCTCGACGGCAGCGAAGAAGGCATCCGCGACGGCATCCCGCCCGTCGTCGGCGCTGGCTGGTGGCTCTCGCACATCAAAACACGCCTCTCGCGCGAACTCCCGCTGCCCGCCGGTGCCGCCGAGCGCACGCACTTGCTCGAACGCGCCGTGGGCGAGCTTTTCGCCACCGCGCCGACCGCGGAGGAAATCGCCGCCTTCACCGCCGACCAGACACCCGGCGCGCTCGACGCACTCGCCAAGCGCCTCGCCGAGCGCCCGGACGCCGTGGAGTTTGCCGGCAAGC
>JBJXFS010000051.1:0-26296 GCA_046155625.1 Verrucomicrobiales bacterium | reverse complement strand
GACTCAGACCGGTCGCTCGCCATGTCAAAACGTGTTCGGTTCCATGGCGGCCCCAGCCCGCCACTCCCAGTGAAACACTACCTTACAACCGTGCAAAAATCCGCCGTGCGAGTCCACTGAGCCTGATGTCTAAGTTCACGTTGCAGGAGGTCGTCGTCCGCTTTGGGGCGCAGGAAGCGCTGGGCGGCGTGACGCTGACGGTAGCGCAGGGCGAACGCGTCGCGCTGGTGGGTCCGAGCGGAAGCGGCAAGAGCACGTTGCTGCGTACGCTCGTCGCCGCCGCCCAGCCCGCCGGCGGGACGGTCGCCGTTGACGGACGGGACCTCAGCGGACTTTCCGCCGCTGAAGTCCGCGTCCTCCGGACGCGCATCGGGTTTATCCACCAGCATCTCGGGCTCGTGCCCAACCTGCGCGCCGCGCAAAATGTGGCCACTGGCCGCATCGGCAGCCTGAGCCTGGGTCGGTCGATCGCCCACGTGTTTTGGCCAGGCCGCGCGGCCAGACAGGAGATTGAGCGATTGCTCGGACGACTTGGGCTCGCCGGGCGCGGCCACACCCGCACCGATCGACTTTCCGGCGGCCAGCAACAGCGCGTGGCCATTGCCCGGGCGCTGTGGCAACAACCCGAAGCCTTGCTGGCCGACGAGCCGGTATCCAGCCTGGATCCGGCACGCGCGCGCGCCATGCTGGGTTTGCTCACGCGGTTGTCCACCGAGGACGGATTGACGCTATTGGTCAGCCTGCACCAACTCGATCTGGCGCGGGAATTCTTCCCCCGCCTGATCGGGCTGCGCGCCGGGCGCGTGATTTTCGACCGCGCCGGAAGCGCCGTGGGGGATGAGGAATTCCGCGCGTTGTATGAGTTGAGTGACGGGGAGATCATCGACGATGGATGCCCCGAGCCTCGCTGATCGCCGCCCATGGCCGGTGCGCCGGTTGGTGATCGGTGGACTCGTCCTCCTCGCGATCATCGCGGCGGCTTGGCTCGACTTGACGCCGCGCGGCCTGATGCCCGGCCGAGGCGGTTGGGAGTTGGCCGCACGCTTTTTCGAAGGCGCCCTGCGCCCGGCCATCGATTACGAGGACCGGTCGGGCCTGCCACCGGACGCGGCGCCCTTTCTTTCACGGGTGGCCGAGGCCGCCGTCGAGACGCTGCGCCTCGCACTGGCGGCGGTCAGCCTGAGCTTGGTGGGCGGTCTGGTTCTCGGGTTTTGCGTGTGTTCCGGATGGTGGCCCGAATCGGCGCGCGCGCGCCTCGGCCCGCGCGTGCTCTGGTTTCTCGCGCGCACGCTGATGACCCTGCTGCGCTCGGTGCATGAGTTGATCTGGGCCACGCTTTTCCTCGCCGCATTCGGACTCACCCCGCTCACAGCCGTCATCGCCATCGCCCTGCCCTACACCGGCACCCTGGCCAAGGTCTTCGCCGAAATGTGCGAGGAATCGCCCGAAGACACCCGCACCGCCCAACGCTGCCTGGGCGCCAGCCCGACCCAATTCTACTTCCTCGGCCTGATGCCGCGCGTGGCCGCCGAATTGTGCTCGTATGCCCTCTATCGCTTCGAATGCGGATTGCGCTCAGCGGCCGTGCTCGGATTCCTCGGCATCGCCACTCTGGGCCACTCGCTCGCCCTGTCGTTCGAAAACCTCCATTACCGCGAGGTCTGGACGTACCTGTATGCCCTGCTCGCTCTCGTCGCCCTCTTCGATTTCTGGAGTGGTGCGGTGCGGCGCGCTTTGACGCAGGGTCCGGCCGACCGCAGACACCCACGCTGGATCGGCGCCAGCGGCTGGGCGCTCGCCGCCGGCATCGTTTGGGCGTGGACGACTGGAGGATTCGGGCTGGACGACATGGACGGTGGCCAGCGCTGGGAAAACGTGCGGCGCTTTGCCCGGGAAATCATGCCATGGCCGATCCAGCAGGGCGAGGGATCTTGGGGAAATGTCGCTTCATGGGCCCAATCACTCCTGTTCAGTGGCCCGCACCCTGGCTGGACGGCGACACTCAACACCCTGGCACTCTCCGTCGTCGCCATCGTACTCGCGGCCGCCCTGTCATGGCTGCTCATTCCCTTCGCGGCGCGATCTCTGGCCACACCGCACCCGTTCCTCAATTCGACCGCCACCACTCACCCGCTCCGCCGCTGGGCGTGGCGAGGAGTCGTCGCCGTGTCCCGCCTCGTCCTCATCTTCGGACGCGCCATCCCAGAGTACGTCTGGGCCTTCATCTTTATCGCTTTCGTCAGCGACCAATTCTGGGCGGGCGTGCTCGCGCTCGCCCTCCACAACGCCGGCATCCTCGGTCGCCTCGGGGCCGAAATCATTGAGAATGCCGACTCGCCCGCCCCACGAGGATTGCGCACACTCGGCGCTTCCCGCACCCAACTCCTCGCCGCAGCCCTGGTCCCAACCTCGCTGCCGCGGTTCCTCGTCTATTTCTTCTACCGCTGGGAAACCTGCCTCCGCGAAGGCACTGTGCTCGGCATCCTCGGCGTCACCACCCTCGGCCGCCTCATCAAGGACGCCCGCGCCGCCGACCGCTACGATGAAATGATTTTCTTCGTCCTGCTGGGCGCGGCTCTGGTCCTCGGGGGCGACCTCATCTCGTCGCTCGCCCGCCGTTGGGTGCGGGCCTAGTCTGGCAGGTCACCGCGGTGGGCCGAGGGCTGAAAAGCACTTCAACCCACTCGCCCGAACCATTCCCGCCATCACAAGGAATCGACTGGCCCCTCCGCGGAGAGAATTTGCCCGGCCGCCGCGGCGTCTGCCAGCAGGGGCGGAGGGGAATGGGCCACAACAGCCCGGCCTGTGCGTAGCCATGAAACTTGGCTCCTTCCAACGCCGTCGAGCCCCGCCCCTCATCGTGCGGGCTGAGGTGATGATGGGACCACCAGCGCGGCCCGGCGACGCCGGGCCTTGGCGCGGGCGAAGTCGGCGGCCAAAATCAGCAGGACCGCCCCGAGGAAAATCCCGAGATGGGTGAGGCGGCGTCGGTCGATGCGTGGCTCGGCGGCGGTGATCTGAATGGCGGCACGGTCCTTGATTTTCTTGAAGAAGACGGAGTTGGCCTGGGCGGGAAAGACATCGGCCAGGGCGGCGTGGGAAGCCAAGCCCGCGGCAGCACCAGCGCGGGAGTCGGCCGGCGGCTGAGGGGAAGTACCGGGAGTTTCTCCCGCGGCGGGAGTGGATGGCGCGGGAGTCGGGGCGGCGGTTGGGCTGGGTGCGGCTGGAGGGCTGGCGGGGGCAGCCGCTGGAGCTGCCGCTTGGCTCTGGGGGGCGATGGCATTGATCCGCGCATTGCCAAAGCCATCGTTCAACACGGCTGCGGCCAATGACTGCTGCTGGGTGCCCGGCTGCGCCGGATTCGCCTGGATGCCTCCAGTCGCCAACGGATTAAAATCGCCCAATGTTTGGGCCGGTGCGGATTGAGCGGCCACGTCGCCTCGGTCGACCAGTTTCTCGATCTGATTACGGCGGCGCTGGCCTTGAAGTGGCGCTGCGGTGCCACCGGCGGCTTTGGCCTGCCAAACGATGTTGTCGTTGATGGCCAGCTGGGAAGGGCCAGTCTGGATGGCGGCGGGTTCCGATGGTGGCGCCGTTGGCGAAGCCGCGCGGTTTTCGACGAAGGCTTTTTTGTAGTCGAGCTTTTGGCCCCCTTTGGCCGGCGCAGGGGGCACCGCTGTGTCGGCCTCCTGGGCGACCTGGGCCCTGTTCACCGTGAGCTGGCTCTGCTGTTTTTGGAGCTCTTCGGCGACTTGCTGGTACGCTGAGCTGCTACCGGCCCGGCGTTGGCTCGAGGCTTCGAGCGATTGGATTTCCGAGAGGAGCTGACCGGAATTTTTAAGGGCTTCCTCTTTGGTGGTCGAATCGTAACCCGAACTGGAGGAAATCGAGATGAGAGAAGCGGACTCGGCGAGTCGGCCCAACCATTTTTCCGCGTCCCAGGCGGCGGCGTTGACACGCGTCATCGGGCCCTCGGCATGACGGAGCCGAAATCCCTCGGGCAGTTGGACGGACCATAAAGTCTGCTGGACGCTGAGGCCTGGGAGGTCGGGGTCGTCGAGCGATCGTTCGAAGACGCCGTGAACTGGTGGTGGGCCGATCCGGCGATAGACGATGACGACCTCCACCGAGCGGTCGCCCGGCCGCGTCTGGATCAACGGAACAAGGGTCACGGGGAGGCCGTCGACCACACCCACGTCAGCACGGGAAGGGCGCCCCACCACCACGACGGAAACCAGCTGAGCGTCACGAGGCAGGGCGACCGGCAGGAATTGCAGCGAGCGGTTGTGCAGTCGGTAGACGGCGCGTGTCCACTCCTCTCCATTGAGCAGCAGCGAGGTGGTCAAATCCGCCTCCAGCACCACGGCTGCCTGGGCACTGGTGGTGGCCAGCGGCTCCAGGGTCACGGCGGCCGACCAGCCGGGTTGGGCGCGGAAAAACTGGGCCGGTCGCGCCGAGCGGGCCAATCCTTCGGGCAGGAATGGCAGTTCCTCCCGCGAACATTCGCTCAGGCCGGAACGGGTGATCTGCAATCGGCCGTCGCTTTCATTCTCGACAATCAGAAACCGGTCGATCCGAGTGGCACCCGGCAGATCGATGTCGGGCAGGGGTGCCTCGCCGGCATGGGGCAACTCGCCGCTGAGCGTGAATCGCAACGGACTGTTCGTTTCCCGCTGCAGCACCACGGTGTAAAGGCGCACCGCGCCCTCCACCACGCTCGTCACGTCGCGCACATCGTCGCCCTGCACTTCGACTTCCGGCACCGCCGCGGGAAGCGTGAACGTCACGGAGGTCAACGCCCCCTGCCGAAGCCGGACCTGCAGGCCGACATTGAGCGCGACAAATCCATCATGCACTTCCGCATCCAGCACCCAGTCGGCGTCGAATTGCGGCGCGATGGCCGTGATCCGAGCCGTGCCCGTCCAGATCGCTCGATCAAACGCAAATCCTCGCTTGATTTCAAAGGGCGGGAGCACGGTGAACCCGCGGTTGGCCGCCTCGGGTGATGTTTCGCGGACCACCGCGGCCGGTTGATTGAAATCGAGCGTCGCTTCAACCCCCAACGAGGCGACCACCAGTCCAGTTCCATCCAAGCGCGTGAAACCGTCGATGGCCAGTGGGGCGAAGGGAACCGCCGTGGTGTCGGCTGGGAGGGTTTGCGTGAGGTTCAGCGTGACCTCTGTGACCTCAGGAGTGGTTCCGGCGAAGCGAAGGTGGAGCGCCTCGCCCTCGCGCCACCAATCGCTCAGACGCTCACCGACCACGCCCTGGACGGTGAATCCGTCCGGCATCCTAACAACAGCATCCCACAAGTCCTCGCCGGCCACGGGGCGCAACTGCACGCCGGCGATCAATTCGAGTTTTCCCGGGCTGATTTGAAAGACGTAATTGGCCGTGGCGAGCCGTTCCACCGGGCGGTGGCGCAGCGTGTACCGTGGCGCGGGGGACTGCCCGGTGCCCGCAAAGGCGGCCACCAAGACGAAGCCGCCGGCTTCCGCTTCGCTGAGTGGCGTGTCGTCGACTTGGCGCCATTGCGGATTCGGATCGGGACGCACCTCCAGGTCGTCGCCGGCCAGGAAAACGACCTGCCGTTCGAGCCGCCCGGCGGCGGCGAATAATGAAGGAACCACGAGGGACGCGGGAACGGCGGCGACTTTGCGTTCGGCCACCCAGCGCACGGCGAATTGATCGCGGACCGGAGCGACCAGTTCGAAGTCGAGTTGCGCCAGTCCATCGTGAGGGCGGAGGGTCCACGTTTTGAGGCCGGGGACTTCCACGCTGACCAGCGTGAGGCCAGGGTCGAGCTGGAGGGAAAACGCGCGCTGTTCCTGATCGGGGAACGAAAATGTGGCGGTGGCTTCGAGCCGCTCCACGGCGGAGGTGATGAAGAGGCGTTCGTGGGTGGTGACCAAGGGTGGCACGCCAGACGCGGCACCGGCCCGGGTGCTCGCCAACTGACGGCGCACGGCAATGCGGTCGGTGGCACCCAGCATCGCAGTAAACACGCGCGTCCCATCGGCCTGCGATTCCACCACCGGCATGCCGTTGATTTCCGGTCGCGCCGGGTCGTCGACCGCCAGGCGCAGCGCCAGCGAGGTGGCGGCCGCCGAAGGGACATTCCAGGTCACTTCCGTCCACCCCGGTGACAGCGGTACCTCGTATTCGGCCACGACCCGGTGCAGGCCTGGCTTTTCGAGGATCAAGTGGCCGTCGCGCAGCGAAGCAGGCGCGCCATCGACGGTGAGAGTGCGCACACTCGCGCCCTGCCAGGCAAACGGGACGCTCGTCCAGTCCGGCCCGCGCGTCACCACGTCATAGCGGGCTTCAACGATCATTCGCGAGCCGTCGACGCGCGCCGCGTGCATGGCCGAGGAGATGGCGGCGGCCCGGTCGCCAACCGTCGCTCCGGCTGCCGCCTCCGACTGCGCCTGGCGCTCCTTGGTCGCCTTCCACAGCCGTTGAAATGTTTCGTAATCGAGGTACAGGCGCGACGGGTTCTGGCCATCGAGCGGCAACGCCGGATCATACGGCACGACGACCATGGGTGGTTCTGGCGAGACCGCCGGTGGTTCATCGGCGCACATCAGGGCGCTGGCCGAGACGGCCGCCCACACGAAGATGACCCAATGATTACGCATGCACCACCTCCTTCGATCCGTTGAAGAATCGCTGCACTCGCTCGATCAGCCAGAGGCCGAGCGTCAACCCCAGTGCCACGAGCCATCCCGTGAGCAGAGCATTGGCCGACGGGATCCAGTCAGGTCGATCGACCAGCAGCGGCACAAAGTGCCCGGTAAGTGCCCCCAGCACCCCAATGAGCCCGGGCCGGCGGAACCGGATGTGCAGCACCGCAAACAACAACCCGCCGGCTACCATCAGAATCCAGGCCCGCCTTACCTGGCGCTCCCACGACTCGGCCCGAAATGAGATTTCGGCGGGAGCAAACGGCCCACTGAAGGTCAGGGTGCGTCCGCCTTCGGGCAGCGAAAACTCAAGCGGCAACAACCCGACCCGCATCGCCGGTCGCACGGCAGCCACCGTCGATGCGGATTCGATCGCGCCAGGCAGGGTTCCCGTGACGGTCGCTCCTAATAATTCGGCTTTCGAAATGTCAAAGCCTTCCACGGGTTGCTCGGCGGGCTTGGAAACATCAACGGCCGCGACGGCCGGCATTTCGGGCAATCTGGTTGAGGCGGACCTGACCGTCGTCCGCTCGTTCGCGCTTTTCCGATCTGCCTCCGCCTCCGCGAACGAAAGCACCGTCACCGGCTGGCGGGGCATCAAATTGACGACGCGCGCCCGCTCCTGTTCATCGACCATACGCTTGTAGATCTCCTGGGCCATGCTGTACTGGTCACGGGCCTGCTGGTATCGGGCGAACTTGGCCGCATCCAGCGCACCATCGGCCTCAGTCCCTCTCCGGTAGGAATCACGGGTGAAGGCCTCCAAATCAGTGATACCCAGTTCCTTTGCGACCTCGAGCATCTCGCTTCGCGCCCGCTCGACTTCCTGTTCCTGGGCTTGTCGGGTGTGGCTCAGTGTTTCGAAGGCCAATTGCACACGTTCTTTCTCAATCTCCTTGCGCCGGTGGATGTACGCCTCAGCCACGTCGTTGGCCAATTCCGCCGCCTCCTGCTTGTCTGCGCTCCGCACTTCGATCTTGACCAGATCGGTTCCGGCTTCGTTCGAGGCCTCCACCATGCGCTCCAGCTTGGTGTAGGCTGCGTCGAGGTCAGCCACCTTCCATCGATCGACGAGGTTCCGCTTTTTGATGACTTGGGCGAGGGTGTCATTGGAAGTGATGATTTCGAACTCGGTGGGAAGGATCGTCCTGCCTCCGAGCATGGCCTTGGCGCCGGAGACGGGATCGTAAAAGTCGCCCGCGGTTTCACCGGAACTCCGCTCGATTTCCATGAGCACATGAGCAGAGTGGCGCGGCGCGATGAGCGCGGCCACCAGCGGGGAATCGGTGATCGCCTGGGCGAGCGACGGCGCATGGGGAGGCGGTGACGATTCGGTCAGGTCCGTGACGAAATCCGAATAACTGAAGCCTTCCGGCAAGTGCAGCTTCCACGTCGTTTGTAGCACGGGGATTTTCGCGTCGAGCGCGAGCGGTGGCAGCGTGGTTCGAGTGACGGCCGTCATGCGGGCCGCCGGTGTTTCGTAGATGACGCCGATGGTCGATGGGGATCCCCCGAGCGGGAGCCGGAGCGAGCCGCTCGGCCCGCGAATCGGCTTTGCTGCCTGTCCGTCGACGGCCGCCGAAAGCACGCGCGCGTCGGTTGGCAAGCTGAGGTCGATAAACTGGGCGCCAGCGGACCGGATGGCGAGGACGGCTTGATGGCGCGCGGGGCCGTCGGTGCTGACGACCGAATCGAGCGCGAGGGAATCGACGACGATGGCGGCCAGCTCGCCGGCGCGGTGGCGCACGCCATTGATGGCGAGTCCCGGCTGACCGCCACGCCACGCATATCCCGCCACCAGCCGGTGGCGCGGGGCGTATCCTTCGATGGAAGGAGCCAACCGCAGGTCGAGCTCATCGAGGGCCTGCGGGACCAGCGTGAGTTCGGTGTCGGAATTGGCTTCGACGACGAGGGAACCAGCGAGGCGTCGGGCCGCGGGCACGGCGTGGAATGGGGCCGCGACCGTGAAGCGTCGCTCGTTGGCGCCGTCGGCGGCGGCATCTTCGAGCGGCAGCGACGCGTGGAATCGGAGGATCGGGGTGCCATGAATTTCCTGATGAAACCTGAGCGTCCATCGCCCGTCCTCGGCCAGCGATTTTTCGGCGATGAGCGGACTGTCCCAGCGCACGCCCGCCGCCATGCCGGCCGGGAATGCGATGACTACGTCCTTGAGCCTGCCGTGAGCCACGCTAAGACCGACCTGGCCTTCGATCTCCAGGCTGTTGAGCAGTGGCAGGACGTCGAGCGCGAGAGTGGCGTCGAACTCAGCCGTTCGGCGAGAGACAGTCAGATCGATCTGGAAATCGTCGAGCCGAAAC
Source organism: Verrucomicrobiales bacterium (assembly GCA_046155625.1). Classification (GTDB taxonomy): domain Bacteria; phylum Verrucomicrobiota; class Verrucomicrobiia; order Verrucomicrobiales; family V1-33; genus CAJBME01. The sequence goes on along the minus strand of JBJXFS010000051.1, from coordinate 17,295 downwards.
CAGGCGAGATGGCCACTGAGCGGCAACCGACCGGCGAACTGGCGAGGGTCGCGTGGTTCGAGTCCCACCGCGTTGGATGTGGTGACCCCAAGTGACTCGTCAAAGGCCACAGCCAGGTAACCGCTGATCTTTTCCGCCCTGGGCAGCCGCGCACTGGACAGGCTGAGCGCGACTGGCTGGACATCGAGTTGATTCCAACCCGCGGGACGCAGGGTGGAAACGACCACCACGGCCAATGACTCGCCCGGTTGGGTGCCCGCCGGTGTGAGCAGCGCCACCCCGCGATCGGTCGAGCGCCAGTCGATCTCACCGCCGTCGGCGCGTTGAACGCGGTCGATCCGTTCGCCATCGAGCAGGCCGTCGAGCGCCGGGGAAAAAAAGCTGCCTTCGCTCGGTCGAAAGACGATGTGGCGCGTGAAGTGAATGGCATCACGCGCCAGCGTGACTTGTGTGTCGAGCGTCGCGGTGAAGCGCGGCGTGAGGCGTTCAATCTCGACCCGCGGTGGCTCGAGGAGCACGGGAAAAAGCCAAGTACCAACCACCTCGGCGCGTCCGGCCACGGCGGGCGGTGACTGGCTGTCATCGCGCGTCGTCAGCGCGCCCGCGACCACGCGCCGAACGCGCAGGCCCGGGTGCGCCAACACCGTGAGGACGCCGGAAGTCCGGTGTACGCCGTCGGCCAAGGGCGCTGGCAATTCGAGCTGAGTGGCGTCGTCAGGCACTCGCAGCGCCAGTTGCAGACGCACCTCCACACGGCGACGTACCCCTGGCAAAAATTCCGCCACCAACCGGTCGCCAGCCAACGACCATCGGGCCAACTCCGCGCCCTCGGCGGCCAGGACTTCGGTGCCGGGCGGGAGCGGGAGCGAGACGGCATTGGGCACGGGCTTGAGCGCACTTTGCACCGTGAGGGCGAGTTCGGCGCGCACCTGGGCGGCGTCGAGTGCATAGACTGCCCGGATGTCCTGGAAAATGCCGGCCGCCTCGATGGGTGGAACTTCACCCGCCGACCACGTGATCTGAATGTCCTCGCGGCCGGCCGGCAGCGCGAACGTCGCGGTGTCCTGCTCTCGGGTGAATGGCAGTGAGCTTTCGAGTTTCACCCCCTCGGGCACGGCAAGCGCGAGCGAGGCTTCCACGGTGCCCGGAGCGCGGAGGGTGAGGGTGCGCGTGCCCGCGCGATGGAGAATCGGCACTGCGAAATCAACCCGCACCGTGCGCCGGCCGACTCCTCGAACCGCCAGCACGGCGGCCTCGCTCGACGCGGAAAGCGCGCTGGTACCCTCGACAGTCACGTCGCCGAGCCATCGCGGGTCCAGCGTGAGCGGCAGTTCGGTCCAGCGATCGCTCAGACCCTCGACCACAAATTCGGCGGAGAACAGAGCAGCGTGTTCGGCGAGGGATCCCGTGTAGCGCGCGCTGCGCAGGACGGCGGGAGCCGGGGGCTGATGGGGGGCGGCCTCAGATTGGGTCGCGCTGGCCCGCAACAACGAGTCGAATTGCTCGCGCGTCACCAGGGCGGCCTTTGGCATGGTTTTTAGCGCCGCGGCCAGGCTGCGTTCCGGCACCCAGAGTTCGCGATGCGTGGGTGGTGTCGGCGGAGGCTCGGCCGGCTCCTGGGCAGTCAAGGCGCCTTCCCAGCACGCTCCGGCCGCCACCGCCGCGAGCGCCAGCCGCCGCAGGTCTTGTTTGAATCCAAGAATCGGGATGGGAACCACGAATCTCACGAATGGCCAAGGCGTTGCTGAATGTTCATCTTCCACCCGACGCACGAGCGCATGGTTCTCCACTGCCGCCTGATCATTCGTGGCCAGTCGTGTAATTCGTGGTTCCATCGTCCATTTGAATTTGAATGACCCGGCCATGGCGATCACGTGACGACGGGGGTTTCAGGAGGACTTCCGACGGAAGGCGCGGGCGTGTCTGGAGGCGGCGGACCGGATGTCGGCTGTCGCTGGGCGGTCGCCGCCTGCGAGCGCGCGAGTCGCACCACACCGAGCACCAGCCACCACCCCACGCTGATGACCACGCCAAGGTAGAACCATTTGAGAAATCCGCTCAAACTCGACGGAGCCACGCCTTCGCAGACGAGCGCGCCCAGGCCGCCCACCAGGACGAACGCGATCCGTGTCCGGAGTCCGGACCGCGATAGGAGCAGGCCGACACACAAGGCGGTCAGCAGTCCCAGGGCCTCGACCGTGTGCTCCAATTTTTTGGTGCGGAAGCTCAGGTCAATGGTTGCGGGCCGATCCAGGCGATGAAGTTGAAATGGCACACCGTCCCGAGGGATCTGGAACTCAAATCCCCCGCGTTGAGCGGCCTCGACCTGCGGTGGCGCCGGCCACGGGCGTTCGCGCTGTTCCGGAATTTGAGGCCCCAGGGCCGGAATCAGCCAACCGAAGGCGCGCCGCAGCCGCGACCAGCCGCGTTCCTGCACCGGCAAGTGAAGCGGCCCCTGAAAATCATGATAAGCAAAACCAGCAGGCAGGAAGAGGGTGACCTGCGTCTGCAAAATGGCGGCATCGAGCAACTCGGGAGCCGGCACAGCCAGTTTTCCTAGCAGGCCCAATGGCTCCCCGGCGCCCGGCACGTCGTACACGAATCGCACCGGAAAAACCTTCCGTTCTTTCTCCGCGGCCGGCAGTCGGACGAGCAGATCAAAATTGGCCGCCTCCCCCCCGGACCGCCGCTGCGGCTGTTGGCCGACGCCAGCCACCGTGACATCGCTCAATAACTTGCCACCCGCCGGCAGCCGCAGCGTGAGGTACTGCTGCGTGTTGTTCTGCAGCCAGTACACCACTTCCGTCGTCGCTGCGCCGTCGGTCGACACCACCGTGGTCACGTCGGCATACGTCACCATTGCCTGCGGCACTTCGACCAGCTCATTCCGCATGACCGGCAGCGTGAGCGTGGCCGGATGCCGCTTCCATTTATAAGCCAGGAAGATGCCCGGGCGCCGCAGCTCGGCGGCGAGGTCATTTGGATCGACGGGTTCCAGTGTGGCGCCGGCCGCGGGTGCCAGCACCTCCAGGTTGCCGACCTTGACCACCGCGATCTGACCACTCTCTTGAAAGATATCGTGCAGCGCCATCTCCGGCACCGTGGTCTCAATGGTCTTCCCTGGCTCCAGGCCACCCCATGGTTTCTCGAGAGAGAGTTCGACGACAAATCGGCCGCGCACTTTGTCGCGGGCGACCAGCTTCCAGTATTCTCGAGCGGGATCCGGGTTTTGGGCCGGTTGGAAAGCGCGCACTGTTTCCTTCAGCGTCTTGGTTTCCATGCGGACATCCGCGGCCAAGTCCTTGGGCATCGAGATCACAAACGAGTCGACCCCCGAGTACAGGATATCGAAAACCAGCCACGAATGGTGCACGACCGACTGCTCGCGCACTTCGGTGAGCGTCAGCACTTCGCCGCTGACTTGCGGTTTCTTGGCCTGGAATCCCAGCACCGCCGGCGCGGCCTCGCCCCGGGAGCGGAAGCCGAGCGTGAAGGCCGGGGCGGCGCTGTCCTGGCTTTGTCGCGCGGCCGCTTTCTGCATCAAGGCGGCCACATCCTCCGGCTGCAGGCCCCCGGGCTGGCGTGTCAGAGTTTCCAAAGTTTCGTCGACCTGCACGCCGATGAGAGCCTCATGTTTGGCCGCCTGCTCCGGCACGATGACGGGCAGGGTTAAATCGCTTTCCGGGGAGTCGCGCAGCTGTCGCCCCGTCAGCGTGAGAGACGTGGCGCCATCGACACGGCCTTTGAATTTCACCGTCACCAGGCGCCGCTGGTTCGCCCCCTCGCCGGAAACCTCCTCGCTAAACCCTTCAACCTGATCCCCCGTGATATCCAGATTCGTCCAGCCGTCCGGCACCCGCAGAACCACCGAAAATAATCCGGCGCGCTTGATCGCATAGTCGAATCGGGCGGCGAACGACGCCAAGTCGGGCAACACGTGCAGCCGGGTCAGGCTCTCGACTTCCACGACGGGTTCCGCCTTCTTCGCCGCAAGCGACAGGGCAAACGGAAGCTTCAAGTACCGCCAGCTTCCAAGAAGCGGGTGGCCGGGCGCCGCCTGATTGGGCGCCGCGACGGCGACCGCCTGCTGGGTCAACCCCTGGAGTTCCTTGACGGCGGCCTCCAGTTCGCTGGCTACTGTGACCTCCACACTGCCCCGCTGGCGGACGACACCGCGCGCTTCAACCGATGGCAGCGCCAGCGTGGCCGGCAGACTTCCGACCGGCGATTCAAGTTCGAGCGACAACGCAAACGACTCCTTGGCCGGGGCGTGCAGGGCAACGGTCACCAATTGCTGGCCGTCCGGGGCCGCCGTGACCGTCCATTCGCGGATGTTCACTCCGCGCGCCGCCAGCACCTCGTGACCGGCCGGCACCGCCAGCTCAAACGTGCCCACGCCCGCGCGCAGCAAGCTGTAGTGGACATCCACCGTGGTCCTCAGCGCGCCCGCGGTCAGTTCGCAGCGCGTCCCGACATCGGCAAAAACCAATGGCGTCAGTTTGGATTCCTCCCCGGCCTTCTGCCAGGCAATCTCCATTTCCTCGGTCTCGCCGAAAAAAACCGCGAACTGCGTCCGCCCGTCCGCCGACGGCTGCGCGGTAAACGCCGCCGCGGGTTTGGTGGTGAATTCCCACCCCACTTCAGGAATCGAAAGTTCCAGCTTGCTCACCGCCGTGCGCGGCGGCCGCAGCATCACCGCATACTTCCCGGCGCTGCGCTGCACCTTGGCCAGGATCTGCAGCTTCAATTCATATCGCCCTTTCTTCGGAAGGATGACCTCCGGTCCTTTCTCGCCGAGCCTCAACGTGGCCTCGCCCGTCTCCGCTTTCGCCATGTTCATCCCCGGTCCCCCCAGCGGTAACACCGCCCATCCGTCCTTGAACGACTCCACTCGCAACAGCGCGTCAATCACCGCAACCTCACCCTCCACCCGTCCCGTGTACTCCGCGCTCGTCAACAGACTGTCCGTCGGCGGCGGTTCCGGGATCTTTTCCCTCTGCGCCGACAGCTGGTTCCACATCTCCAGAAACTCGCGGTACGGCAAAAACACCCCCTGCCCATGGTCCTTCAACGTCTTCTCCAAGTCCTCAAACGGCACAAACACCCGCCTCTCCTCCCGCGCCACCGGCTCGACCGCCGCGCCAGGAAACGCAACCACGGACGGCACCGACGTCTCACCGGGAGTGGCCGGCGGCGGCGCTGCTTCCTGCCCCCACACTCCGATTCCACTTAAAACAACTCCAACACCACACCAAGCCAGAAGGTTTCGTTTCATGAATAGTCAGGGGGCAAACATTCCAGATGTCGAGGGCGGCGTTCTATCGGGACAACGATCAACGGGATTTGAACTCAGATCTCAGAGGATTCCCCCTGACCCACGTCAGGAAGTCCACGACTCAAGGCGAACAATACACCGTCCCTCGTCTTGGAAATTTCATGCCCCGTCTCCCTTCCGCACAAAATTGGCTCGCCCATGCACCTTCCCCGCAGCTGAACCCCTTAGTTCCACGTTCAAAATAATCCCTCCACCCAATCCCTTCCGCCCCATCGTCCTCGTCCTCGTCCTCGACTCCCACGTGCCCCCGCCCCACTCATGAAAAACGCTTCACAGCCGCCGTCAGAAAGTCAGGCATCTCCCAGCGAGTCACGCAGCCGACCTTCCTTCGCCAATTCGCCACTCGCCCCCTTCAGAACCGCACCGACCTCCACACCGCCCATGGACGAAGGCCGCCCTTCAAGGTGGCGTTTGCCCAGCAAATCCCTCCGTGTGTCATTACCGTTAATCCACACAGAGGCTCAATTTCACTGTCGGCGAGATTTTACGAATCTTTTACATCCGTGTTCCCACCAAGGCACTAGAATCCACCGATGATGAATACCCGAACCGTTTCCACTTCATCATTGGTTGTCGTGCTTCCCTCGCTGTGGCCCTGCCTTTCTTTTGCAGGTCACGAACGCAAGGAGGGACTCGTTGCCATGGTCACGGGAGTCGGCGCCCCTCAGAAAGACATAGCAGACCCGGGCACCCTTTGGACGTCAATTCATCAGCCCGGTCGATTCGGTGGATTTCAGTTTATTGTTGCTACAGAATCAACCAACTGGGCCAAGATCAGGGCTAATTTCCCCGCAGGCAGGCTTCAGATTCTGGAGCTGCCCGACAAGACCTTAATGGAACTTGCCGATCCGATTGATCAACACATTGAGGTACAGAGGATGCTGGACGCAGGAATCGATCCGGCGAGGATTTTCCTGGCCTTCACCGTGCCGTGCGAGAAGTTCGCTGACCCCCACAAAAGTCCGGTCGCATACACAGTGAACACGGAACAAAGCGGCGCTGGACAATCCGCTACCCGATCCGCATCGGATTCGAACGGTGGCGACAAAACCCGACCTGAATCGAAAGGGCGCTCCAGGTAGCGGGTGCCAGGCCTCGACGATCAGCGAACGAAACAGGAATCCCTCATGAGTACTAGCACTTCCCAACAAGACCTGCCGGCTTTCTCCCCCCACATTTGTTGCCGAGCGACGCTGTTCCGCTCGCGAGTGTGGCAAGGGCTTCTGGCTTTATTCCTGGTCTTGGTGCCGGTCGAGGCGCGGGCCCAAGTCGGGAGGGAGTTCGTCACCGTCGAGGCCTACGTGGGAAGAGCCCGCGTCGTCCATCTCGGCAAGATTCTTGAAATCACGCAGATCGAATACGGAGAGCCACTGACGGACATTCAGAAATTGGGCAAGCCTTACAGGCTCGTTTTCGCAGTGAGCGAGACGCTTCGGGGCGAGGAGGTCAAGAGTCTTGAACTTGTACTTTCGCTGCAGGGCGCGCACTTCCTTGAATACATGCGCGACCACTCCATCGAGGTCATGCTCGTCGGCGGTCCCACACGTGGCGACAGCTATCCCGATGCGGAAATCGGGATCGAAGAACAGGGGAAACGGGTGGACGATGAACGGTATCACTTCCGGTTGCTGGACAATGTCATGGTTCCTGAGTCGGGCGGCAAAGATTCCATCGCCGCTCAGATCAATCGAAAAAACGATTCCTGTAGAATGTTCACGAATGAACTCAGGATCGCTCTGGGCCGCGAAGCGATCCTCAGGCGGGCGCGCGACTTTGCCAAGCAGCACTCAGAGATACTCTCCACCGTCTCGCTTCGTATCCCAAACGAGTTCGGCGCCCTGTGCGGTCATCCCAACGCCTACTGTATCATCACGCTTCCGATCTGCCCTGAAACCAGGACGGCCCTCATCGCGCTCAAGGACGATCCGGGCCTCATCTTGCGTCGCATTAAGTCCAAAGATGAAGACTCGAACCTTGCATCGGTGCTGGTCGGAGCCCACAAGGCGCTAGCAGCGTTTCCAGTCGGGATCGCGAATCTCGCAGCGGGCCAATCCAAACTTACACCCCAGGCTCCCGATTCGCCGGCGAATTGGGTTGATTCGGACAACGGCGATCTATCGCTTCGATTGAGTGTCAAATCAGAATGCTTGGCAACTCAGGAGACCATCGTCGTCATTGCCTCGATTCGCAACAACAGTGCCCAGCCGCTGACGATCCTGCGCCCCTTCGGCGACCAATTTGAGGCGCTAGCGGGTCAAACAAAGATTTGGAGTGCGCAGGGGCATGTCAAGTATACCGGGCCGACATGGGATTATGTCGTGAACAAGACGGCGTTCATCACGCTGAATCCAAAAGAGATCGCCACCGATACGCTGGATCTTTCTGTGAGCGACTTCGCGGAGACGGCTAAGGCAGGGAACTACGCGGTGCGGTACGACTATGAGTACCGGGGAACCTGGGACAAGACGGTTGCGGACGAGGGCGTCAAAGGGATATGGCACGGGACGATCTGCAGCCGCGAAGTTCAACTGAAGAAGCAGGCCGCGAAGGTGCCGCGACCAAGCCAAGAGCAATTGTTCGCGGATCGCCGCAAGCTGGTGTCGCTCGCCAAGGTTTTGGAAGAGAAACCGGACGATCCTACCGCGCAGCAGAATGCGGCGGCTGAAGCGATACGACTCGCGCCACACATGCCTGGAGATCGATTGGTTTGGGATGTTCTTCTCAAGACGCGGACATTGAAGGACGGGATGTCGTTGGCGGAAGCGGAGGAGCTGCTTGGTCCACCCGCTCGAATGTCGGACAATTCCGTCGGCTGGTATTTCAACCCACAAAGCCGACATGTCGCCCCCTACCTGCACGCCAAGGTCTTCTGGAACGGGCTGGGAGAGTGGGAAATCACCAGACGATGAAAGCGCCTCATCCGGAATTAGATTTGACGGAAGTTCGCCCTGGGCTGATGGCGACGCCCATGCGGCACTCACTCGCCCTCTTTGATTTCGACGCCACGCTGGCCGATTCGTTGCCTTGGTTTCAGCAGGCCACTCGTCGGCTGGCCGGCCGGTTCGGCTTCACGCCGATTGACGGGGAGGACGTGGAAGCTTTTCGTCATCGAGATGCCGCGCACATCCTGGCCGAGGTGAACCTTCCACTGTGGAAGGTACCCCGGGTGGTGGCCGCGCTGCGTCGGCTCATGGCCGAGGAAATCGATGGCATCAGGTTGTTTCCGGGCGTGGCTGAATGCTGTCAATCGGCCGTCCGGCACGGCTGGCGACTCGGTGTCGTCAGCTCCAATTCGGAGGACAATGTCCGTCGCGTCCTGGGGCCCGACCTGGCCGTGAATTTCTCGGTGTTCGAGTGCGGGGCCTCGCTGCTGGGGAAGGCGGCCAAGCTGCGCCGGGCCGTCCGCCGCGCGGGATCCTCTCTCGACCAGGCGATCTACATTGGCGACGAACTGCGAGACCTCGATGCCGCGATGGAGGCCGGCCTGGCCTTTGGCGCGGTGACCTGGGGCTGGAACGATCGGGCGACATTTACCGCGCGCCACCCCGCCGCGTTGTTCGAATCGGTGGCGGAACTCACTGATTTTTTGCGATGAATACACTGTCTTCTCACTCGATCCTCATCCCTTGAGCAAGGCGTCGAATAAATCGTCGTAGGATTCGATAGCGGCGAATTGGGGAAACTGGTCTTGGATAGCCGGCGGGGCGTGGAAGAACAGGCCGCGGTGGGCAGCCGAGAGCATGGAGACGTCGTTGAACGAATCGCCGGCGGCCACGACGCGGTAATTGAGTGAGCGGAGGGCTTCCACCGACCGTTGCTTTTGATTGGGCTGGCGCAAGGAGTAGCCAGTGATGCGCCCTTCTTCGACGACCAGGCGGTGGCAGAAGAGCGTGGGCCACCCGAGCTGCCGCATGAGCGGCTTGGCAAATTGTTCGAATGTATCCGACAGGATGACGACCTGGGTTTCGGCCCGGAGACGGTCGAGAAAGTCGCAGGCGCCGGGCAGCGGCTCCAGCGATGCGATGACATCCTGGATCAGCGCGAGATCCAGCCCATGCTGGTCGAGCAGCTCGAGGCGACCGCACATCAACACGTCGTAATCCGGCTCATCCCGGGTCGTGCGGCGGAGGGCGTCGATGCCGGTTTTTTCCGCGACGGCAATCCAGATTTCGGGCACGAGGACGCCTTCGAGATCGAGCGTGACGATGGTTTGCTGCATGCGGTCCCGTATCGCGCGGGACCGCGCCTGTCCAGTGGGTCGGACTCAGTTTTTCAAGTCGTTGAAAAGCGCCTCGAAGGCGTCCCCCATCTCCTGCCCTGGATCCTTGAATAGGATTCGCTTTTCCTTGGGCGGCAGCATGAGGGCCGCGCTGCCCTTCAGCGATTCGTCGATTCCCTCCGTCTTGATGCCCGCATTGGTCGTCGCGTACTTCATCGAGTTCATAGTGGCCAGGGCGACCTCGGGACGGAGCAGGTAGTTGAGCAGCTTGAATGCGGCCGCCTTGTTCTTCGATTCCTTGAGGACACAGAGATTGTCGATAAAGAAGGTGACGCCATCCTCGGGGATGAGGTAAGCGATGTCGGGATTTTCGGCCTGGGCGGTGGCAATGTCGCCACTGAACCCTTGAGCGATCCACGTTTCGCCACTGGCCAAACTGTCTTCGGCGGAAGCACTGTCGTATTTGGCGAGGTACGGTTTTTGCCGGCGGAGCAGCACGGCGGCTTTATCCAGATCGGCCTTGTTTTGGGTGTTCGGGTCCAGGCCGAGCGCGAGCAGCGCGGCACCGGCCACTTCGCGGGCGTCGTCGAGGATCGAGATGCGCCCCTTGAGCGGCTTGAGCTTCTCGACGTCAAACAGGTCGGCCCACTTGGTAGGCGGATTGGGGACTTTTTTCTTGTTGTAGGCCAACCCGCTGGTGCCCCAGGTGAATGGGACGGCGAGTTTTTGACCCGGATTGAAATAGAGGTCGACGAAATCGGGCGAAAGATTCTTGAGGTTGGGGATCTGGGCGTGATCGAGTTCGGCGAGCAGGGTGCGGCGCGCCATAATCTGGACGGCGTAATCGGAAGGCGAGACGATGTCGTACCCGCTTTTCCCGGTGCCGACCTTGGCCATCAGCCCCTCGTTGTCGTCAAAATTGTCCTCGACGACTTTGATCCCTGTTTCGTTGGTGAAGGCCCGAAGCACGTCGGAATCCAGGTATTCCTCCCAGACCAAAAGCTTGAGTGTCTGGGCCTGCAGGCCTGCGAGGCTGAGGGCGGTCCAGACAACCGCGGCGAGGAAGCGTGGGGTATTCATGGCGTTGGAATTTCGCCTTACGATGATGCGCCGCCTCCACGGATTGCAACCGCGAATGAACTGATGTCCCCCGTCAAGGATACACCCCGTGAGGCCGGACGAAATGACACGGAATAGTTCATGGCTTAGTGAAGCAGGGGTGGCGGGGGCTCTCGCGCTCCACCTCTCTCAGCGAAATCCCGCTCGACAGGTATCGGACGCCGGCCGGATCACCGGTACCTCGAGCTTCCAACTATGGTCGGAAGCTCGGAATCGTCCTCGTCCTCGTCCTCGAAAAACCCGCTCCGCTTCCGGATTCACCCCCGCCCGCTGGTGGCTCACCCTGTCCCTCGTGCTCGGCCCGTTTCGATCTGATTACTGAATACCGACTACTGAATACCGACTACTGAATAATGAAACCTGCCTTCCGCCCACAACATGCCGCCCTCCGCCCTCCGCCCTCCGACCGCCGACCGCCGCCCTCTGCCCTCCGCCACCATACGGCTTGACTCACACCGATGCCGCCCGACTTTATGGGGCATTTCATGTCCAAGAACCTGAGCCATCTGTCCTACCGTCAGGGCATCGAGAAAAACCTCTTCGAACGCATGGTCGAGGCGGCGGAGGCTACGGGCACGGCCGAGTCACCGGAGCACGTGCGGGCATTGGGGAAAGAATCGCTGTTTGGGGACGCGGTCACGTTGGGGGCGGTTTCCGCCTACGATTTTCTCAAAGCCGAGAACGCGCAAAAAAAAGTCCTGCTGTGCAACGGCTCGGCGTGTCTGTGTGCCGGGAGCCAGCCCCACCTGCACCACGAACTTCTCACTCATTTTAAAGAGGAGGAAATCGGGCACATCTGCTGCCTGGGCCGCTGCCATGAAGGGGGCGCGTTCCAGTATGAAGGCCACAATTATTCCGGCCAGCAGGACGGCAGCTTGGAACGATTGTTTGCGACTGGGGCAGGGACCTCGCGCGACCACTATGAGGTCGTTTGCACCCTGCCGACGCCGCAACTCACGGCTCCGTTTCCCGGAATCGAGGCCTACTACGCTCCGTTCAAAGGCCTGCTCGGCAAAGAGCGCGACTGGCTGGCCGCCGAATTGAAGGACGCCGGCGTGCGCGGCCGTGGCGGCGCCGGCTTCCCGCTGCATCTGAAATGGCAATCGTGCCGCGATTCACCCGGACCGGTGAAATACATCGTTTGCAACGCGGACGAGGGCGACCCGGGGGCCTACATCGACCGTTATCTTATGGAGGAGCGGCCGCACAGCGTGCTCCTTGGAATGATGGTGGCCGGCTGGTATGTCGGGGCGAGTGTCGGCATCCTGTACATTCGCGCCGAGTACCCGGATTCGATGCGCGTGGTGGGCGAGGCCATCGAGGATCTGCGGGCGGCCGGGTTGATCGGGCTCGACATTCTGGGCAGCGGATTCAATTTCACGCTCAAGACGATCAAGGGGGCCGGCGCCTATATCTGCGGCGAGGAAACCGCCCTGCTGGCGAGCATCGAAGGCCAGCGGCCCGAGGTGCGCGTGCGCCCGCCCTTTCCCGCCAACGAAGGCTTGTTCCGCAAGCCGACCATCGTCAACAACGTCGAAACCTTTGCCAACCTGCATTCCATCCTCGTGCTCGGCGGCAAAGGATACGCCCAAGTCGGCACCGCGCAAAGCACCGGACCCAAACTGGTTTCGCTCGACTCGCACTTTGCCCGCGCCGGGATTTACGAAGTCCCCATGGGATTTCCGCTCAACGACCTCATCGCCCTGGCCGGCGGCTTTAAATCAAAAATCAAAGCGCTGCAGATCGGCGGGCCGCTCGGCGGCATCGTGCCGGCCAGCCATTTTGGCGAGTTGACGCTGGATTTCGAATCGTTCCGGAAAGCCGGATTCCTTTTCGGGCACGCCGGCATTGTGAGCATTCCGGAGTCGCTGTCCATGATCGAGTATTTGCAGCACCTTTTTCAATTCACCGCGGACGAAAGTTGCGGGAAGTGTTTCCCGTGCCGGCTCGGCAGCACCCGCGGCAAGGAACTTATCGCCAAGGCGCGCGCCGACGCAGGATTCAAGATCGACCGCGAGCTCATGACCGACCTGCTCGACACCATGCAGCTCACCAGCCTCTGCGCCCTGGGAGGCGGGGTGCCACTACCGATCAAAAACGCCCTTCAGCACTTCGACGCCGAATTGCGGCCGTACTTTAAGTCCGAGTCCAAACCCGAACCCGCCTGATCGCCATGAGCCAGGAATCCCCTACCATCACCGCATTCGCCAATGGGACCCGACAACCCATTCAGACCGGTGACACGTTGCTCTCCTTCGTGGATCGCGAACGCCGGCTCGGCCGCAACCCCGCCCTGGTCGACACACCGCGGCTGGCGTCGACCGCCTTCATCGACGGAGAGCCATTCGCCTTCGAACCGGGCGACACCTTGCTCAAATTCGTCGACCGGCACCGCGGGCGCGGTCATGTCCCAACCCTCTGCGACGCCCCGCAACTCGAACCGTACGGAGCCTGCCGCGTCTGCTCGGTCGAGGTCGCGGTTCAACCCGACGGCCCGCGCCGCGTCGTCGCCGCCTGTCACACGCCGCTTGCTGCGGGACTGCATGTCTTCACCGAATCACCGGAAATCCGCCGGCTTCGCCGAAATATTGTCGAACTTGTCCTCACCGATCATCCGCTGGACTGCCTGACGTGTGAAGTGAACGGCAATTGCGAGCTTCAGACGGTCGCCGCCAAGGTGGGCGTCCGCGGCGTCCGCTACCCGGCGGGAGCCAACCACCTCGATCGCACCAAGGACCTGTCCCATCCGTACATGACGTCGGACTTGTCCAAGTGCATCAACTGCTCGCGTTGTGTGCGCGCCTGCGACGAGGTTCAAGGCCAGTTTGTGCTGTCGATGCACGGCCGCGGATTCAACGCCCGCATCATCAAAGGGCTGGATACGACTTTCGCCGATTCCCCGTGTGTGTCGTGCGGCGCCTGTGCGCAAGCGTGCCCGACCTCGGCCATCAGCGACGTGTTTCAGTCGAAATCGATCGAAGCGACGAAAAAAACGCGGAGTGTCTGCACGTATTGCGGGGTCGGCTGCAATCTGATCGTCGCCACCAAGGGCAATGAAGTGCTGAGTATCCAGGCGCCGCTCGATTCGGAAGTGAACCACGCCCACACGTGCCTGAAAGGGCGGTACGCCTTCAAGTTCGTCAATCACCGCGACCGGCTGCGCACGCCGCTTATCCGCGTCGGTGGGCGGCTCCAGGAAGCCACGTGGGAGGAGGCGTACGCGCACATTGTCGAGAACCTCACCCGCATCAAAAACGAGCACGGCGGCAATGCGGTCGCCGGGATTTCCTCGGCCCGCTGCACGAATGAGGAAAACTATCTGATGCAGAAGTTCATCCGCGTCGGGTTCGGCACCAACAACATCGACGCCTGTGCCCGCGTCTGCCACAGCCCGACCGCCTGGGGCATGCAAAAGGCATTCGGCACCGGCGCCGCCACCAACAGCGTCGAGGACATCCAGTACACCCAATGCATGCTCGTCATCGGCGCCAACCCGACTGAAGGCCATCCGGTCACCGGTTCGAAAATCAAACAGCGCGCGATGAAGGGCGTGCCGCTCATCATCGTCGACCCGCGTGAAATCGAGCTCGTCCCGTTCGCCACTCACCACCTCCAGCTCCGGCCGGGCACCAACGTCGCCCTGCTCGACATGTTCGCCTATTACATTTGGGAAGCCGGACTGGTCGATCGCGAGTTTATCGAGAAGCGGTGCGAAAACTGGGAGGAATTCGAAGCCGGCCTGAAGAACATGGATCTGGACGAACTGGAAGCGATTCACGGCGTGCCCCGGGACAAGGTGAAGGCGGCCGCCGTCGAGTACGCCGGCGCTGAAAACGCCATGGCCTTTCACGGCCTGGGCGTGACCGAGCACAGCCACGGATCGAAGACGGTCATGACCATCGCCAACATCGCGATGATGACCGGGAACATCGGCCGCCCGGGCGTCGGCGTGAATCCATTGCGCGGCCAGAACAATGTCCAGGGCGCCGCCGACATGGGGTGCCAGCCGCACCAAGGCGCCGGCTACCTGCCGGTCAACGACCCTGCCCACCACCAGCGATACGAAGAATTCTACGGCGCGCACCTGAGCAATGAGATCGGTTGGAAAATTCCCCAGATGTACGACGCCGCGCTCGCCGGCAAGCTGAAGGCGCTTTGGATCGTCGGCGAAGACGTCGTCCAGACGGATCCCAATACCGAACATGTCAAGGCCGCCATCAGCTCGCTGGAATTCCTTGTCGTCCAGGAACTCTTCATGACACCGACGACGGAATTCGCCCATGTCGTGCTGCCCGCCTCGTCGTTCCTCGAAAAGAGCGGCACCTTCACCAACGGCGAGCGCCGAGTCCAGCGCGTCAACGCCGTCATCGCCCCCCTCACTGGAACCAAGCCCGACGGTCAAATCCTCTGCGAAATCATGCAACGGATGGGCATGGCCCAGGCCGACTACACGCCTGACGGGGTCCTCGATGAAATCGCCCGCATCGTGCCGTTCTTCAAGGGCGCCACTTGGGAGGGGCTCACCGATCAGGGCACCCAGTGGCCAATCCAGGACGGCTGCGTCGGCACAGACATCCTGCATGTCGACTCGTTCAAGCGCGGCCGCGGGAAATTTCACTTCTTCCGGTTCCAGGAATCCCGCGAGATCGAAACTCACGCCCGTGAGTTTCCTTTCATCCTCACCACCGGCCGTGTGCTCGAACATTACAACTGCGGCACCATGACGCGCCGCACCGGCAACGTCCGCATCGTCACCGAGGACCTGCTCGCCATCCATCCGCAGGACGCCGCACTCAAGGACATCGAGGACGGCGATCCTGTACGACTCTTCTCAGCCCGCGGCGAAGTGCGCATGAAAGCCCGTGTGTCGACCGAGGTCCAGCCCGGCATCCTGTACACCACCTTCCACTTCCCCGAAAACCTCGTCAACGTCGTCACCAGCAGCGAATGCGATGAGGACACCATGTGCCCGGAGTACAAGGTCGTCGCCGTCGACGTCGAAAGGGTCCACCTCCCGAACCGCCGCGCCCAGCAGCAAGCCGGCGCCCTCGCACACTAGGCTGGGCTTTTCCCAACGGCCGCCGAGGGCCATGGGACCGCAGAGATAATTCCCTGCTCTGGAGTATGAAGCTAGAGGTGGGACGAGACCTCCCGGGTTCGTAGGCGGTGGGAGGGTGGTGCACGCGGTCCCGCCTGGCCTTCTCAAGCAATGGCCTGCGGTGGGTTTTTTCACGGGCGAGAGTCTTCGAAATCCGGAGTGCGGCGACAAACGATCAGGGTAGAGAAGCTGACGCCCAATCCACTTCCGTGTGGTCCACGCGACCACTACTCGAGAAGTGGAGACAATTCCCAGATGGGACATCTCCCCCGTCTACGCGCCCGGGAGGCCGCGTCCCACCGCAATGCCGCCTCCTCTCATTCGCTTGGATCGTCGTTCCGGGGAAAAATCACGAAAAGTGTACAAACTCCAGCGCTGGGATCATTCCCAGCTCTTCGGGCGGAGCCCTACTCCCCCGCGCGGAAGTTCAGGAACTTCTCAATACTGCGTCACATTGAACGGAAAGTGCTTCCCAGGAAGTGGCTGGAGCGTCTATGCTCGCATTTCAGGCAATCCGTTCCCTTCGATTCCATGGTTCCCCCCGTTTATTCATGGACATGTATTGTTTTCGGCCTCTGGCTGACAGCGGCCTCATTGCCTGGCGCGGTCAACCTGATTGTGAACAGCGAGTTTGAGGCGGGGACAACCGGATGGAGCCAGACGGGGACCGTTTTCACGACCGGCCAGACCGCCATCCTGTCTGACCAGGGCGGATCGCGTGTCGTGCTGTTCCAATCGGTGGCGGTACCGGTGGAAACGACGCTAGCTCTCACGCTGAGTTTTGACTTTTTCAACGCGATGTCGCCCGTTGTTGGATTGGGCCAGACGCCGGACACCGTCTTTTGCTCGGCGTACATTGGGGGGGACGAATTTGGCTCTTCATATGAGCAGGGGATCTATGATCAAGCGATCGGATTGCTCGACGCCGACTACCGCGGCTCGACCAATCTGGCACTCGGATTGGTCGTCACGGCGAGTCCCAAAGGTGCGGGTTGGTCACGACACATTCTCTCGCTGCCGGTGGCCGCGCACGTCACCGTGGGATTCGAGTTTATTGATGGCAATGCGCTGATCGGTGATTCGAGCGGCGCGATCGACAATGTCTATTTGCTGGCCGATCCGATTCCAGAACCGAGCGCGATCGGGCTGATGCTCGCCGCCGCATCGCTCCTCCTTCGGCGCCGCCGTCGGCCTCAGGCCCTGGGACTGCGGCGAGCATCGCCGCTCTTCGCGGCGCCAGCCGCTGATCCGCTCCAGCGTTCCCCTCCTCGACTGGCCCGCCGCCTCGTGCGTGTCGCCATGGTGGGCATCGCGCTGGTGGCGGCAGCCGTCCTTCACGCCGAGGACCCGGTGGCGCCGCTGCTCGACCCCGGCTTGGTGCGTGCGACGGCCAAGGCGGAACGCTCCACTTTGGATCGAGTCACTGGCGAGCTCGTCTCGACGGTCGACTTGGAGGTGGTGAATATCGGGACGCGTCGGATCGACGGGCCGGTCCACGCGCTGGTGCGGTTTCGAAACCCGGCG
>JBJXFS010000039.1:0-7546 GCA_046155625.1 Verrucomicrobiales bacterium | reverse complement strand
TGCAGGTAGAGGGAGCGGCGTCCCTCGCCATCGAGCGGTCCGCTGAAGAGCCGTTTGCTGGCGTCCTCCGCGGTGCGATGCGGACGGATGGGCCTTCCGTAGAGGGTGGGATCAAGTCGGCCCGACACGGCGAGCAGGGCATCGCGGATGCCTTCCGCCTCCAGCCGCCGCGTGGAGTAATGATGGCGGAGGCGATTGCCCGGGTCTTGTTCTCTGGCTGCGGCGGTGACGACGCTGGATTGCAGAAATGTTTCGCTGAGCACCAGTCGCCGCACGAGTTTCCTGGTGGACCAGCCATCGCGCATGAACTCGCGGGCCATCCAGTCGAGCAGTTCGGGATGCGAGGGTTTGTCGCCGAGCCGGCCAAAGTCATCGGGCGTCGTGACCAGTCCGGCACCGAACACCCAGTGCCACACGCGGTTCACATAGACACGGGAGGTGAGAGGATGCTCGGGCTGCAGGAGTGATTCGGCCAATTCCCGCCTTCCGCTGCCGGTGCTTTTTGCCACGTCGTTCCGGCCCGCGAAAAGCTGGAGAAAGTCCGGCATCACCAGCTCGCCGAGGGAATCCACATTGCCGCGGGCATTAAAATGCAGGCCGGCCCTGGCGGCGATGCGCTCATCCATGCTGTTGGCAGTGCGGGCAAAGGCGATGCTGTGCTCCGTGCGGCGGTATTCGGCCACGAGGGTTGCCAGCGGACTGTCAGGCTGGAGCGGATTGGTCCGGCGGACGTTTACTTCGTCGCCATCCAGGAGTCCGTCCTCATCCGAGTCAGCATTGCGCGGGCTGGTGCCCAAAGTGACTTCTGGACCGTCGGTGAGACCGTCGTCGTCCGTGTCGGCATCATTCGGTTTCGTGACCCGGGCCAGCTCTTGGGCATTGGTGAGGCCATCGTTGTCCGGGTCGCCCGCGGGGCCGTTGGTTGGATTCACGCTGCCATTGTCGTTGGGATCCAGGACAAAGTGTGTTTCCCATGCGGACGGCAATCCGTCTCCGTCGGCGTCGTCACCCGGAACAGCCGTCAGCTTCATGTTCGCGAATCCCAGGTGAGCCCCGCCAATTTGGCCGCCCAAGCCACTCAAGCCGGCAAACGTCAGGAACCTTGCCGCGCCGGGGATGAGGAGGTTGTCCGTCGTGGCGAATTGATGATACGCGTTCGGTGAATCTTTGGCCTGATCCGTAAAATCGAAGAGTTGAACGACTCGCCCATCCACCAAAATCGCCGCGGATTTGTTCGCGTAGTTCGCGCCGAGGGTCTGACCGGGACGAAAATGGGCGACCCCCACCTGGCCCGTCAGCAGGAACGCCTGGTCCGCCGTCACACTGTTATCCTGGCGGATCTTGTCGATGTCGAACGTGATGAATGCATCGCCATGCATGCCGAAACCAGTCTGGACCGTCTCGTCGGAAAAATCGCCGTCATTGTCTGTGTCGAGAATCAAAGGCCCGGGGTTCTCGCTGTCGAACTTGCGGTCGCGATAAACCAGGGCATTGCCGGGCGACTGGCCGGTCGTCCGGCTCTTGCTGTCAGCGAAGCTGCTGTTGAAATCGAAGACGGGCAGTGTCCCGACACCCTGGGCCAGCGCCGTCGGTCCCGCGCCGCTGATGCCGCCCGCACAATTGACCGGATTGCCATCCCCTTGGAAGTGCTGGGCGACATCCCCCGCGGCACTCCCAATATTCTCATTCAGCAGCAGGCTGGAGCTGGTGGCGCCGGGCAGGCCGGAGCCGAACTTGTTAGGCAGCAGTCGATGCGCCAGCAGCCAGTCGAGGACCGGCCCGTCGCCCGGCTGAGTGCGTTCCTCGCACCAGCGTTGCACCGCTCCCGTGAGCCAGGCAGTGAGCCGGGTATTCGCTTCCTCCACGGTTTTCGGTGCCGGGCCGGTGTAGAGTGTGCCAAAGGCCTCCAGCGTGTCCTGCGGCTTGCCGTCCGCCTCATGCGTGACGATGCCGGTGATGCTCAGCCAGCTCCGTTTGTCGAAGCCGCTGTCCGCGGCTGGCAGCCCGGCGGCGAGGCCCGTGCGCGGCGGAAAATTCGAATTCAGCGAGGCCGTGACGAAATCGACGGTGACCCGGGTGACACCGTTTTTCATCGGGATGTCGGCAAAGCTCTTCCAGGCGGGATTCGCGTTATTGAGGAATCCGACCCGTTCATTTTGGAAGGTGTTTTCATCCATTGTCAGATGTCCGGCAAACTCGCCGCCGGCAAGCCGAAGGCTGGTGAATTGCCCCGGCACGACATGTTGCGGCGGCATGCGCAGAGCGCCCGGCAGCTTCGAGGACAATGCGTGGGTGTGGTAGCCGCGTGGCAGCAGCCGCGCGAGGACCGCTTCACCCTCCAAAGCCACGAGCGGCGTGGCCTCCGGCACCCAGCCGTGGGCCATGCCATCGCCCTCGCTGCACCACCCGGCAGGCAGTTCCGGCTGGGAAAAATCGGCCAGCACCGAGTAGGCCGCATTGGCCTGTGTCCGGGCGGCCCGGGCTTCGGTCCATTCTTTGACCAGTGCATTCCATGCCGCTTCCACGCCGCCTTCGGCCGTGGTGAGCTTCACCAATGGATAGGCGATGTCTTCCAGCGCTGGTGCGGCAGGCGTCAACAGCTTTCGCCAGTCCGCGGATTGGAGGCTCACGGCTTTCCATCGGGCGGCGAGTTCGCTGCGGATGGACGCCCGCAGCTCTTTGAGCTTCGCGATGGCGGCGTCGTTCTTTCCTGGGGCATCCACGGAGCGGCTGGTCCATCTCGGCGTGATGAAGACCGCTCCCAGCGCGAAGTAGTCACGCTGGGAAACGGCTTCCAGCTTGTGATCGTGGCAGCGGGCACAGGCGACGGTGGTGGCAAGGAAGACTTTGGAGAACGCATCAATCTTGTTGTTCACCATCTCCTGATGCACGCCGTTAAAATTGAGACTACTTTCATGGCGGTGCTCGCCGAGGTGATAAAACACCGGGCCGATGAGGCTCTCGTTGACTTGCAAATCGGCATCCACCCGCGGCTGATCCAGGAGGTCTCCGGCGATCTGTTCGCGGACGAGCTGATCGTAGCCCACGTCGCCATTAAAGGCCCGGATGAGATAGTCGCGGTATTCGTGGGAGCCTTTGGCGGGATTGTCCCACTCGTAGCCATAGGTGTCCGCGTAGCGCACCGCATCCATCCAGTGACGGGCGAACCGCTCGCCGTAATGCGGCGAGGCCAGCAGTTCATCCACGAGGGCGACAAGAGCCGCTGCCGCATCAGACTGGGTGGCATTCAGGAATCGCGAACGCAGCTCCGGTGAAGGAGGCAGGCCGGTGAGCACAAAGGAAAGCCGCCGCAGCAGGGTCTCCGCATCCGCCCGGGGTGCAGGCGGCAGGCCGGCCTCATCGAGCCGGGCACGGACAAAACGGTCCACCGGTTCCCGATTCCATGCGGGATCGGCCACGGTCGGCGGCTCCGGCTGCTGCATCGGTTTCAGGCTCCACCAGTCGAGCCGCTTCTGAAATTCCGCCGCCCATTCGTCCGTCGCCGGTTGTGCCGCCGGGGGCTGGTCGTTTCGCGGGTCCACCGCTCCCTGGTGTATCCACTCGACCAGCCATGCCACTTCCTCCGGCGGCAGGGATTTCTTCGGCGGCATCTGCAGATCCTTGTCCGCATACCGCACCGCCTTGATGAGCAGGCTCTCGTCCGGTTTGCCCGGTACAATGGCCACGCCCGTCTCGCCACCCTTCTGCCACCCGGCCCGCGAGTCGAGCCGCAGACCACCTTTCTGCTTTTCCTCGCCGTGGCATTCGATGCACCGGCTGATGAACAGCGGACGGATTTTTTCTTCGAAGAAGGCCAGTTTTTCCGCCGAATCCACAACCGCTGTGGCAGGCGCTGCAGTGACAACCTCAGGCCCGCGAGCGAGCACCCGCACGTCCGCGGCCGAGACGCTCGCGAGCAGCCCAGTCAGCAAATGGGTTGCCGCCAGCAGCAGTCGATCGAGGGAATACCCATCCATAGGCCCCGGAGTCTAGCATGCCATCCCAGCGTAAACCAGGGATCAACCACCAGTAAGTGGTATGGTTTTCTTATCGTGATTTCGGTAATGGAATCCCCGATAAAGACGACACGGACGGTTCCTTCGGCCAGGCGGTCGTTGATCTCAAAAAGGGACATTTGAACCACGAAAGTCACGAACCACACGAAAATTCATTGGGTTGAGGATTTCAGATTCAATCTCGGAGCCCTGGTGCCACTTGTGGGCGTGGGCGAGATCAGCGGCGATCCCGGGGGTCCGCCGGAGCAAACGTGCTGCTTCCTGAGTAGATGGACCGCAGGCTCCAGCCTTTGACTTCTTTCACGCGGACCGTACCGCCTTCGCTAAACAGGCTGAGTCCGAGGTCCTCCGAGGCGTAGCGATGGGGGGCCAGCGCGGCCAGCCGGTCGTTGACGAAGATCTCGATAATACTCTTGTCGAGAAAGACGCGCAACTCGAGGTCTGAAGCCGCCGGCAATGAAAACGGGATTCTTGTCTCCCCCATGGTCAGCATTTTTGCCTCAGGTTCATAGCTGATAGGGAAGCCGTTTTTGCCATCTTGGTCGCAATAGACATGGACCCCGAACTTGCGGGCCGGGCCAGGCTGGAAGGTGAGGTTCAACTCGAGGGTGTCGCCTGTGATGTTTTCGAGCCGGTGGGAAGAATCCGCCGCGATCGTCACCCCGCCTGCCGAGCGCTCCTCATGGCGGAGCTGCTCCAGTTCCCGCAGCGGTTTGATGCGCAGCACCCCGTCTGGCGGCAGGCTCAGCTCGCGCGGCAGGCACTGAATGCTGCTTTGGATGGGCACGTCCTTGAGCCGGTGTTTCATCCGTGCCCACGCCCACATCACGCGCCGACCGTCGGGTGTCAGCAGGCTTTCGGGGGCGTAGACGTCAGCGTCTTCGTCGCCCCCCTGGAACGCGCACATCCAGTTCATCCGGCCATGTGATTCAGGGAGAAATTTTTCGTCCTGAAAGCGGCCGAGGTAGTAGCGGCTCCCGATCCAGTGACTCAGACAGAGCAGCATCCACTTGTCCCCGATCCGGAACATGTTCGGGCAGGAGATGTCCTCATCGCGCGGCACGTCGAGGGTGGGCAGCTGGTCGTGGAGCAGGCGGCCGAGGTATTCCCAGCTCTTGAGATCGGAGGATTTCATCCAGTGAGGATCCTTGCCGCCGGAAACCGCATAATAAGTTTCGCCATCCAGCCAGCAGTCAGGATCCCAGTGCCGCATCTCCGGAAGCGCTCCCGACTTGGTCTTCGGCTCCACGGGCACCGGCTTCGACCAACGCTCCAACAGATCATCCTCGGCGAACGCGATCTGGTTTCGCCCGGAACCTTCGCCGTGATAGATGATCGCCGGCTTGCCTTCCTTGGTGAAAAAGCCGGTCCCGCTGAACAGATTATGCCCCATGGTGGCGGGGGTGAGCGTCGTGGGATGCCATTTCCAATGGACCATGTCCGTGCTGGACACATGCGCCCACGAAGTGCCTGCTTTGCCCTCGTAGATGTAGTAAAGATGGTATCGCCCCTTCCAGTAGAACCCGGCGTTCGGGTCGCCCGGCCCCGTCGTTCCCGGGTGGGCCAGATGATAGGTTAACCACGTCGATGGCGGATCCGCGGGGAAGGCGGGCGTCTCCGGTTGCGACTGGGCCGGGGCCGCGGCAGCCAGACTGGCGCCCGCGATCATCGCCAGAAGGGCCAACGGGCTGAGGGTTCGGCAGGATCGTTTGGTGGCATTCATGGTCTGTTATTGTTTGTCCGACGGCGGCGGCTGGTCTACCGCCCTTCCTGTTCTTTCAGTTCCGGCCAGATGCTCCTCATCTGCCAGGCGTACAAGAAAACCAAGCGGGCGTCGCTGCCGCGGGCGAAGACGGACACTTGCGTGCTGTCCGCACGGGTCGGATAAGCCCGCAGCGTCAGGCATTGCCGCCCGTTGGCAAAGACTTCGATCACGCTGCGATCAATGAACACGCGCAAATGCAGCGGCTCGCCATCGTTCAGCCACAGGGGCCCAACTTCCGGCGTTCGCGAGGCCACGTCGGGGCTGAGCGAGGCTTGGGAAACATCGATCATCAGCCCGCGTTTTTTGGACGTCCATGGATAGGCCCAAGCCTGCATGGACAAGCTAATGGTCGTTTGCTCCTCGCCGTCGGGGCTCTGCAGGACGCGCAAACCGACTTCCCGGGCTGCCATCGGATCAATCACCGCCTCCAGTTCCATGGCCCGGCCCTGCACCCCCGCGAGTCGTTGCTGGCCGTTGGCAGGAATGACCACATTTTCAACCTTCACCGGATTGAAGCGCAGCTTTTTCAGTTCTTCGACAGGCTCGATCGTGAGCGGGTTGATTGGCCGGATGCTCGAGACGGCGTCAGCCGTGACCATCTTGTTCGCGGTGAGCACACGCGGCAGAGAGACCATCTCGTCCTTGGTTCCCACCATGTCGTCCTTGATCGTGCATTCCATGATATTCCACATGCCGATGCACCGGCCGTCTGTGTCAACGAACCCGGTGGGGGCGTGAAGGCCGCCGCGCATGACCGGTCCGTAGTTCATCCGTCCATGGTGCTCGATCGAAAAGCGACCACGTTCCAGATCGGATTTGCCGATGTAGTACATCGGACCCAGGTTGTGGCTGAAGAAAAGGAGGAGGTGTTTGCCGTCGCCGAGGGACAAAACGTTGTTGCAGGAGCAGTCGGTGGCGGAAGCGTCGGCAGGCTCAGTGAAATAGCCGTCGTCCAGGTAATGTCCCATGGAATCCCATTTCGTCAGGTCCTTGGAGCGCAGAATCTCCAGGGCTGTATTGGGTCCGAACGCCTTCCTTGTCAGGTAATAATAATCCCTCTCGCGCCAGATGAATTTGTCCAATCCCGGACACTTAACCGGGTGCTCGGTCCATTTCAGCAACATGGGGTCCGAGGCCATGAACAACTTCTCTCCATCAGTACTCAGAATTACCCGGTCGTTGTCGGCCCAGGCCTGCCCGGTGCCGCCGCGGATCCACGTGGGCAACATGGGCAGGTCGCGCCAATGCACCAGATCATCACTGACAGCATGTCCCCGGCTCGACCCCAATCCGGGTGGGCTGTAGAGGTAAAAGAGGTGGTACTTGCCCTGCCATCTGCATAACCCGGCTGGATCGTGCAGGCCAAAGCCCGGCGGCGAGAAGTGATAGATCGGTCGATAGGGATCGGCCGCGGCGGACTTTCGGTTCTGAAGAAAATACGCCAGATGCGCCGCGGCATCGCTTTTGTCGAAATCGGGTGGCTTCTGCTTGTCTGCCGGAGCGGCTGCCTTATCGTTGGTCGCAGGCTGAGGAGGCGCGTCGGCGGCGTGGATGGTGCCTAGAGTCGCGAGAAGGAGGATGGTCAGATATGGGAATGGGGATGTCATGTTAAAACTTCTCTTCTGCAAAAGTTCATTATTTGAGGCCCGGGGCTGGTTTCAATGGTCACGATTTCGATGGTCACTCATGGAGCATGGCTGGTTGGCGATGGCCCGATCGACCCAAAAAGGGACATTGGAACAACGAAAGTCACGAAACACACGAA
>JBJXFS010000034.1:0-8426 GCA_046155625.1 Verrucomicrobiales bacterium | reverse complement strand
AGCCTAATTATTACACGTCAGCTAATAAAATCACTATGTTTTTTATAAAATTAGTGATTTTCGCAAAGTTTTCTCCATTCTGCCTCGTATTCTCGATTCCGCGGCGCCGAATTAAGACAGTCACGGCCCAACTCCTATCGCGTCTCGCTCACTGATTACGGTTTGACGGGAGCCGATCGGCTTTTGGTTAAGGTGACTTGGTCGAAGACGGTACCGCTGCCTGAGACGGCTTGAGCGAGGAGCGATCCATCGAGATTGAGGGTGACGTGGATGAGGTGGCGACGCGGTTCGGCGTAAGCGAGATACCAGGCGTCCTTCGGGACCGAGCGAGTGGCGACGCCCCAGGCGCCATCGCCGATGTAGGTGAGGCCATTGGCATCGTCCCGTTTGTGGCCGCGGATCGGGTGGCTGCGTTTGTAATTATGGTGGTCGTTTTCGAAGATGGCGCTCACGCCGTAGCGCTCGAAGTGGCTGATCCAGTGGATGCGGATTTCCGCGGATCGCGGGTGTTCACACGGCAGTTTCCCCTCTTCACCTTTCGCGGTGCCATAGGCGGGCCAGTGGTACACCGGGAAAACGAATCGCTGCGCGGCCCGACGGCTCAGGGCTTGGCCCAACCACTCGGCTTGCGCTCCTTCGATCGGCTGCGTATGGCCGGAATCCAGGACAATCAGCGAGAGATAATCGCCCGCGTCCAGGGCGTAGTAGGAACGATTCTCCGGCAGGTCAAACAGGCTGTAAAAGTACGGGGCGTCGTCCGGAATCTTTCCTTTGTAGCCGCCCTTCACCTCGTGATTCCCAATCGCGACAATCATCGGTATCGCTCGACCGTCCTTCCCCTTGGCATTTTCCGACCACGATTGAATCCAGTCGACCCAGCGCGTCGCGTCCACTCCATTCGCATACGCGAGATCGCCGCCGAGCAGGGCGAAATCCGGATCGAGCGCCGCAGCCCGCTTGTTCATCGTATCCACGTACTCGCGGTTGTGCATCATGTCGCCGCCCGTGACGAACGTGACCGGCCGGTTGAGAGTCGCTGGCAGCGTGCGAAACCGCCGGACCCCGCTGGCCTCTTTGCCGGGCTTCTCGGCCAGCACAAATTCGTGCAACGTGTCCGGCCTCAATCCGCTCAAGTGCACGCGACGGAGCTGGAGCGTCGACGGACCAACCGCACCCTGCGTCCCGGTCGCACTCATCCATTCCGCCTCTTTGCCATCGCGATACCAGACGGTCGCCGGCGTGTGCGCGTACAGATTGACCCAGTTGATCGTCATCGTTGTCGTTGGATTCCCTTTCCACGTCAAATACACACCAATGACGTCTGATTGAGCACGAAGGGTCGGAATAACGTGGGCGGCCAGCACTAAAAGGAGCAGGGATTTCATGGATGAGCTCATTACACTACATTCGACATCCGAGAATTGGCAACAAGGGCAATTGCTGGTCGTTCGTACTTCGGCAATGCGCTTGGCGATCTGAGGAATCGGATATTCATTCAATTGCCTATGCCGTCCGCCGAAACCGCCCCTCCTTCCCGCTCCCTGCTCCACCGCCCCGGCTGTTGGATCACGTTTTTGACAGTGATTCCCCTCCTCATCGGCGGCGCTTACGTGGCGCACAATTGGAGCGGAGCTCGGCAATTGGCGCGTGCCCGATCAGCGATCGCCGCCGCGGGCATCGAGTGGGATTTGCGCCAGATTCCGGTGGCGCCCAAGTCAGCCGATTCGGCGGGCGACGACAATTTTTGCGCTGCGCCGATGGTCCGCTCGATCATCGATGGCACTGCCGCGGGACCAGATTATGAGGCCCTGCAACGGGTCGCCGAATGGCACCAATGCGTGACCAAGGCCGGCGTGCGCTTGCAATCAGCGCGGCATCCGGCGCCCACCGACTGGACGGCCGTCCGGGACGAGGTAGTGGCCGGCGATCCAAAAGCTCAGATCGACCCTTCGGCGGATCCCGTAGTCGCCCTAACCGCCAGTTTGGAACGCGACCTCGCGCCGGTGTTGTCCGAACTCGTCGCGGCCTTACCTCGAAATTCCTCAGTCATCGGGCCGCGTTTTGTCGAGTCTCTGCGCCGCGGCAAAGTCTTTGACAGCCATACGCCGTGGATGGACGACATGCGAAAACTCAGCATGGCACTTTACCTCCGGGGCCGGCTCCATCTGGAACGCGGCAACCTCGAACCCGTACTGTCCTCGGCCCGTGTGCTCCTTCGTCTGGCTGATGGTGCGGAACGTCACGGCAGTGCGGTCGGGGGTCTGATCGGTCTCTCGCTGCGCTCATTGGTCCACAATATCATCTGGGTCGCCGCAACTCACCGCTCCCTGCCACCCGAGGCGTGGCGCGAATTGGCCACCCTGATGCGCGACCAACAGCCATTGGAGCGCCTGCCGCAGACCATTCAAGGCGAAGTCGTCTTCGTCCACCAAGCTCTGGCCTTGCTTCGCGACAATCCCAGCGAATTAAGCGCACTGAGTTCCGATCCGCAGTGGGGATCGTGGCAGCTCTTTCGGACGTTTCTCCCGCGAGGATGGTTCGACGCCAGCGAAGCCATTATTCTTGGATCCTACGCGAACATCGCCCGAGCCATTCAGAATCCCAGCCTCCCCAACCGCTTCACGGTCGCAACTTTTCCATCCGAAGAAATCAAAAACCAACTCCTCCCAGACCATCGCTTCCTGGCGTCCATTCTCATGGATCCCCCTGCCAACTGGGTCCGGCATTTCGCCTCCAGTCACGCCATCAGCCAGCTCGCCGAGGTGGCCTGCCAACTCGAGATCTTCTGGCATCAGCGCCAGGCGTACCCGGAATCGCTCGATGCTCTCGTACCCGATTACTTGCCGGCGATTCCAATCGACTTCGACGGCCGGCCGATTCGCTACGCCGCAGCCCCCGCCACCGGCCGTTATCGCCTGTGGTCCGTCGGATCCGACGGCCAGGACGATGGCGGTGTCGAAAAAGCGGCCGAGGCCGGCGCACCCAAACCATGGAACGAACCGATCGGCGACTGGCTTTGGCAATACCCGAAAGCGTCCACCCCAACCCGATGAACACTCAAACCATCACCGACCCCTCCGAAGCCCTCGCCATCGTGCGCGCCTCCGGACACGCCATCCCCCGCCTGCCCGCCGGCGTCAAACACCTCACCGTCCCCATCGTCACCGCCGTCGGCCAGCCCGCCATCGCCATCGTCTCAAAAACCGGCCTTAAATTGATCGTTTGCCGGGACACTCCAGCCCCGGCCAACGCCGGTGAACAACTCTCCCGTGCCGCCCTCAGGTTGCTGGCCACTTGAGATAATTTGGTCGGGCCGGCGAGATTCGAACTCTCCTTCCACTGCATCCGACACACCGGCACCTCCTGATTCCCCATTCGACATCGACACGTTTGGGCCCATCGATCCTCCACGGCCCGCCATCCGCGAGTGGATCCCCGCCGACGACACCGATCCAGAGGCGGTTTTCCCGGAAGACATCGTCTTCACCCACTGGGTCCCCAAGGAAATCCGCCTCGATGACGATCGCACCCTGGTGCGCGACCCGTCCCGAGGCTCCTCATTCCCGGCCCACCAGGCACATCCCCGTTGCCAGAAAAACCTTGGCCCCGCGGAGCGAATCCCTATTGTCCCTCAAACGGAAAATCCACCCTCCAAACCCACTTCTTTCCACTCAGCACACCCCAAAACCCCAATAACCTCCTCCCCAAAAACCTCCTCCCCAAAAACCTCCTCCCCAAACGCCATTCTCCCACCATTTTCACCCCCCCTCCCGCCAGACCCCTTCCCACCCCCTCACATGACCCACGCACCCGCTCCCAGCGTGCGCCCCCGAAAGCCAATTCCTGCTATCAGACGGGCTTCGAGTGGCCGAGTTTCAGCGTTCACAGTGCCGAGCCTGCGGTGAAGGCCTGCCCGCCCTGGCCTTTGGCTTGCAGGTAGTTCGCCCGGCCTTTGGCGAGGAAGTCGGCAGTGAACTGAGGCTGTGTCTGGAGATTGCCCGCGTGGATCCTGAAGCCTCGTACGCGTGCGGTGACGAAGGTCAGCACCGGCAGGCCGGTGTGATGGCAGGTGAAGCAGTTCGAGCGCTCGTCGATGGCGACGACCGAGCTGCGCTCCAGCATCGGCGGCGATCTGGCGACGGCGGCGCGGATGGACGTCTCATCCGCCACCGCGCATGAAAGCATCAACGCTCGCCGGAGGTGAAGATTGCGCTCGCGGCAGCGATCGAACCTCAAGCGCCCACAGGATGCCACGTCGTCTTGAACTCGATCAGTGCGCGGATCTCTTCCACGCCCTGCCGCGTGTCCGCACACCAATCGATAGGCTCCTCGGCTTTGAGCAGATGCACGCGTTTCACGCTTTCCGCCGCTCCGAGACGCAGCGCCTTTCTCTCCTCTGCATTCACGGCACCGCTGAGCGCACGCAGGTGCTCATGCGTGGCAAAGGTGGGCAGCATCTCACCACGATGGCCGGTGAGCAGATTCACCACGCCGCCAGGCAGGTCACTCGTCGCCAGCATCTCGCCCAGCAGGATGCGGGGGTAGGGCTGCGTGGTGGTGGCGAGTGCGACGACGCTGTTCCCGCTCGTGATCGCGGGCAGGATCAGTGAGATGAGCGCCAGCAGCGGTGAATCATCTGGAGCGATGACGCCGATGATGCCCATCGGCTCCGTGACGGTGAAGTTGAAGTGCGATGAAGCCACGGGGTTCACGCTGCCGAGGATCTGCTCGTATTTGTCCGTCCAGCCCGCGTAATGCACCACGCGCTCGATGCTCGCCGCCACCTCGCGCGTCGCATCCGCCTTCGAGCTGCCGCCCAGCATGATCGCCTCAGCCAGTTCGGTATCACGCGCCTCCATCATTTCGGCGAGCCGATAAAGGATCTGCCCGCGATTGAAAGCCGTGCGCTTCGCCCAGCCCGGCCCCGCCTTGGCCGCAGCTTCCACGGCATTGCGCAGATCTTTGCGCGTGCATAGGGGGATGTTGGCAAAGAACACGCCCTTGCTGTCATGCAGCTCAGCCACACGTCCGCTCTCACTGCGGATGAAGGCACCGCCGACGTAGCATTTGGGGGTTTTGGTGATGTGGAGGCGGCTCATGGAACGAGTGTGTTTGCGGATCTGGGAAATGACGAATGAGTCAGCTCGAATAACGATCCAAGCCATGCCCTCGGGCTGGCAGCACGTTTTCGTCATTCGGCATTGAGGCTTCTTTCGTCATGCGGTTTTACACATTTGTCATTCTTCGGCAGCAGATCAATCAACCTTGAGGTAGTCCAGCAACCCCTGCTTCCCACCTTCCCTTCCAAAGCCGGACTCCTTGTATCCGCCGAAGGGGCTGGTGGGATCGAACTTGTTGTAGGTGTTGGCCCAGACGACGCCGGCTTTGAGCAGGGTGCTCATTTTTAGGATGCGGCTGCCTTTGTCGGTCCACACGCCGGCACTGAGGCCGAAGGCGGTGTTGTTGGCTTTTTCGACGGCCTCCTCCAGCGTTCGGAAGGTCAGGATGCTGAGCACGGGGCCGAAGATTTCCTCGCGGGCGATCCGATGGCTCATGCTGACGCCGGAGAACAGCGTGGGCTTGAAGTAGAAGCCCTTCGTGGGAAGTCGGCACGCGCTCTGA
Source organism: Verrucomicrobiales bacterium (assembly GCA_046155625.1). GTDB lineage: Bacteria > Verrucomicrobiota > Verrucomicrobiia > Verrucomicrobiales > V1-33 > CAJBME01. Next base: position 2,804 of record JBJXFS010000034.1, on the reverse strand, counting down.
TGCATCTCTGCGCCTTCCTTGACGCCGCTTTGCACGAGATCGGTGATCCTGGTGAGTTGCTCGCGGCTGTCGATCGCGCCGAGGTCGGTGTTTTTGTCCATCGGATCACCGATACGCAGCACGGCGATGCGGCGTTTGAGCTTCGCCAGGACTTCATCCGCCACGCTTTCCTGCACGAGCAGACGCGAGCCCGCGCAGCAGACGTGGCCTTGATTGAAGAAGATGCCGTTCACGATGCCCTCCACGGCCTGATCCAGCGGCGCGTCGTCGAAGACGATGTTCGCGGCCTTGCCGCCGAGTTCGAGCGTCATCTTCTTCTCCGTGCCCGCCAGGGAACGCATGATGATCTTGCCGACCTCCGTGCTGCCGGTGAAGGCCACCTTCGTCGTTAGCCGATGATGGATCACTGCCGCGCCTGTCTCCCCTGCCCCGCTGACGATGTTCACCACGCCGTTTGGGAGACCCGCTTCCTGGCAAATTTCGCCAAACTTCAGCGCGGTGATGCTGGTGGTTTCCGCAGGCTTCAACACGACGCAATTCCCCGCCGCGAGCGCCGGAGCGATCTTCCACGCGAGCATGAGTAGCGGAAAATTCCACGGGATGACCTGCCCCACAACGCCGTGCGGCGCGAGCAGTCTGCCGGGCGCGAGGAACTCCAGTTTGTCCGCCCAGCCCGCATGATAAAAGAAATGGGCCGCCGCCATTGGGATGTCGAAGTCGCGCGATTCCTTGATCGGCTTCCCGCCATCCAGGGTCTCCGCGATGCCAAACTCCCGTGCATGATCCTGCAACAGCCGTGCGATGCGATAGAGATACTTCCCGCGCTCCTTGCCCGGCATTTTCCCCCACACAGCCGTTAATGCTTTTTGCGCTGCCTGACAGGCCGCATCCACATCGGCTGCATCCGCGAGCGCGATGTCGGCGATCTTTGTTTCATTCGCCGGATTCATAGTGGCGAAGTAGCTGCCTTTCTTCGGTGCCACGAACTTACCGTTGATGAACAGATCGTAGCGCCTCTTCAGCTTCGGGTCCGCAGTCTCTGGTGCGGGATCGAACTCCCAGAGATCACCAAAGACGAGTTCTCGAGCAGGGCTGGCCTTGAGCTTTGGTTTGGAAAGGGTCTTGGGCATAACGGCTTTAATATCCTTCGGTGGCATCGCTGAAATTCCACGGGGCTTGATAGGCGCCGGTGCGTTCTTTTTCGAGCTGGCGGACAAGGTCGTTCAGCAACGCGGAGGCGCCGAAGCGGTAGCGGCGGTTGTTCAGCCATTCGTCGCCGAGCGTTTCTTTGACGGCGATGAGAAACTGCAGCGCCTGCTTCGCCGCGCGGATTCCGCCGGCGGGTTTGATGGCGATGGGGACGCCAGTAGCAAGGAAGTGATCGCGGATGGCCTCCAGCATGACCTGATGGTTGCCGAGCGTGGCGTTCGACGAGGTTTTTCCGGTGCTCGTTTTGATGAAGTCGCCGGCGCGGATCACCCGCATGGCGAGGAAGCTGGCGGCTCGGATGTTGTCGTAGGTTTCGAGTTCGCTGACTTCTAGGATCACTTTGAGCGTGGATGATCCGCAGGCTTCGACAACGGCGGCGATCTCATCCTGCATGAGGCCGAACTCACCGCTGAGAAAGGCACCGCGATTGATGACCATGTCGATCTCATCCGCTCCATCGGCGACAGCACCGCGGACTTCGGCGAGGCGCGTTTTCAGGGGAGCCTGGCCGCTCGGAAAGGCGGTGGCGACGGAGGCGATTTTGACTTGGGTGCCGCCGACGTGCCTCCTGGCGTGCTTCACCATGGAGGGATAAACGCAGACGGCCGCAGTGGAGGGAATGTCGCCGATGTCGTGTGGCGTGAGCGCTTTCTGGCAGAGGGAGGCGACTTTGCCGGGCGTGTCTTTGCCTTCGAGCGTGGTGAGATCCACCATGGTCACCGCGAGGCGGAGGCCGAAGACCTTCGACTTCTTCTTGAGGCTGCGGGTGGTGTATTTGGCGACACGCTCCTCGATGCCGACTTGATCGACTGTGCCCATCTCATCGAAAAGTCGACGGAGGTTGGTGGGCGCTTGGGCGGCGGACATCATCTCGTTCTAAACGATCCTCCACGCCGCTGACAACGCCAGATTCAACCCGGGACGGTGTATCGCAGCACACTCGCCAGCTTCCGCATGTCGCGCGAGAGCGCCCCTGGTCTTTGCCATCAGCATCAGGTTGAGGATGCCCTCGTGCATGCGGGCACCACCGGAGGCGGAAAATACGACGACGGGCTTTTTTTCCGCCGTGGTGGTCTCGATGGCACGGGTAATCGATTCACCGACCACGCGGCTCATGCTGGCTCCAAGGAATCGGAAGTCCATCCGACCCCTTCCCACCCCCCTCACATGACCCACGCACCCGCTCCCAGCGTGCGCCCCCGAAAGCAAATTCCTATGAGAAACCGCTTGGCGGGGCGAGTAACTTCTCAACCGATACAATCGCGACTTTGGGGTAAATTTTTCTTGCATGAAACCTTGGAGACTTGGGAGAGTCCACATATCCACTAATTATGAAAAAAAATCTCTCCGACCAGTCCTGATTCTCCTCTTGTTCATGGCGTCCCTGATTCCCCTAGAAGCTGAGACGTTTGAGTATGAGGTGGCGCGCGATTTCATCCCCGGGCCCGACCCGCAATCGCCCACGAAGGTCTGGCAGTACTTCGAGGCCAGCTTCGACCGAACGACGATGACTCACCTGACGGACTGGGACTTGGAGGGCAACGAGGTTTTCGACACTTTCCCGCAGTGGGACAACAACCTGGTCAACGGCAAAT
>JBJXFS010000024.1:0-81159 GCA_046155625.1 Verrucomicrobiales bacterium | reverse complement strand
TATTGACGAAGATATAGGAGGGGGGTGGTCGGCGGGGAGGGGGGGTGGGGGCGGGTGGCGAGCGGGAGATGAGGGTGGCGATGAGGCGGCGGGCGGCGGCGCGGGCTTCAGGGAGCGGTTCGCGCAGGGTGGCGTAGGGAGAGAAGAGGTCGACGGCTTGTTCGTAGGATCGACCGGGCTTGAGGAGGAAGCGGGCGGCGGTGAAGTCAGTGGTGAGGATGCCCGGGTGTTCGAGTTGTTCGCCGACGGAGGGCATGGCCTGCCAATTGTTCAGGATATGGGTGACGCCGTGGCGGTGGAGGATGGTCAAGTAGGCGGGGTCGAGCAATTCCGGGTTTCGCAGTTCGACACCGTACTGCCAACCGCCGGGCAACTGGGAGAAGAATTCGTCGAGCGCGTTGGCGAAGTCGGCGGGAGTGGGCCAGGTGCCGTGAGCGAAGCGCGTGAATTCGAACATGAGCACGCCGATCTTGTGGCGGCAGGACTCGAGCGGGGTGAGGAAGGCGTGGCGAAAGAGGTGGGCGTCCAGAAAGCGCGGATTTTCCGTGCCTGCGCGCGCCCCGAAGCGGTCGAGCCGGGGGAACCGGCGCAGCGTGATTTCGTCGGTGACTTTGAAGGAAAGCCGGAAGGTATCCGGGACTTGGGCGCACAGTTTCTCGATACCGGCCTGGGTCGGGAACGTGTAGTAGCCGGCGTCGACCGACACGGTGGAGAAAACTTCCGCATATTCGCGCAGACACTCGCGCTCAAAACGCGCCTCGGAGAATTTTCCGCGGGTCAGGTATCTTTCGCGATCGTAGAGCCACCCGATCCAACCGGGGTATTTCCATGATGATGTGCCAATGAGGATGCCTTGGGTGGCCAGTTGCTGGGCCGCGGCGCGCAGTCGATGCCACCGCTCCTCCCGTGCGGCGACGGGGAAAAGCGGCAATTCATCCATGGCGGTGCGAAAATGAGCGCGACAACGCGACGCTTGGTGCTGTTGATCCCCAGTCGTGGGCCGGTGCGGCCCGCTGGGGAGAGCGAGCGAAGCCGGACGGTGGGCGGTCAGCCCTTGGCAGCGAGGATTTGGCCGAGCACATAGGGCAGGATGCCACCGGCGCGGTAATAGTCGATTTCCACGGGCGTGTCCAACCGAACGATCACCGGCACTTCGAACGCAGGTTCGGCGGCGGGTGTGACTTTGAGGGTGGCCTGGGCCTGCGGCTTGATGTCGTTGCCGAGACCCAGCAGATCGAAAGTGGCGTCGCACAAACCCTTGATGCGATCGTAATCCGCCTTATCGACAAAATTGCACGGGAGCACTCCCATGCCGACGAGATTGCTGCGGTGGATGCGTTCGAAGGATTTGGTGATGACGGCTTTGACCCCGAGAAGGGTGGTTCCCTTGGCGGCCCAATCCCGGCTCGACCCCATGCCGTAGTCCTCGCCGCCGATAATGACGGTCGGGACGCCGGCGGCCTGGTAGCGTTGCGCCGCATCGTAAATAGACATCTCCTCGCCACCCGGTTGGTAGAGGGTGTGCCCGCCCTCCTTGCCTCCGAGCATCAAATTCTTGATCCGTACATTGGCGAAAGTACCGCGCGTCATGACGCGGTCGTTGCCCCGGCGCGACCCATAGCTATTGAAGTCTGCGAACTCGACCTTGTGTTCGGTGAGATACCGGCCCCCCGGACTGTCTTTTTTGATCGCACCGGCCGGGGAAATGTGGTCCGTGGTCACGCTGTCCCCAAAGATGCCCAAGGCTCGCGCCCCACGGACTTCCGCGATGTCGCGGGGCGTCGGGCTGAATTCGTCGAAAAATGGTGGCTCCTGAATATAGGTCGAGTCGCGGTCCCATTGGTAGACGAGTCCGGTCGTCCCTTTGATCTCGTTCCATTTTGGATTCTGCTCGGCGAAATCCGTGTATAATTTGCGGAAGACATCAGGGGACAGGGCGCTGGCCATGGCGGCGGCGATTTCCTCGCTCTTCGGCCATATGTCTTTAAGATGCACCGGCGTGCCGTCGCGGCCGAGACCGAGCGGCTCGGAGGTCAAATCGATGTCGACCGTACCCGCGAGGGCGTAGGCGACGACAAGGGGAGGGGACATGAGAAAGTTGGCCTTGATCGACTGGTGCACGCGCGCCTCGAAGTTGCGATTTCCCGAAAGCACGCTGGCGGCGATGATATCTTCAGCGCGGACCACGTCCTCGATGCCTTTGTCAAGCGGACCACTGTTGCCGATGCACGTGGTGCAGCCGTAACCGACCGTTTGGAAGCCGAGAGCGTCCAGTTCCGCCTGCAGGCCGGTTTTGGTCAGGTAATCGGTGACGACCCGGCTGCCCGGCCCCAGGCTGGTTTTGACGCTCGGATTGATTTTAAGGCCACGGGCGTTGGCTTTCTGGGCGAGCAATCCCGCGGCGAGCATGACACTGGGATTGCTGGTATTGGTACAACTGGTGATGGCGGCGATGAGCACGCTGCCTTGGGTGATGATGTCTGGAACACCTCCCTTGCTGTCAACGCTCACTTCCCACTCAGTCGCAGGAAGGTTTTCGAGCACCACACCCGCCTGGGCACCCAAGGCTTCCACGCCCGGTGTGGCGTCCGGTTCGCTGTCGAGCGTCGCCGGTGGGCGCACTTCGAAGGGCGACTTTCCGTAACCATCGGGTCCGGGAGCGGTGAGCAGTTCACCGAATTTTGACTTCAAGTTGCCGACGTCGATGCGATCCTGCGGGCGTTTGGGGCCGGCCACGCTTGGCTTCACGCTGCCGATGTCGAGCTCGACAACCTGGGTGTAGTCGATGTCGCCCGATTGCGGGATGCCCCAGAGCCCCTGGGCGCGGTAGTAGGCCTCGACCAGTTCGCATTGCTCGGGCGTGCGGCCGGTGCCGCGGAGGTAGTCGATGGTGGCCTCGTCGATCCCGAAAAACCCCATGGTCGCGCCGTACTCCGGCGCCATGTTGGCGATAGTGGCGCGGTCGGGCACACTCAGCGCGCGCGCGCCAGGGCCGAAGAACTCGACGAATTTCCCCACCACTTTCGTTTTCCGGAGCAATTCGGTGACACGGAGGACCAGATCAGTCGCGGTGACGCCGGGCTGGAGCGAGCCCGTCAGGTGTACACCGACGACTTCGGGAACCAGGAACGTCACGGGTTGGCCGAGCATGCCGGCCTCCGCCTCGATACCGCCGACTCCCCATCCGACGACGCCGAGGCCATTGATCATGGTGGTATGGGAATCGGTGCCGACGAGCGTGTCGGGATAGTAGATGCCGTCTTTTTCGAGCACTCCTTTGGCGAGGTATTCGAGGTTCACTTGGTGGACGATGCCGATGCCGGGCGGCACCACTTTGAACGTGTCGAACGCCTGTTCGCCCCACTTGAGAAACTGATAGCGTTCGCGATTGCGGTGAAACTCCAGGTCCAGATTGAGATTCAGCGCGTCGGCGGTCCCGGCGTAATCGACCTGCACCGAATGATCCACCACCAAGTCGACCGGCACCAGTGGTTCGATCATCTTTGGATCTTTGCCGAGGGCATGGACTTTTGACCGCATGGCGGCGAGATCGACAAGGAGCGGCACTCCGGTGAAGTCCTGAAGCACGATGCGAGCGACTACAAAAGGGATCTCGTAATCGCCTGGCTTGGCCGCATTGTAACCGGCCAGGTTTCGCACGTCCTGCTCGGTGACTCGTTTCCCGTCGCAATGGCGCACCAGCGATTCGAGGACAATCCGGATGCTGGTCGGCTGGCGCTCGAGGTGGGGGGCGAGGCCGGCCTCCTTCAGGGCGGGCAGCGAGTGAAGACGTCCGGTTTTGCCGGAGGTCGTGGCGAAGGGACGTAGGGTCGAGATCATGGGTGGCAATGGCGGCGAAAATCGGCGCCAAGCATGCAGCGTAGCGGGCCGCCGGGTCCAAGCAAGCAGACACCGGGCCGGTCATGCGAGGATCATTCTAAATACTGGTTCAAGTGATCGCGCAATTGGGTGCGAGCGCGGAACAGGAGGCTTTTGACGGCCGACACGGTGGTCCCAAGAACTTCGGCGATGTCCTCGTAGGGCAGGTCTTCGTATCTCCGGAGCGTGACGGCGAGTCGCTGATGATCGGGCAGTGCCGCGATGGCTCGGTTGATGGCCTCTTCCAATTCGGCCTGCAGGGCGGCAACGTCCGCGGGACGGGCCGCGGCGTCGGGCAGGTCGCGCGAAGTGCGATCACCGGCGGGATCGCCAAGCCTCGGAGCGTCGAGTGACACGGTGGGGCGCCGGGACCGGCGACGTGTTTCATTGAACACGAGATTCTTCGTGATGGTGAAAAGCCACGTGGTGAAGCGGGCGGTCGGTTCGTACCGCGGAGCCGCTTTCCAGACCCTGAGAAAGACTTGTTGGGCGACGTCCTCCGCTTCATCGAGATCACCGAGCATGCGGGCGCAGGTGCCGACGACAGCCGACTGATGCAATTCAACCAATTCGCGGAAAGCGTGGTGGTCGCCCTGGCCGATACGCGCCATCAGCCGCAAGCTCCGGTCGTGCAGAGCCTCGGCCTCATCGGGCGTTGAGGCATGGGGGACCGGGTCAACGGACATTCGCGAACATGAGGTCGAAACGAAAACCCCGGTCAAGGACGGAGGTTGCGCGACGGGCGGCCAGAACCACAATGAGCTTCGCCTTTTTGCCCTCGTTTCCGACATCCTCGACGGCCGATCCGGCCATGGCCGCGTTCACGGGCGCGGAAGGTGGAGCGTGTCTGCGCGTCGGGCCAAGCCGCTGGTTGCTGGCCTGCGGGCCGTTTCGGCGAGCGGCTACGGCGCCACCGGGGGAGGTCGCCTTCTATCGCAATGACTTTGCGCTGTCTTCCGCTGAGCCTTGGTATTTGCCCGCGGCGTCCTGGGAGGCGTCCCTCCCGCCGCCACCGGATTCCAATGAGGTGTCGATTGAGTGGGAACCGGTGGTGCGTGAGGGATTTGCCGCCGGGTTGGAGACGGTGCTGGCGGGATTGAGGGATGGGCGGTGGCGGAAGGCGGTGCTGGCGGTGCCGGAGGTCGGACGGCTGGCCGCGGGAACGCCGGCGACGCTGGCCCGGCGCGCGCTGAATCATCGGGAAGCCAGTGTGTGCTGGCCGTATGTATTTCGCGACGGCGAGGGAAATGGCTGCGCCGGCATGACACCGGAAACGTTGTTCACGCTGCGCGGTCGCAGTCTGCAGACGATGGCCCTGGCCGGCACCGCGCGCACCGCGGAGCAGGACGATTTCGAACACGACGCCAAACAGATCCGCGAGCACGAAATCGTCGCCGACTCGTTGCGTCTGCGACTGGCGGCTTGGGGCGCCGTGCGCAGCGGCCCGCGCGAAGTGCTCAACATCGGTGGCCTGATTCATTTTATCACGCGATTTGAAGTCGAGTTAGCGAAGGTGCCCGATAGCGCGGAACTGGTGCGTGCCTTGCACCCGACGCCGGCCATGGGAATCCTGCCGCGTTCCGCCGAAAACCTAACCGCCCTGCGTGGCTGGCGTCGTCAACTCGGCGTGCCGGATACTTTTGGCGCTCCGTTTGGTGTGCAGTGGAGCGGCGGCATGCAAATGGTCGTGACGATCCGCGGCCTGTGGTGGACGCCCGATCGTATTGTCCTGCCCGCGGGGTGTGGGATCGTCGAGGGCAGCGCGTTCGACCGCGAATGGCGCGAGCTCGGTCTCAAGCGCCGGTGGGTAAAGCAAGCTTTTGGGCTCGATTCATGAATGCGGCGATCGGAGGCAATGCGACCGGGAGCGGGCCGGATTCCGAGGGTGACCTTGCGCTTGCGGAAGCGGTCGTCGCTGCGCTGCAGCGATGCGGCGCGACCGAAGTCGTTGTTTGCGCCGGTGCGCGCAATGCGGCGTTGGTCGCGGTTCTGGCCGCGACGCCCTCGCTCCGGCTCTGGAGTTTTCCCGAGGAACGCAGTGCTGGGTTTTTTGCACTCGGCCGTGCGCTCGCCCGCGAGGCGCCCGTCGCCGTGGTGACCACTTCGGGCACGGCGGTTGCGGAGTTGCTGCCGGCGGTGATCGAGGCGCACTATCAGGGCGTTCCCATGATCATGGTCACGGCCGACCGGCCGCGGGGATTTCGGGGCACTGGAGCGCCCCAAGCCATCGAGCAGGCCGGATTGTTTTCGGGTTACGTGGCGGCTGCCGGTGACGTGGCGACGGTGGCCGAGTGGGCGTCGTTCGAGGAAGCGATCCTGGGCTGGGACGGAGGTCGGCCGATGCACTGGAACATCTGCCTCGAAGAACCATCGGCCGACGCGCTCGCGCGAGCCAGGCCCGTCACGGCCGAATCGCGGCCCGCTCCCAAGGTGCCGCGCGCCGATGCCGAGACGGTGGAGAAATTCCTTGGCGACTCGGCCGCCGGCCCGCTGGTCGCCGTGGTCGCCGCGCTGCCGACTCAGGAACAGGTGACGGTCGCTCGATTTCTGCAGCGGCTCGGTTGTCCGGTGATCGCGGAAGCCACGAGCGGCCTGCGCGAGTGGCATGAGTTGGCCGGGCAACATGTGTTTGCCGGCGAAGCCACCCTCGCCCGGCTGCCGGTGGGCCGGGTCTTGCGGATTGGCGGCGTGCCGTCGTCGCGGTGGTGGCGTGACTTGGAATGCCGACCGTCCGTGCGCGTGCTTTCCCTCACGGCATCCGGGTTTCCCGGACTGGCGCGACCGTCGGCGGTCAGTGGGTTTCCCGACTGGGACCAAGTGGTGATCCCGACTGACTGGCGGGTCGCGCAGCCGTGGGATCCGGAGGCCGCGCGCCTCCTCGCGACCACTCTGGCCGAAGCGATCGATGGGCATCCGCGCGGCGAACCGGCGCTGGTGCATGCCCTGTCCCGACGCATCCCGTGGGGGTCGCTCGTGTTCCTTGGCAACAGCCTGCCCATTCGCGAGTGGAATGTGTTTGCCACCACCGGAAACCGATTTCTCCGCTGCCACGCCAACCGCGGGGCCAATGGCATCGACGGATGCGTCTCGACCTTTCTCGGCCTCGGCACCGAGGAAGAAACGAGTTGGGCGGTCATCGGCGACCTGACCGCGCTCTACGACCTGGCCGCTCTCTGGATCACGCCGGCCCTGCCCGCCGCCCGCCGAAACCTTGCATCCGCCCGCCGCCGCATCGCGATCATCAACAACGGCGGCGGCCGCATCTTCTCACGAGTCGCGGCCCTCCGCGAATTGCCAGCGACGTCTCGCCGATTCATGGAAAACCCGCATGGGCTGGCCTTTCATGCCTGGGCCGATTTGTTTGGGTGGGGATACGCCAAAGCTACCACGCCGGACGAGATCGGGGAAGCCGCTGAGCGGCGTGATCCAAACCTCATCCTTGAAATTGTGCCGGACCCGGCCGAAACCGAAGCCGCCTGGGCCTGCCTGGCTAAGATCAAGGTTTAGGTTGCGTCTCCCATCCCGCCTCGCGCTCCGCTCCATGCCACCATTCATCACGAGCCCCCGACTCCCTCGCGCCGCATGATTTGGGCACTCCATGGAATGGTGGGTGACCCCGCGGACTGGGATTTCCTCCGGCCAACATTGCCCGGATTGCAGACGCCGCTGCTCTGGGCCGAGGTCGACCGCTACACGCCGTGGGCCTTCCAGTTCGCCAAAAAAGTTCGGGCGAAAGATCCGCGGCCGGTGTTGCTTGGGTATTCGATGGGTGGGCGCCTGGCGCTCCACGCGTTGCTCGCCGCTCCCGACCTCTTTCGCGCCGCCATCATCGTTTCCGCGCACACCGGGCTGGCCGACCGCGAAATCCGCCAGCGCCGGTGGCGCCAGGACGACGAGTGGGCGAAGAAACTTCGCTCACTTCCGTGGGAAACATTCTTGCGCATTTGGAACGACCAGGCCGTCTTTGCCGGGGTCGACATGCCCGGCGGCCGACTCACGGCGTTCAAGTGGCGCCAGGGGATCATCCGGTCTTTTGATTGCTGGGGACTGAGCCGCCAGGAAGACTTGCTCCCGAAACTCGGTCATCTCAATCTGCCCGTCCTCTGGATCTCGGGCGACTTCGACAAAGGGTACACGGAAGTCGCCCGCGGCGCCGTGGCCGCCCTGCCCAACGCCCGGCATGCCGTCATCCCGTCCGCGGGCCACCGCGTGCCATGGGAAAACCCCGACGGCTTCATCGACGCCGTGAGTGGCTTCCTTTTCGCGGAAAACCTGCTTACCTGACCCACCATGTGGCACGACGTCCAGCCCTTCACCGACATCCTCTACCAGAAATCCGACGACGGGATCGCCAAGATCACGATCAACCGCCCCGAAGTGCGCAACGCCTTCCGGCCGCTCACCGTGCAGGAACTCCTCGTCGCCTTTGACCTCGCTCACGAGGATCCCTCCGTCGGCGTGATCATCCTCACCGGAGCCGGAGACAAGGCGTTCTGCTCGGGCGGCGATCAAAAAGTCCGTGGCCACGCCGGCTACCTCGGATCCGATGGCGTGCCGCGCCTCAATGTGCTCGACCTCCAAAAAAAAATCCGCTCCCTTCCGAAACCCGTCGTTGCCATGGTCGCGGGTTATGCCATCGGCGGCGGCCACGTCCTCCACGTCGTCTGCGACCTGACCATCGCCGCAGACAACGCCCGCTTCGGGCAGACCGGTCCCAAGGTCGGGTCGTTCGACGGCGGGCTCGGGTCGAGCTATCTCGCCCGCATCGTGGGACAAAAAAAAGCCCGTGAAATCTGGTTCCTCTGCCGCCAGTACGACGCCGCGCAGGCGTTGGAAATGGGGCTGGTGAACGGGGTCGTGCCGCTGCCCGAGTTGGAAGCCGAAACGGTGCGATGGTGCCGCGAAATCCTCCAACACAGTCCACTCGCCCTGCGGTGCCTGAAGGCCGCGCTCAACGCGGATTGCGACGGCCAAGTCGGCCTGCTCGACCTCGCCGGCAACGCCACCCTGCTTTACTACATGAGCGAGGAGGCCAAGGAAGGAAAACAAGCATTCCTCGAAAAACGCGCCCCCGATTTCAAGAAGTTTCCACGGGTGCCGTGAGCGCAGGTGTGTTTGTTTCGGTCATCGCCGATTCCTGCAGGAGCGATGGCCTGCAGACACCAGCAAAAAAACCAATGACTTCGGCGAAAATCTTTCCCTAGATGAGCTTCGGAACGAGTACAGGGAGGCATGTGAACCGCATGACCATCAAGGCTCTGCTGTGCTAAATGCTTACGCACTGAATCGCCATCGACTGCCTTGCCCGCAATGTCCGTGGCCATCACGGCGCGAAGTACAGGGCGGCGAGAGGTGGGAGGACGCAGCGCACGGAGAACGGCTGCCCATTCCATGGGACGGGCTCAGCCTGGACTTTCCCGGCGTTGCCCACGTTGCTTCCTCCGTAAACCGAGGCGTCGGTATTGAGGAGTTCGCGCCACGGGCCGCCATGGGGCACGCCAATCCGCCAATCGTGCCTGGGGACCGGAGTGGCATTGAGCGCGACCACAACGTCCTTGGCGCCTTTCACGCCCGGGGCGCGGCGACGGAATGCGAAAGTGCTGGTTTCCGAGGCATCGGCCTCCAGCCAGGCGAATCCACTGCCGTCGTGGTCGGCGGCGTGCAGGGCGGGGCATTCGCGAATCAGGCGGTTCAGGTCGCGCACCAAGTGTTGGAGTCCTTTGTGTTCCTCGCCGAAGAGGACTTCCCAATCGAGCGACCGGTCTTCGGCCCACTCGCGCCACTGGCCGATCTCTCCACCCATGAAGAGGAGCTTTTTTCCCGGATGAGCCGACATCCAGGCGTAGAGAAGCCGGAGGTTGGCAAACTTCTGCCACCGGTCGCCGGGCATTTTGTCCAGGAGCGAGCCTTTGCCATGCACCACCTCGTCGTGGCTGAGCGGCAAAATGAAGTCCTCGCTGAAGGCATAAATCATCGAAAATGTGGCCTCACCGTGGTGGTGGCGGCGGTGAATCGGGTCGCGTCGAAAGTACGACAAGGTGTCGTGCATCCACCCCATGTTCCACTTGAAGTCGAAGCCGAGCCCGCCCGTCGACGGCGGTCGCGACACGCCGCCCCAGGCCGTGCTTTCCTCGGCAATCATCAGGGCACCCGGAACCTGGGAATGCACCGTCTCGTTCAGGTGCCGGATAAAGTCGATGGCTTCCAAGTTTTCGCGGCCGCCGTGCCGGTTGGGCATCCACTGGCCGGGTTCGCGCGAGTAGTCGAGGTACAGCATGGAGGCCACCGCATCGACGCGCAGGCCGTCGAGGTGGAATTCCCGGAGCCAGTAGAGGGCGGAGGCGGTGAGGAAATTGCGCACTTCGTGCCGGCCGAAGTTGAAGACCAGAGTGCCCCAATCCGGGTGTTCGCCTTGTCGCGGGTCGACGTGTTCGTAGAGCGCGGTGCCATCGAAGAACGCGAGGGCGTGATCGTCCTTGGGAAAATGCGCGGGCACCCAGTCGAGGATCACGCCGAGCCCGCGTTGGTGCGCTTTGTCGATGAAGGCGCGGAATTCGTCTGGTGTGCCGAAGCGCGAAGTGGGCGCGAAATAGCCGGTGCATTGATAGCCCCACGATCCGCTAAATGGATGCTCGCTGACGGGCATCAGTTCCAGGTGGGTGAAGCCGTGATGCACCGCATAATCCACCAGATCATCGGCCAATTCCAGGTAGCTCAGCGGGCGTCCGCCCTGCTCGTGTCGGCGGGCCCATGACCCCAGATGCACTTCATAAATGGACATGGGTTTGGCCTTGGTGTTGCCGGTGGCGCGCTCGGCCAGCCAGACGTGGTCATTCCAAACATGTCGCGACTCTGGACACGTCAGCGCGGCATGCGGCTCGGTGTGCTGGCTGAAAAAGGCAAAGGGATCGCTTTTGAGCCGCAGCGCTCCGTGCGCATCTTCGAGTTCAAACTTATAATGCTGCCCGTCTGCAATCCCCGGCACAAAGCCAGTCCAGATCCCCGTGCCCAGGTCCTTGTGCAGCACGTCGACCCGCCCATCGAACTGGTTCCAGTCACCCGCCACGCTGACCCGGCGAGCATTGGGCGCCCAGACGGCGAACCGGTACCCGCTCACGCCGTCCAGGACGTGCGGGTGCGCTCCCAGCACGTGGTACAGATGGTGGTGGGTGCCTTCGGCGATGTAGTAGCGGTCCAGTTCGGATACCGGGATGGCTGCGGTCATGCGGTTCCCATAGCACATTGCGTGCGCAACGCACTGACTTGCCAATGAACCTAAGGCCGGGGGAACCACGAAAAACGCGAAACACACGAAAAACCAAGGCGTTGCCCAATGATCACCGCCCACCTGATGGATGAGGAGGTCGCTTGTCCTAACTCAATGAATTTTCGTGTGTTTCGTGACTTTCGTGGTTTAACAGTCCCTTTTTGGGCCCAACCGCCCGGCAGCCCCATCGCTTCTCCCGCATGGCGCCGGTTCAGGCGCCCGCCAGCGCGCTCCCGCGCGACAGCAGCGCCAAAAACGCCTCGTCAAAATCCGTGTCCGTCGGCCAGGCGAGGAAATCGCCCCGCCGAGACAGACAGGCGCGCTCAACCGCGGCCGACCATTGCGTGAAAGCAGCCTCATGCCGCTCGACATCCCGCCGGCTCAACCACATCCGCCGTGCCTCGCCGGTTTCCACATCGACCAATTCAACCTCACCGCTCAAAGCCGGTGATTTTTCCAGTGGATGAAAAACATGGATCACATGGGTTTCGCCCGGCCAGGCCGACGTGCGCTCGATCGCCCGCGGCGCCTCCTCAAGATCGCGGCCAAACAGGTCGCTCACGACAAAAATGATCCCCTGGCGCTGCCTCGACGGGCGGAAGTCGTTGAAGCAGCGCTCCAGGTCGGTGACCCCGCCGAACGTCAGGCTGCGTACATGGTCAATGAGCCGACGCAAGTTGACCTGCCCTTTGAGCGGCGGCAACTCGCTGACCACCCGGTCCTTCATCGTGTACAGCGTAACCCGGTGCTGGCCGAGCAATCCGATCGCCGCCAGCGCCACCGCCAGCTTCAATCCAGTCCGCCGCTTCTCGGCATGCGGCGACTCCATCGACTCACTGGTGTCGAGCAGCACATGAACATGAAACTCCTGGACCTCCTCGTACAGCCGGATGAACAGCCGTTCCAGTCGCGCGTAGATCCGCCAGTCGATGGCACGGTAATCGTCATGCGGCGTGTAATGCCGGAAATCCTTGAACTCGCGCGTGAAGCCCGTCGCCGGGGTGGATTGCAATCCCTTTTTCTTCAATAGCCGCCGCTTCCTCAGCCGCAACACCAAGGCGCGCAACCGGTCGAGAAATTCCGGATCAAACAGGTCGTCATCAGACTGAGAGATGGGGGACACGCCGTACCGATAGCCGGAAATGGCTGTAGCGTGGAAAAAAACGCGGCGGAGGTCGGCGGTCGGCGGTCGGGAATCGCGACGCGGAGAGCGGTATTCAGTATTCAGAAGTGTTCAGTATTCAGTGTTCAGTATTCAGAAGTATTCAGTGTTCAGTGTTCAGTGTTTAGTGTTCAGTGTTCAGTGTTTAGTGTTCAGTGGGAAACGGGCGTGGTCCGATGGACAGGCGAGTAACTGGCGATGGGGGCAGGTCGGTGAGCGGAGCGGATTTTTCGAGGACGAGGGCGATTCGAAGCCTCCTGAATCTGGAACGTCGGTCTCGGGTAGGGCGGCGCGTCCCGCCCGCCGGACGCGGCGTCCCGCCGCGTCCATCGAGCGTCTCGCTCCGTGTGCGGTTCGAGGTTTTCGCACCGTGTTTCCCGTGCATGAGACGGGACACGCTGCCCTACCCGAGAACCATTCCTTCGCTCAAGCACCTCCGTAACTGAGGAAATGCGTTTTCGGCAACCACTTTAAAACGGACTTTACTCCTCGAGTGAGGGTCGCGTGATTCAGACCCAGAGAATTTCCAGTAACGGCGTCATTCCTCATCGCTTTTCTTGGCTTCGCGCACCGCTTGAGAAGACGAAACGGAGCCCCTATCACCACGCCCCCACCGCCTACGAGCCCGGGAGGTCTCGTCCCACCTCCAGCCTCAAGTTCCCGCTCGATCCTGCCTTCAAATTGCCCAAGCCCAATACCGTCGCCCCACCCTCAAAAAACGCCGAACGCCGAACGCCGAACGAAGAACGAAGAACGAAGAACGAAGAACCCAAAGCCTCACGACTCGCGGTTGCCGATGCCGCGGTTCGTTCGTATGGTGATAGTTTGATGAGAAATCGATTTTCCAGGTTCATGGGCGGCTGGCTGGCCACGGCGGCGGTGGTGGCCGCGGATGCGGTGCCATTGGATGATTTGAGCGCGGCCACCGGGCGCGTGCGCGAATCGGCTTCCATGCGCCTCCCCGATCCCGCTGGGCGCTTGCACCGGCCATTCCAGATCGAGGGTGACGTCAAGGGAGTCCTGTTTTTCTTTATTCTGAGTGACTGTCCGAAGGCAAACACCCTGGCTCCGGAGATGTCACGATTGGCGGCCTTGGGCGCTGAGCGCGGGGTTTCGACTTTTGTCGTGTACGCCGAGCCCACGTTGGAGCCGATGGCGGCCTACGCGCATGCGCGCGACTACGGATTTCAGATGCCGGTGTTGCTGGACACGGCCTTGGTTCTTTCCAAAACGGTTGGTGCCACGGCCACGCCTGAGGCGGCCTTGGTCGCCGCGGACGGTAGCGTGGTTTATCGCGGGGCGCTGAACGACCGAATCGCTCCCGATGGCGTGATGCGGGTCGAAGCCAACGAGCACTATGTGCGTGACGCCATCGAGGCGGTGGCGGCCGGGCGGCCGGTTGCGGTGCCGCTGACCAAGGCGCAAGGGTGCCATATTCCCGATCCGCCGCCGTGGAATGGATTTGAATCGCTGCTGCCGCCGCCCGTCCCCGCCGATGAGGGGCTCCCGATTCCCGAGACAGTCACGTTTAATGAACACATCGCGCCAGTGCTGCACCGCCGGTGCGCCGCCTGCCATCGGCCTGGAGAAATCGGTCCATTTTCTCTCCTCACGTTCGCCGACGCCCACAAGCGCGCCCGCCAGATCGCCGAAGTCACTGTGGACCGGGAGATGCCGCCGTGGCACGCCGGGGATGCCACGCCGCCCGTGCTGTGGGACCGCCGGCTGACGCCACGCGAAATCGCCCTGCTCGACCGATGGTATCGCGCCGGAGCTCCCGAGGGCGATCCAGCGAAATCGCCCACCCCACCCACCTTTCCCGACGGTTGGCGGCTCGGCCCGCCCGATCTCGAACTGGTCATGCCGGAGCCGTTTTCGGTGCCCGCGGAAGGTCGCGACATCTACCGCACGTTTGTTCTCCCGCTTGGGTGGCAGGAGGATGCCTGGGTGCGCGCAGTCGAACTTGGGCCATCCGCCACCGCCGTCGTCCACCATATCCTCGTCTTCATCGACCCCACGGGCCGCGCCGCCGCCAAGGACGCGCGCACTCCGGAACCCGGTTACCCCGGTGCCGATTCGCGCGACCTGAAATTTGTCGCCGCTTGGGCGCCCGGCGGCGGACCGCTCAGCCTGCCTTCGGATCTGGCCTGGAGTTTCCCCAAGGGCTCGAACCTCGTTCTCCAGACGCATTTCCATCCGTCCGGGAAACCCGAATCGGAATCCACGCGCGTCGCCATTTACCGGGCCCACGGCCCGCCCAAGCACCGCCACCGCATCATTCAGGTACCGCCCATTTTCTCCATGCTCGAAGGCCTCGAAATCCCCGCCGGCGCCAAGGAGCATATCGTCCGCGACAGCTTCACACTGCCCGTTGACGTCGAGGCATTCCGCGTCGGCGCCCACTCCCACTTTTTGGGACGCCGAATGTCGCTCACCGCCGCCCTGCCCGATGGGAAGAAAATCACGCTGCTCGACGTTCCCCAGTGGAACTTTGCCTGGCAGGACCAGTACGCCTATCGCCAGCGCCTCCGGCTCCCCGCCGGCACCCGCCTGGATGCCGAAGTCGTCTGGGATAATTCCGCCGACAATCCCCAAAACCCGCATCGCCCGCCCGTCACCGTCCGCTGGGGCGAGCAATCCCACGAAGAAATGGGCAGCCTGCTCCTCGCCGTCATGCTCCCCGACGACACCGCCCTCGAAACCCTCAACGGCGCTCTCGCCGCCCACATCGCCGATAAACTCGTCGTCGCGGCCACCCAGAATCGCCAGATCGATCCCAATGCCCGGCGCGCCTTGCCCGCCGCCGCCGAACTGCTTAAACGCCAGGATAAAAACAGGGATGGCCTCCTCGATTACGACGAGCGCCTTCCGTTCCGATCGCTCCTTCAACTCACCGGCGTCCCGCGCCGGATCCTCGATAGCGCACCTTAGGAATGGCATGGATGCCCTACGATCAACCGGATAGACACTGGTCCCGTGGCACGGGGGCCGATCCTTCTCCAACGCTTCGTTCGCGCCTCGAGCGTGGCTCAGAAATCGCGATCACGGGCGACTCCCTCGGCGGTGACTCCGTCGCGCACGATGCACCGGGTCAGGCAGGCCCCAGCGCGGACCCGGGCGCCTGACCAGACCACGCAGTCTTCAAGGATGGCCCCTGGTTCGACGGAGGCATCAGGCGCAATGGCGCACGTTCCTCGCAGCGTCACGCGGGGCGGAGCGGTGGGCGGTGGATGGGGAGCGATCCGTCGATGCGCGTCGAGGTATGAGGCACGGTCTCCAAGGTCGAGCCACTCGCCGTCGTCGCACACGATGCCGCCGAGTCGGCCGGTCCGGCGGATGATGTCGAGGAATATCGTCCGGCTCGACTCGATTTTCCCGGGCGTGAGGAAGTCGAGGAATTCCGGGCGACAGAGGTAAATGCCGGTGAATTGGTGAGTGGCCGGGCGTCCGGAGCGGAGGAGGTGGCGCAGGTCGTGGACGCGGCGGGCGGCCGGGTCGAAGGCGACGACGCATTCGCTTCCATGCGATCGAAGGACGAGGGTGGCGATGTCGTTCGACTGGAGGTGATATTGGAGGGCTGGCTGGAGCTGGCCCGTGGCGAGGATATCGCCGTTGTAGACCCAGAACGACCGGTCCCCAGGCAACAGGTCAGCCACATTGGCGATGCCGCCGGCCGTTTCGAGGAGGACCGGCTCATGGCGGAACGTGAGCGGGTGGCCGCGCCACGAGCGCCCGGGAAATGCCCGGTCATACGCCTCTGGGCACCAGTGAGTATTCACAATCAGGTGCTGGATGCCAAAGCCGAGAAGGTGATCGAAGGCGTACGTGATGAGCGGGCGATGCCACACTGGGATGAGCGGTTTCGGGCGCCGCTCGGTGAGCGGACGCAGACGGGTGCCGAGGCCGGCGCCCAGAACGAAGGCGTGCGTGGGGAGCGAGTTCCCTGACATGGTGAGAGGGCAGGGTGGCAGGTGGATCGGACGATGCCCAGTGGGAATTTTTCGCTGGCCCGCCATGGATTTTTGTCGCTTGCGCACTTCCCGAATCTGCGCAACGCCGTTATCGACCCGCCATGCCCGATCCGCCAGAAGCTCCACCGCATCCCGAGGATCCCGTCGTTCGTCGGCGGCTCGAAGCGGCCCGTGGCTATTGCGAATTTGGACTGCCCGCCCTGGCGTGGGAGGAGATTGAACCATTAAAAAAAACTTTTGGGCACCTGTCGGAGCTCATGGAGACGGAACTCATGATCCTCATGATGGAACGCCGTTGGATCGAGGCGCTGACCTTGGCGCTGCGTCTCCAGCGGCTCCACCCGTCCCAGCCGGCTGGGTGGCTCCAAGCGTCATTCTGCCTGCACGAACTCGGGCGCACTCGCGAAGCGCTTGACCGCCTCGTCTCCGGGCCCCGAGCGCTCCGCGACGTGGCGCTCTTTCACTACAACACCGGCTGTTATCTGGCTCGGTTGGGTAAGTTGAGGGATGCCATGGCGGCGTTGCGACGGGCGTTTGAATTGGATGCCGACTATCGGGAAAATGCCCGCCACGATCCGGACCTGGTCTCATTGAAGGACCAACTGTGAGAGTGTCGTTTTCGTCACGTTAAAGGCTTTCATCGATGGCGGAACGTGTTTCTATGTCACAGCGTCGATTAACTGCATGCATACCGTTCTCGTTGTAGATGACGAAGCCGACATCGTGGACCTGATCGCTTTCAACTTGCAGCGGCAGGGATTGAAGGTGCTCATGGCTCGCGACGGATTGGCGGCCGTCCATTTGGCCAGGGACAAACAGCCGGACTTGATCGTCCTCGATTTGATGTTGCCGGGGAGGGATGGGTTTGGCGTTTACAAGGATCTCAGAGGCGACACCCGCACGAGCCAAATCCCCGTCATCATGCTGACGGCACGGGGAGAACTGGATGACAAAATATCCGGGCTGGAATTGGGCGCCGACGACTACGTGACCAAACCATTTTCCCCAAAAGAGTTGGTCTTGCGGGTGCAGGCGCTGCTCAAGCGTTCGAAAAAAGTGGTGGCGGACTCAGTGCTGCGGCGCGGCAGTTTCCGGCTTGAACGCAACACGCTGAAACTGTATCTCACCGGGCAGCCGGTCGACCTGACTGCGACCGAGTTCAAGCTGCTCCGGTTGCTGATCGAGGCGGACGGCCAGCCGCAGACGCGCGATGAACTGCTGCGCGAAGTTTGGGGGTATCAGACCGACACAGTGCTCACGCGAACGCTTGACACCCATGTCAAACGGCTCCGCGAAAAATTGGGGAACTTCGCCGATTGCATCGAAACCATCCGGGGAATCGGTTACCGATTTGTTGCCGATACGGCGGACCGCGTCGAGTGATCGTCCGTGTTCGCGCCCGCATAACGCCGTGCAGAGCCCACCCACCCTGATCCCTATCTCGCTGAGCCGCCATGACACCCGCTTCCCGTGAGGGCGCCCCACCCGGACCGGCTGTAGCCGGTGCGCGATCCGGGCCTCCCGGTAGCGGCGTGTTGGGTTCGTTGCTCGAAGGATTGGGGGATGCCTGCCTCGTGACCGACGATCGACTGGAGGTGCTGTTTGCCAATGCGGAAGCGCGCGAGTTGTTTCGATCGCCCTTGCAACCGGTGGGGCGGCGGCTGTTTGAGGTGTTTGTCGACCATCGGCTCACGGAAGTGGCGGAGCGCAGTCAGCGCACTCGACAGTCGGTCGAGCAGCCGTTGCAGATCGTGGTCAACCAAGGCGGCAACGAGCAGAAGAAGTTTCTGGTGATTTCGGCGGCTCCAATTCAGTTGCCGGGGGCGCCGGCGGCGCGCGGGCTCCGCATTATCGTGCGTGACGAAACCCAGCACCGCGAGACCGAGCAGATTCGCAAGGATTTTGTGGCGAATGCCAGCCACGAATTGCGGACGCCGCTCTCGATCATCAACGGCTATTTGGAAAACCTCGTCGAGGGCGCGATCGAAGATCCGGTCATGGTGCAGCGGTCGCTGCTCACGATGCAAAAGCACAGTCTGAGGCTGGCCCGTATCGTCGAGGACATGCTGACCATTTCGCGGTTCGAGTCGGTGGGCGAGCACGAGGCGGCGGACTTGAAGCGGTCGACCTTCGCTGTTGAAGAGTGCGTCAAGGACGTGCTCGACCGGCTGCACCCGTTGATCGATGAAAAGCAGGCGCGGGTGGAGGCTGAGTTTCCGCCCCGCGAGGTCGGGAGTAGACTCGCCGGCGACCGGTTTTACTGGGACCAAGTGTTCTTCAATTTGATCGAGAATGCGCTGAAAGAAAACCAGCAACCGGGCTTGGTCATCGGGGTGGGTATGAAGCATCTGCCGGGCGGCGGCGCGGAGTTGTGGGTGCGGGACAATGGCGTGGGCATTCCGCGGGCCGACCTGCCGTTTGTCTTCAAGCGGTTTTATCGCGTCGCGAAACACCATGGTCAGGAAGTTAAAGGCACCGGGCTTGGACTGAGTATCGTCCGACGCGCGGTTGAAGCGCATGGCGGTCAGATCGGCGTGGACAGCACCCCGGGGCAGCGCACCCAGTTTACCATCACGCTGCCGCCGCCGTCGGCCATGAATGGCGTGAGTGCGGGAGTGTGAGGGGGGATAGGAGGAATGGGATGGCTGGAAAGAAGGGGCAGAATAGAGGGTGTTTTTCGTCTGGCGGGGCGGGTGGACTCGGCCATGATGGCAAATGCAAAGAGTGAGAACGGCGGTGGTGGGAGCGAGCGGGTATTCCGGGGAGCAGTTGGTGCGGCTGCTTCTCCGGCATCCGGCCGTCGAACTGGTCGCGCTGACGTCGCGTCAGGAGGATGGGCGGTCGTTGGCCGAGGTGATGCCGCAGTTCCGCGGATGGCCGGGTGCTGACGGGTTACGGTTTGTTGCGCCGGCGCCGGAAACGATTGTGGAGAGCGGGGCGACGGCGGCGTTTCTGGCGCTGCCGCATGGCGTGGCCGCGGAGGTGGCGGTGCCGCTGCTCGAGGCGGGACTGACGGTGATCGATTTGAGCGCGGATTTCCGGATCGAGGATCCGGCGGTGTATCGGGAGTTTTACGACCACGAGCATCCGGCGCCCGCGCTGTTGGGCGAGGCCGTCTACGGTTTGCCCGAAATCCACGGCGAAAAGATCCGCACCGCGCGACTCATTGCTTCGCCCGGGTGTTATCCGACGAGTGTCATCCTGCCGCTGGTGCCGCTCCTGCGCGATGGGCTGATCGATCCGAACACGATCACAACGTGCGCCATGAGCGGCGTGAGCGGAGCCGGACGCAAGGCCTCGGTGCCGCTGCTCTTCGCCGAATGCAATGAAAGCGTGCGCGCCTACAGCGTCCCGAAACACCGGCACTTAAGTGAGATCGAGCAGGAATTGTCCCGGGCCGCAGGAAAGCCGGTGCGGTTGTCATTGACCACCCACCTCGTCCCGGTCACCGCGGGGATCTGCACCACGACGTACGCCGCCTTGCGCCCGGGCGTCGGAGCCGCCGAGATTGCGCAGTCTTATGCCGGGGCTTATGCAGACGCTCCGTTTGTGCGCCTTCTCGGGGAGAACGCCTGCCCGGACACCAAACACGTGGTCGGTTCCAATTTCATTGACATTGGATGGGCGGTCGACCACCGGACCGGTCGCGCCGTTCTCCTGAGCGCTGAAGACAATCTGATCAAAGGCGCGGCCGGCCAGGCGGTGCAGAGTTTCAATCTGCGCCACGGGTTTCCGGAAACGCTTGGCTTGTTGTAAAGGGCAGAGAGTGAATACCGGTAGAATGCGAAGAGTTCGACGTGGTCTCGTCGACACTCATGGGGCCGTGACGCGGCCGACCGCGAATTGGTTGCCAGCGGCAATGGGACGACCATTGGAGAAGTTGATCTCGAGGAGTTTTTCGCTTTGCACGGGCCGACCGGTTTCATCAGTGAGCGTGGCCAAGAGGCGTTTGGAGGCCGTGTCGATGACTTCACCGGTCGACGGCCACGCCAAGGTGCCATCGATGGACAGAGTGATCCAACCTGGTTCATCGCGGACGTCGATGGCCTGTTTCCACCGAGGCGGCATCACGGTGGCGTCAAAAACGTGGAGCTTGCGGTCGTGTGCGGCGGCCACCCAGACTTCACTTTCGTCAGGCGTGAGGGCAATGCCGTGGCTCGGGCATCCATGGCGCTTGACCGGCATGGGGACCCCCGCGATTTCAACGCGATGAAGTCGTTTTCCCGCACGAAGGTCGCCCACTTCAAATCCAAGCAGGTCATTGACGCAAGCAAAGACGAGCGATTCGGCGCCATTGACGGTGAAGGGACGGATGGGCGCGGAGAACGGACCGACTTCGCGAACGATCCGCGGCTCTTTCGGATCGGCCACGGTGAGCCGGGGAGAGCGCAGACCCGCACAATACACCCCAAGCCCCTTTGGGCCCCACACTGTGTTATGCGCGCCTGAGTTGGGTGAAATTGACCCGCGGATGTTGCCCGTGCGTGCCTCGACCATGTGCCACTCGTCTTTTTCCAGGGTAGGCAGGTAGATCGTGGTGCCAGCGGGCGAGAGCGCCATGCGGTCACAGCCTCCAGGAAACGGTTTTTCCCAAAGGAGTTTTTCGGTGCGCAAGTCGAGACATTGCAGCGTGCGCAGAGTGGCGATGTGAAGCAGTCCGGATTCGGAGCTTGCGCAGATGCCCTTGACGTTGTCCGGCTGGCCTTCGGCGTTCAAGCCGGCGCAGGGGATGCGTTTGAGGAACCGATGCCCGTGGTCGATGTCGAAAACGAGCACCCCATGTCCGCCGTGCTCGAGGTAATTGCGCACGCCCGGAACGGCGACGTAAAGTCGCCGCTCAACCGGCTCGGCAGCCTGCGCCGTCGCGATGGCTGCCAGGGCTACTCCGAAGATGGGCACGAGGATGGTAGAACTTGGCATAGGGCAATGATGGCGGGTCTCCGGCCCTTGGAAAGAGCCTCATTGCCCCAACGGGATTCGCTTGAGCAATTCGATACGATCGAACCACGCGTCGCCGCCCATGGCGGTGGGGGCGATGCCCGTGAGGGTAGTGGCGCCGAGGTCTTTCCACAGGTCGAAGGTCACGGTCTGCCACGAGCGTGGCGGATCGAGGCTGGCTTGGTGGGCCTGCCAGGGAGAGGTATTGCGCCCGGCGAAGTAGCGACCGGCCGGTTCATCGGGTTTCGGCCACTGGCCGCCGCGGGCGAGTTCGATCATGGCGCCATCGGCACCGGCGCGCCATGACAGACGGAGGAAACGAAATTCTTTTGGGGACGCGGGGTTTTCGACGATGTCAAACTGCCATCCTGGGATGGTGGCCGCGGCGCGCTGGGGTGGCGTGATGTGGAGACAGAAGCGACCGGAGTGAGGATGGTCGCGGACGACCCGGGCCGTGCCCGATTCCCGGGTCAGCAGGTCGGCGAAGTCGGGTTCCTCGTCGAAGAGGAGGACCCTATCCGTTGGACCTTCGGTGACGCGACTGCGCAACCAGCCGATCAAACTGGCCAATTCGGAGGGCGAGGCGGCGGCGAACGATGGCATGAGCGAGACCGGCAGCCGCCGCACGCCGGCCAAGTCCTTGCGAAGGACCACCTGATCGGCGCCTCCGGGCAGGGCGACCGTCACGCTGGTCGCGCCGTCGTCCTTGAGCAGCCCGACCAAGGCCGGGCCGGAACGCAGTTCGAACAAATAAGTCTCGTAGCCGGGCCGAATGCGTTCATTCGGCATGAGGAGGTGACGCGCGAGAGTTTCTTCGGGTTGGCTCAGTTCGCCCATGAAATCGGGACCAACCTCATGGCCCTCCCCGTCGAGGCGGTGGCAGGTGGCACACGCTTGGCGAAAGACCTCGTGGCCGTGGTCAAGGTTTCGCGGGCTGGATTGGGCCGCGGTCAGGGTGGCACGAAATGATTCTTCGCTGATGTCCGGCGCTGGTGGGGGCACGGCCTCCGGAGTGTCGGTTGGCTGGTGAATCGCCGAGGCGACGAGGGTTTCTTCGAAGGCGCGGACCCGCTCGCGCACGGGGGCCGACGCGCTTGCGGCGAGGCCTGCCAGGGCATTTCGAGCGGCCGGGGTGTTTAGCGGGTGACGAGCCGCGTGGCGTCGACCTTTGGTCAAGGCGTCGAGAAGAGTCGATTGCACCGCTTCCCCGGCGTCGGGCAACAACATCACCGCGGCGGCGAGCCCGGGCTCATCGCCTCGGGCCGCAATGGACTGGGCGAGTGGGGACAGAAAGCCCAAGCCCTTTCCCGGTTCGCGGATCAACTCGGCGAGCATCTCGTGGCCGCGCCCGGCCAGCGACGAGAGCAAGGCGGTTTCCATCCAGCGCAGGTCGAGCCGTTCGCGCGCATAGCGGACGAGGAGTGCGAAGGCTCGGGAATCGCGGGATTCGCCCAACGTGAGCGCGCATTGAATTAACACGCGCGGATCCGTCTCGGTGGCGGCGGCCGCAAGCACGGAGTCGACCACCCCCGCATCGATTTCGCCGGACAACCACCGTTCGGCCAGTGGCAGCGCGTGCCCGCGGACCGAGGCGGACGGATGGGTTACCAGCGGTCGGACATCCTCCGGTTTGATCACCTCCAACGGGTCCAGCGTGCGCAGCGCGGTAATGAGGGCGGCTGAAGTTGAATCAGGGTCGGCGAGGATGGATCGCAACGTCGGCACGGAGGTCAGTTCCTGCCTCTCTACCAGCAGCCGCTGGGCGGTCAGCCGGCGCCAGAGATACGGGCTGGCGCACTCGTGGGCCAAGGCGGCCGCATCCAGCCGGGACATATCGGGATTGGGCGCGGCCGGCATGTCGCGATGGATCAAGCGGTACACGCGCCCCCGGTCGTGGCCGGCATAGACGCCGTACTGCTGCTGGAGGTGGCGCGGTATGGCGGAATAATCCTCGATAATTTCCCGGTAGTAATCGACGACCCAGATCGCCCCGTCCGGCCCGTGCAGCAGGTGCATCGGGTGGCTCCACGAGTCGTCACTCGCGGCAAATTCGGATCGCTCTTCGCCCGGGACCCTCTGCAGCGCGAGGCCGGCCCCCGCGCGAAGGAGCCGGCTGCGATGAATGAAATTGCCGGCCGGTTCGCACACGAAATACTGCCCGTGGAGCCCCGGCAGCGCGTGGTCGCGGTACACCAGCGGTCCGCAGGCGGCCGTGAACCAGCCGGTGGCCTCGCTCTCTGCCGCGCCATAGCGGCTTTTGTAAAATTCGAAGTACAGCGGATCCTCGGCGCGCTTCAGCCGCCATGGGTGAGGGCGCGAAATGCCGTAGGCGCGGCGGTCACCGATGGCCGTTTGCAGGCCGGCCACCGCGGCATCCGGATTGCGCATCAGGGATCGCCACGGGATCGGGGCGACGCTGAAACCCGTCGTGGTCGAGACGGTCACGTGTTCACCGCTTTCCGTGATGGCCAATCCGAACGTATGCGAGTGCCCGGTGACTGGTTCGATGGCGGTGCCGTCGGCCCGAATGCGAAAATTCGAGCCGGGCAGCCTGACGGGTGCGGGCAGCCGCGGGCCGGTGATCAGGCCGCCGTCCCAGCCGCGGCCGAAATAAATCCATCCGTCGACGTCCCACTGCGGTGCGTTGATGCCGCGCTCCAACTCGCCGGTTCCGAACCCGGTGAACAAGGTCTCGCGCACCTCGGCGTGGCCGTCCTTATTGCGGTCGGCGAGGAACACGATGTGCGGGGCGCATGCGGCGATGACGCCGTCGCGGGCCGGCGCGAGTCCGTAAACAGGTGGCAGATCGTTGGCCCAGGTTTCGGCGTGATCGAGGCGTCCGTCACCATTCGTGTCGCGCAGGCGTTTCACGGACCCGAAGGTTCGCGCCGCGGCGGCTTGTTTGAATCGTTCGTCGGCCTGAACGCGTCGGACCTCGGTGTCCAGTCGGCCGGATTTGTTCAGTTCTTCGATATCGAGTTGTCCGGCCAGGTTGTATCCATGGAGTTCGCTGACGAAGAGCGAGCCGTCCGCCATCCAGCAAAGCCCGGAGGGCGAGGCGATCAGCGGTTCGCTGGCAACGAGATCCATCGCAAACCCGTCGGGCAGGCGGAAGGCCGCGGCACTTTGTTCAGGCGGTCGCGGGAGCGGGGCGTCTTCCGGCTTTGGGATTTCTCCGGCTGCCGGCTGAGCCGTGACCCAAACGCCCGCCGCCACCGCCACGAACAACTGCCTCAGCGACCCGCCCCCGGTCGGTGGACGTGCGGGTGAACGCGCGGGAGGGTGGCCGATCGGGAGTTTCATGAAAGCGCGGTGTCCTGAAGAAATGGTCGGCCGTTCACGAGTGCCACGAGATTGGCCACGGTGACCCGGGCGATCTCGGCCAGCGCCTCCTGGGTGAGGAACGCCTGGTGCGCCGTGATCAGCACGTTGGGAAACGTGAGCAGGCGCGCGAGCTCGTCGTCATGCAGGATCTGGCCGGACAAATCCTCGAAAAACACGCCCTCCTCCTCCTCGTACACATCGAGCGCCACCCCGCCGAGATGCCCGGACTTCAGCGCCTCAATGAGGGCGGTCGTGTCGATCAAAGCGCCGCGACTCACGTTGATCAGGATGGAGCCCGGCTTCATCAGCGCCAGGGTCTCCCGCCGAATGATATGGCGGGTCTCGGGCGTCAGCGGCGTGTGCAGCGAAATCACCTCGCTCTCCCGCGCCAGCGTGCGCGCATCGGTGTATTCAACCCCGTGCTCCCGCGCCCACTCGACCGCCGGGAACGGGTCGAACGCCAGCACCCGCATGCCAAACCCGCGAAGGATCTGGGCCGCCACTCGGCCGATTTTTCCGGTCCCGAAAATCCCCGCCGTCTTTCCATGCAGATCAAACCCAACCAACCCGTTCAGCGAAAAATTCAGATCCCGCACGCGGTTGTTCGCCCGCGGAATCTTGCGGTTCAACGCCAGCAGCAACGCCACCGCATGCTCCGCCACCGCATACGGCGAATACGCCGGTACCCGCGTCACCGACAGCCCAAGCTCCTTCGCCGCTCCAACGTCCACCCCGTTGAACCCTGCACACCGTAGCGCCACATGCTCGACGCCCAGGTTCTTCAGCACCTCCAAACAGCCCCGGTCCACCCGGTCGTTCACGAAAACACACACCGCCCGGCTCCCGTGAGCCGCCGCCGCTGACTCCGCACCCAGCCGGAATTCCAGAAACCGCCATTCGATGCCACTCCCCTCCGAGGCCCGGAGCAACTGTTCGCGGTCGTAGGGCTTCGTGTCGAAAACAGTCGTCTGAAACATGGTCAAAAATACAATTGATCAAATAGACCCAATCCCAATTTGCCTGTCACTATAGGCTTAAGTCAATTTGCCTGTCACCCTATTCCTCCGCATGCCGTACCGGGCCGATCGGCTTTGCATCCCCCCCGAACGGCGAATCGGCCGCGCCCACATCGCTCCACCTCCCCCCCTGGCCAGTCGCCAATAGTTCAGTCTCCCGAAATTTCCTTCTTTGCTGCCAACTTCCAGCCCCTAAGTGACTTCCGTGTCGCTTCTCCGTGTATTCCGCAGGAGCTACCCGATTTTTCCTTGCCCGCCTCAGGGAAATTTGCAACTCTGCGCCTCACGCAGGAAGGGAATCGACGGACTCGATGGGTGATTTCAAGTAGCCCACCTTATCCAAGCGCCGTCGGTATCGAATTTCCTCAAAACAAAAATTTCACTTGTGGGCTTGTGAAAAATTTCACAAACTCGCCCATCGACCGCGGGAGTGCTGACGGTTGGTGGGGATTTTTTCTGATATGGCTAATTTTTTTCCTCGATGGAGCAACTTGTTGCCGCTGTGGGTGATTGTGGGGGTGCTCACGATCGGCGGGTTGGTGACGATTGGGGTGACGTATTATCTGACGCCGAAGTACACGCGGGTGGGGTATACGCCGAGCCAGCCGGTGCCGTTCAGTCATAAGATTCATGCGGGGCAATTGGGGATGGACTGTCGGTATTGTCACAGTTTTGTGGAGGAATCGGGGCATGCGAACATACCGGCGACGCAAACGTGCTGGAACTGTCACCAGCATGTGAAGAAGGACAGTCCGAATTTGGCGAAGGTGGTGGAGAGCATGGAGACGGGGGAGGCGATTCCGTGGGTGAAGGTGCACAAGGTGCCGGACTATGCGTATTTCAATCATTCGGTGCACGTGAACCGCGGGGTGTCGTGTGTCGAGTGTCACGGACGGGTGGACGAGATGACGGTGGTGCGGCACGACCAACCGCTGTCGATGAGCTGGTGTCTGGACTGTCATCGGTCGCCTGGGGAGAAGTTGCGGCCGCTGGACCAGGTGACGAACCTCGGGTGGAAGCCGGAGGGAGTCGATCGCCTGGCGCTGGGCCAGAAGCTGAAGAAGGCTTGGAACATTCATCCGCCCGAGTCGTGTGGCGCCTGCCACCGTTGATGGCCCGGAGTGGGCCGCTTGATCTGCTGACGTACATATTCACTTTATTTTTTCCCTCATTAGATGAGCAAACGCGTTTGGGACCACCCCGCCGAGAAACCCAGCAACCGGAAGTACTTCCGGAGCCTGGGGGAGTTGGACGACACGCCCGAGTTTCGGGACTGGATAGCGCGGGAGTTTCCGCAAGGTGCGGCGATGATGGCCGACGAGGCGGACGCGGGTCAGTCGCGGCGCGATTTCATGAAGCTGATGGGGGCGGCGACGACGATGGCCGGCTTTGGGCTGGCGGCGTGTCGGCGGCCGGAGGCGCGGATCTTGCCGTACTCGAAGAACGTCGAGTGGGTGATTCCGGGCAAAGCGTTGTTTTACGCCTCGGCGATGCCGCGGGCTGGCGGGTGCACGCCGGTGGTGGTGACGACGTATGAAGGGCGGCCGACGCACATTCAGGGCAACAGCCTGCATCCTGAGAGCAATGGCTCCGTGGATGGATTTGCCCAAGCCTCGGTGCTCGATTTGTACGACCCGGACCGGGCGCGCGATTTCAAGCACCAGGGCAAGCGGTCGACGCGGGATGAATTTCTCGGATTCCTTGATGCCCACAAGGCGTCGCTGACCGCGGAAGGCGGGAAGGGGCTGGCCCTGCTGGTCGACGCGGTGGTCTCGCCGACGCGCGATCGACTGTTGGCCAAGGTCACGGCGATGTTTCCGCAGGCGAAGGTCTATCGGTATGAGGCGCTGGACTTTGACGGCGCGCGCACCGCGACGGCCAAGGTGTTTGGTCCCGGCGTTGTCCAGGTTCCGCATTTCAGCGTGTGCGACAAAATAGTGTCGCTCGACTGTGATTTCCTCGACCTGCACCGGCCGAAGGCGAGCAGTGTGTCGCGTTTCATGAGCGGACGTCGGGCGATGAAGCCGGGCGACCCGATGAACCGCCTGTACGTTTTTGAAAGCCAGTACACGCTGACCGGCGGCATGGCGGACCATCGCCTGCGTGTCCACGCCAGCCAGATCATGAAAACGGCGGTTGCGCTGGCCAAGGCGCTGGCCAAGGCGACCGGAGACACCGCGCTGGAGGCTGCGGCGGCCCGTGTGTCGCTGGTGGGTGATTTTCAGCCGCGCGAGGACGCCGATACTTTTATCACCGAGACCGCGAAAGATCTCGCGGCCAGCAAGGGTGGACGCGCCATGGTCCTGGCCGGTCCGCAGCAACCGGCCGAAGTGCACGCCCTCGTCGCCGCCATCAACACGGCCCTCGGCGCTTTCGCCCCAGCTCCCGGAAAGCCGGTCCCACCGATCGAGCTCAAGCAGACCCAGTCGCTCCCCGCCGGCACGCTGGGAGAATTGGCCGAAGCCGTCGCCTCCAAGGTCGTGACCACCTTGGCCATCGTTTCCACCGCGGACCCGTGCTACGACGCGCCCGCCTCGCTGAATTGGGCCGCGCTGCAAAAGTCCATTCCCACCGTCATCCACGTCGGATTTCGCGACCGGACTGCCACGGCCCGGGCCGCCACATGGTCGGTGCCCGGCACGCATTATTTGGAGCAGTGGGGTGACGTCCGCGCACTGAGCGGGGTTTATTCGATCGTTCAGCCGATGATCCTGCCGCTTTTCGGCGGGGTTTCGGATCTTGAATTCCTGACTCTGCTCGCGAGCGACACGCCCGTCGCGGTCAAGGTCGAGCCGCCCCCGCCCGCCGCGCCCATCAACGGCTTGCCACCCGAGGAATCAAAAGATCCCGGTTACCTTGCCGTCCGGGAAACATTCGCCGGTCTGGCCCAGGGCGACATGGAAACGGCCTGGAGCACCGCCTTGCGCGATGGATTGCTCGCCGGCACCTCATGGCCCGCCTTCACCGGGGCGCCGCAGGGCTCCGCCGTGACCGCGCTGCTTGCCGGCTACAAAGACATCGCGCCCCCGAGCCAGGAGGCCTTTGAACTCACCCTGGTTCCTGACGGAAAACTCTGGGACGGCCGATACATTAATAATGCCTGGCTGCAGGAAATGCCCGACAGCATTTCCAAGGTCACCTGGGATAACGCCGCCCTCGTCAGCGTGCGCACCGCCTCGGCCCTCGGCCTGGACAAATACCTCCGCGACAAGGCCCAAACGATCACCATCGAGGTCGCCGGCCGTTCCCTTGTCGTGCCGGTCGTCATGGCGCCGGGCCACGCTGACAACGCGATCACCTTGGCCCTCGGCTACGGCCAGGAGGGCAAGGGAGCCGCCGGTCCCGGGCGCGTGGGCGAGGGGACTGGCGTCAACGCCTATCCACTGCGCGACAGCTCCTCCACCTATTGGCTGGCGGGCGCCAAAGTCACCGTGACCGGCGACACGGTCCCACTGGCGACCACCCAGGAACACCACACGATGTACGGGCGCGAGCTCATTCGTGAAGGCACCGCCGATCGGTTCAAGGACGATCCCAGCTTTGCCACCACCGAGGGGATGGACAGCCATATCCCTCCGGATTTCACCTTCTACAAAAATCAGGGTCGCCAAGGCCAGTTCGGCAATACCGGCGGCCTCTTCGCCACCACCCCTCACCTCTGGGATACCCAGCACCAGTGGGGCATGGTCATCGACCTCAACGCCTGCATCGGGTGCAACAGCTGCTCGCTCGCCTGCCAGTCGGAAAACAACATCCCGACCGTCGGCAAACGTCAGGTCATCATCGGCCGCGACATGAACTGGATCCGCATGGACCGGTACTTCGCCGTCGATGTCGAGGGTGGCAAATTGCCCCCGCGCAAAGAATGGGAAAGTACCACCACCGCCGGCCCGGTGGCGGGCGGCGCCGATGAGAATGCCGGTCATGGCCATGCCCCTCCGGTTCGCGAGCTCGATGACCCCGAGATGCTCGTCCAACCGGTCGCCTGTCAGCATTGCGAGGCCGCTCCCTGCGAAACCGTCTGCCCGGTGAATGCCACCATCCATAGTGAGGACGGCCTCAACCTCATGGTCTACAACCGGTGCATCGGCACCCGGTACTGCGCCAACAACTGCCCGTGGAAAGCCCGCCGATTCAATTATTTCGACTACAACAAACGCGCCGACATCAAACGCGAAGATTCGATCCTCGGCCTTCACTCGAACAACTATTACCTCGGGCCCTTCGGTGAGTTGAAGGACGACGCGAGTCTGCGCCTCCAGCGCAATCCCAACGTCACTGTCCGCATGCGCGGCGTCATTGAGAAATGCACATACTGCATCCAGCGTATTCAGGCCGCCAAGATCGACCAAAAGACCATGGCCCGCCGCAAGGCCACGGCCACCGGCATCGCCGATGAAAACCTGACGCTGACCGACGAGGAACTGCGCACTCCGACCGACAAGGTGATAACCGCGTGCCAGGCGGCTTGCCCGGCCGATGCCATCGTCTTCGGCAACCTGCGCGACAACGCCAGCTCGGTTTCCAAACTCCGTGGAAACACGGACATCGTCGGCGAAGAGCACGGCGTCCCCGCCCACCCGCGCGCCTACTCCACGCTCCGCTACATCGGTGCCAGGCCGCGCACCAGCTACCTCGCCCGCATCAAAAATCCCAATCCCGCGCTGCTCGCGGCCAGCCCAATCGAAAAACGCAAAGTCGGCCAGGCGTCCGCGCACATGTAAGTTCCGCCCGACTTTTTCCATCTTTCCGACTTTCCACGCATCATGGCCGCCACTCACCACGAGGAATCCCACCCGCCGCTCTACGGATCCGGTTCGCCGGCTCAGGTTCTGCTGCGGGAACCGCTGGTCCTGCACAACCGGTCGTACTCCTGGATCACCGATCGCATCTGCGGCATCGTCGAGAAACCGCAGCCGAAAATCTGGTGGGCGATTTTTATCCCGGCCGTCCTCCTGTTCCTCACGATGGTCTACCTCTTCGGGTACCTCATCGCCACCGGCGTCGGCGTCTGGGGACAGAATCACCCGGTCGCCTGGGGCTGGGACATCACGAACTTCGTCTTCTGGATCGGTATCGGTCACGCGGGCACCCTCATCTCAGCCATTCTTTTCCTCACTCGCCAGCGATGGCGCACCTCGGTGGCCCGCGCTGCCGAAGCCATGACCATCTTCGCCGTCATGTGCGCCGGTCTCTATCCGGCACTCCACGTCGGCCGCGTGTGGATGGCGTGGTTTCTCGCGCCCGTCCCGAACAGCAATGCCATCTGGCAAAACTTCAAGTCGCCCCTGCTCTGGGACGTCTTTGCCGTCTCTACCTACTTCACGGTCTCCGTGCTCTTCTGGTACCTCGGACTCATCCCCGACCTCGCCACCCTGCGCGATCGCTGCAAACCGGGAATTAAAAAAGCCTTCTACGGCCTCTTCGCCCTCGGGTGGCGCGGCGGCAACCGCCAGTGGAACCACTACGAGATGGCCTACCTCATTCTGGCCGCCCTCTCGACCCCGCTCGTGCTTTCGGTTCACACCATCGTGTCATTCGACTTCGCCACTTCGATCGTCCCCGGCTGGCACGCCACCATCTGTCCGCCCTACTTTGTCGCCGGCGCCATCTTCGGCGGATTCGCGATGGTGCTCACGCTCATGCTTCCGGTCCGCGAGATCTACGGACTCCAGGACCTGCTCACGTGGAAGCACATTGACAACATGGCGAAGATCATCCTGCTCACCGGAACGATCGTCGGCTACGCCTACCTGAGTGAACTCTTCATCGCGTGGTACGGCGGCAACAAATTTGAGCTCGACGCGTTCATGCTCCGGATCAAGGACGGTCCTTACGTCTGGGCCTATGTGGCCATGATGTTCTGCAACGTGGTGTCACCGCAGATCTTCTGGTTCAAGAGCATGCGCCAGAACTGGTTCGTGGTTTTTCTGGTCTGCAACTTCGTCAACGCCGGCATGTGGTTCGAACGATTCGTCATCATCGTCACCACGCTCGCCCGCGACTTCGTGCCGGGCGCTTGGGACATGTTCCATCCGACCTGGGTCGACATCTGGACCTTCGCCGGGAGCTTCGGGTTCTTCCTGATGAACTTCCTCCTCTTTGTCCGCTTCCTGCCGGTCATCGCGATCGCCGAAGTCAAGGGCGTCCTGCCCCAATCCGATCCGCATGGCCGGGGCCGCGACCCGCGCGCCATCACCGAACAGGAAGTGCGGGGCGAGCCGCGGCCCGCCGGCCACGAACCCGCGCCCGCCTCCTCCCCGACCCATCCGATTGCCGCCTGATCCCGCCATGGCCGACGCTCCGCTCAAACGCACCCACGGTTACCTCGCCGAATTCGGCAGCGTGGCCGATTTATTCCATGCCGCCGAAAAGTGCCGGGACGCCGGCTTCCGGTTCTGGGACACCCATTCACCCTTTCCCATTCACGGGATGGACGACGCCATGGGCGTCAAAAAGTCAATCCTCTCGCTCTTTGTCCTCATTGGCGGTTGCACCGGCGCCTTGACCGCCGTCCTTCTCCAATTCGGCACTCAAGTCGGCCTCTATCCGACCGTCGTCCAGGGGAAACCGACGAACCTCTTCACGATTCCGGCGTATTTCCCGGTCACCTTCGAGCTCACCGTTCTTCTCTCGGCGCTGACCTCGATCTGTGGGTGCATCGCGCTGAACAAACTCCCGCGCCTTCACCATCCGCTCTTCAATTCGGAAAATTTCAAGCGCGCCACCGACGATGGCTTTTTCATCTGCATCGAGCAGAAGGACCCCCAGTTTCACCCCGAAAAGACCCGCGCCTTCCTCGAGGAAATCGGCGGCCGCAACATCGAGTTGATCGAGGACGAACTCGCCTGATCCCCACTACCGCCACTTTCTCCTACGGAACCGACGCCACCGAAGCCCATGCCCGTTCTTCGATCCTTCTTTCTCAGTGTCCTGCTGCTCGTCCTGCTGGTGGTCGGGTGGGCCGGCTTCCGTGGCGATACCACGACCAAGCCGCCGCTCTACGTCTTCCCCGACATGGACGATCAGGCCAAGGTCAAGTTCCAAGCCGAAAGCACGTTCTTCGCCAACGGAAAAGGCGCGCAAAAGCCGGTGGCCGGCACCGTGCCCATGGGCTTGGCCGTCGCCACTCAATCGTCGACGGCAGCGCCTGGCGCCGGCGGCCTCAGCTTTTCCGTCGGTACCGATTACTTCCACACCGGCCGCTTCGGCGACTATTGGGGCGACGGCATGCCCGCTGAAGTGACTCTGGATCCGGCGCTTATTCGCCGCGGGGCCGAACGCTACGGGATTTATTGCGCCGTGTGTCATGGACACACTGGCGCCGGGGACGGCATCACGTCGAAGTACGGTGTTCCCATGGCCACCGGGAATTTCCACCTGCCGCCATTTACCGACAAAAAGGACCCCACCTACCGCAGCGACGGCAACATCTTTGCCACCATCACTTACGGCAAAGGGCAGATGGGACCCTACGGCGCCATGATCCCGGTCGCTGATCGCTGGGCCATCATCGCGTACATCCGCACTCTGCACGTCGCCAAAGCCGCGACCGCCAGCGCCACCGCCGCTGCGACGCCTCCCACCCCCCCCGCCGTTGCACCAGCGCCCGCCGCCGGACCCGCGGCCACCACCCCGCCTGCCCCCGCCGCCGAGGACAAGAAGTAACCCGCCGACATGAGCCATCATTTTGTTTCAATTTCCACCCTGCCCGCTGGCGGCGAAAAGCTCGATCTTTCCAAGTTCGGGAAGTTTATATCGCTGCTTCGACTGGGGGCGGTGATCGGGTTGCTCGCATCCGCCGTGATCTTCCTGGCCGGCGGTGCCATCAAGATTGGCAGCACGGACTTTGTCACCGGCGAGCCGATCAGCTATTCGCTGCGCGACGTCTTCAGCTACTCCTGGCTTTTTGCGTTCTACGTGTTCTTCACGTTTGCGCTGGGCGGGTTGTTCTGGGTGCTGCTCCACAATGCCTCCAACTCGAGCTGGGGCGTGGTGATTCGCCGGTTGCCCGAAACCCTGGCCGTCCAATTGCTGCCCGTCTTCCTGCTCGGCCTCCCGCTCCTCTTCGCGCCCATCCGCGAAACCCTTTGGACGTGGATGCATGATCACCACGTCGCGCTCGAGGGAGGCAAAGCCGCCACCCTCCCCGAGGCGCTCCACCACAGCAATCACCTGCTGTACCACAAACTCGCCTACCTCAGCGTCTGGTGGCACAACTGGATGCCCGGCTTCATCCCGCGGTTCGGCATCTACTTCATCCTGCTGGGCCTCTTCGCTTTCATCCTCCGCGGTTGGTCCCTCTCCCAGGACAGCACGGGCGATGTGCGCTTGACGCTGCTGGCCCGCAAGTGGTCGTGCGGATTTCTTCCCCTCTTCGCCGTCAGCCTGACCTTCGCCGGCTTCGACTGGATCAAGGGGCTCAACTACGCGTGGTTCTCGACGATGTTTGGCGTCAATGTGTTCGCCGGATCCGCCTTGGCCACCATGGCCCTGCTCATCGTGATCGCCGTCACCTTGCACGAAAACGGCTATCTCAAACGCCTCCTCACCCCGGAGCACACCCATCTCATGGGCAAGCTCATGCACGCGTTCACCATCTTCTGGGCCTACATCGCCTTCAGCCAATATTTCCTCATCTGGTACGCCAACATCACCGAGGAAACCCAGTTCTACGCCATCCGCAATACCGATGGATGGAACTTCTACAGCACGTTCCTCATCACCATCGGTCACTTCTTCATCCCGTTCGTCCTCCTCCTGCCGCGGGCCGCCAAGAAAAACTTCAAACGTATTCGTGCCATCGCCCTGTGGATCATCTTTGTCCACATTTGCGAGGCCTATTGGTTCATCATCCCCGAACGCGGACCGAAACTCGCTGACCAACCGGCCATCGTCTGGGCGGTGCTGCTCGACGCGGCCGCCTTCATCACCATCGGTTGTGTGGTGGCGCTCTGTTTCCTCAAATCGCTCGCCCGGTACAGTCTGTATCCCTGCGGCGACCCACGCCTGCAGGAATCCATCAACGTCGTCAACTAGGCCACTCCTCATCCTGACCCCACTTTCATGGACGAATCCCTGGAAAATCCTCTGATCCGGTTCAAGGCCTTTTGGCTGGCGACCGGCGTCATGCTCCTCGTGGCCGTCGCCGGCTTTTACTTCCGCGCCAGCAAGGCGCCCGACGCCGAGCTCGATGATGGCGCGGCGGCCGTGCGTCTGGCCACGCTGAACGAACTGCGCAAGGCCGAGGAAAAGGCGGTCACCGGCTTTGGGTTGACGTATCACGGGCCGCAGGGCGGGCACCTGACGCGGGTCACGGTTCCCGATGCCTTGATCGAGAAGGCGCTGGCCGCACTCAAAACGAATCCCGCTCACAAGACCGAATTACTCATCCCGGGCAGCAAGACGTTCATGGAAAAGCAGTCCGGGACCCATGACCCCACCGAGTCCGCTTTCCTTGCCCCGTAATCACCGCCCGGCGCTCACCGACTTCCGACACCATCCATGTCCCAAGATTCATCCACCGCCCCGATCGAGCGGCCGACGCCCGAGGACGTGCGCGAACGCGCCGAGCTCGATCGTTCGACGAAGATGCCGGTTCTCTTTCTGCTGACCAGCGGGTTGGTCTGGCTCCTGGTGTCGTGCCTGCTCGGGTTGTTCGCCTCGTTCAAACTTCACACCCCGGGGTTTCTGGATTTCAACTGTCTGAACTGGCTGAACTGGGGGCGCCTGCAACCGGCCGCCTACAACTCACTGGTGTACGGCTGGTGTTTTCAGGCGGCGATGGCCGTCGGACTCTGGCTGATGGCGCGCCTGTGCCGTCAGCCGCTGCGCAATCCGGTGACGGTGGTGGTGGCCGGGCATTTCTGGAATCTCGGCGTCCTGATCGGCGTGGGAAACATCTTGCTGGGCGCCCAATCGCCGGGCGAATTGCTTGAATTTGGCCGGTCCGCATGGCTGATGCTCTTCGCGGCCTTCGTGCTGATCGTGGTGTGGCCGGTCATGATGTTTGCCACCCGGCCGAAGGGGGCGGATTACGTGACCCAGTGGTACGTGCTGGGGGCGACGTTTTGGTTCGCCTGGCTTTTCCTGACGGTCAACCTGTTCGCGTCTCCCCAGACGCCGTCCGGACTGCACGCCGCTCTGACCGCGTCCTGGTATGGCAATGGCGTGCTCTTCCTGTTCCTCGTCCCGATGGCGGTGGGCACGGCCTATTACCTGATTCCCAAAATCGTCGGCCGGCCGTTGCACAGCTACCACCTCGCGGTCGCCGGGTTCTGGTCGCTGGCGCTTTTCGGCGGGTGGACCGGGCTGCAAAAGCTGATCGGTGGCCCGCTGCCGACCTGGATGCCGGCCGTGAGCAGCGCGGCGCAAGTCATGCTTCTGATTCCGGTGATCTGCGTGGCGGCCAATCACTTTTTGACGACCCGCGGCCAGCACGGGCTCGTGCAAGTCAGCCCGACGCTGCGGTTCGTCTTTGCGGGCGCCGTGTTCTACGTGGCCAGTCATGTGGTGGCAGCCTTTTTTGCGCTCGCTCCCAGCCTCAGCCAGTATACCGCAGCTTGGGACGGGTTGCGCTTCATGCTCGTCTACAGTTATTTTTCGATGACCATGTTCGGGGCGATTTACTTCATCCTTCCGCGCCTGACCGGCTGCGAATGGCTCTCGCCCCAGATGATCCGGATCCATTTCTGGGCCAATGTCTACGGCGGTTCGCCCATCGGCGTCTTCCTCATCATCGGCGGTTTCTTCCAGGCCAACGCCCTCAATGTCTGGAGCAATGGGTTTGGCGCCCTGTCCGACATGCTCAGCGGCGCCTACATGGCGGCCACGCTCGGTTGGGCATTTATCCTCTTCGCCAATACCGTGTTCTTCTTCCACTTCGTGCTCATCGCCCTGCGGTTGGGCCGCCGCAGCGAGCGCGCCACCCTGCTGAGCGGTCCGGCCCATTACGACCACGCCCAGGTCGTCATCACCACCGAAGGAGCGGAGGCCTAATTGACCATGTCCCTGAATTCACTCATCCTTGGATTGATCGTCACGTTCGGCGCCCCCTGGCTGTTCCTGATCGCGCGCCCGTATGGCCACCTCGCCAACCTGGCTCCCGTCGCCTACGACGCCGAGGCCGGCGACGAAATGACCGGCTTCTTCCCGCCTTCCCGTGCCGCCCACCAGGCGCGTGGGCAGCAAGTATTCTTCAACCAGGGCTGTGCCCAGTGCCATACCCAGGTCATACGTGCCCAGTACGTGGGTGGCGACGGGGACGAATTCAAACGCAATTGGGGCGAGGCGCAGAACGCCCTGGCTCCCAAGCGCACGCGTCAGACATCGCCCTACGACTACCTGGGTGAGTCATTCGCCGCCATCGGCGAGCGCCGCATCGGGCCCGATCTGGCCAACGCCAGTTACCGGTTTCAGTCGAGGCTTCAAGTTTTGGAGCACCTCTACTCGCCCCAGGCCCGTTACGACTGGACGTCCTGCCCGCCCCAGCGCCACCTCTTTGACACCCGCCCCATCCTCGGCCAGCGGTCGAAATGGGCGGTCTTTACCGAGGGAAAACTGGCACCCGCGGAGGGGTTTGAAATCGTACCTTCCACGGAGGCCGTCGATCTCGCCGATTACCTCCTCGCCCTCCGCCGCAACAGCCCGCTCCCAGTCTCGCTCGGCGGAACCAAACCACCGCCAGCTGCGCCGGCTCCCGCTGCCGCGGCCCCCGCCCCGGCTCCCGCTGCCGGTGCTGCCGCCCCAGCTCCAGCTCCTGCCCCTGCCCCTGCTTCGACCGCGAAATGAGCTCCGAATCACAGTCCCAGAACATCGATTATCGGTCCACGCTCAACGTGGCCCGCGTCCATAACGCCTTGGCCCGTGAACATCCGGACCGCGTCGCCGAAAGCCGGCCGGTTTCGCTGTGGGTCGCCCTCGGCGCCATCGCTGTGACCGCGCTCGGATTCACGTTCTTCGGCGCCCACCGCGGCAGCGGACTGGACGACGGGATGAACTACAATAAATTCGGCGCGTCATACCAACCGCGAGTTCCGGATCCGCTCGTGCCCGAATCCGGGGGGACGGATCAGAGCCTGTACGCCATCGGAGAAAAGGTGTACAAGGGCAAGGGCTGCGTGGCGTGCCACCAGGCCGACGGCCAAGGCCAGCCCGGCCTTTACCCGCCGCTCGTCGGCTCCGAATGGGTGCTCGGCAGCACCGAACGTCTGGCGTCGCTGGTCGCCTACGGCCTGATGGGCCCGCTCACCGTCAAGGGCCAACAGTATGGAGCGGCGATCATGCCCGCGCATGCGCCACCCATTTTGACACCCAAGGAATTCGCCGGGGTGCTCAGCTTCATCCGGCAAGGGTGGGGGAATACCGGCACGGAAGTCTCCATCGAACAGGCTGCCACCTTCCTCAGCCGCACCAAGGGACGAACGACCATGTACACGGAGGGCGAACTCAAAACCATCCCCGAGGACAAAATGCTCGAGGGTGGTGCTCCCTCGGCCGCTCCCGCCCCGGCGGCCGCCGCCGCGACCACTCCGCCCGCCCCCGCCCCCACCGCCCCCACCGCCGCCGCGCCGCAGTAGACGCGTCTGTCATCCGAGAGTAATTTCACCCGAACCGCCTTTTCCCCATGTCTGCCGCCGCTCACGCCCACGACTCCCATGACCACGGTCATGGGCATGACCACCATGAACAGTCGTTCTGGTCGAAATACGTCTTCTCCACCGATCACAAGTGGATCGGCATCCAGTACGGGATGTCGGCCCTCTTGTTTCTCCTCTTCGGATTCATGCTCATGCTCTACATGCGCTGGAGCATCGCGAATCCGAACGAGCCAATCCCTGATTGGATGCTTCCATTCATCGATCTCCTGGGCGGCGGGGGGGCTGATCGCTGGTTGAACCAAGGCGCCGTGACCGGCGAGCTGTACAACATGTTCGGCGCCATGCACGGCACGATCATGGTCTTTCTTGGTGTCGTGCCGCTCGGGTTCGCCGCCTTTGGAAACTACGTCACCCCGCTGCAAATCGGCGCCGTCGATATGGCGTTCCCCCGGCTCAATATGGCCAGTTACTGGTGCTTTTTCGTCGGCGGCGTGCTCATGCTGGTCAGCTTCTTCCTGCCTTCAGGCGCCGCCCAGTCAGGCTGGACAAATTATTCCCCACTGGCCGGCGTCACCCATGCCTCCGAGCCCTGGATCTATTGGAACGGCCAGTCGCAGTGGCTCGTCGGCATGGCCATGCTGATCACGTCGTCGCTTCTGGGCGCGGTCAATTTCCTCGCGACCATCATCAACCTGCGCGCCCGCGGCCTGACCTGGATGCGGATGCCATTTTTCGTGTGGGCCATGTTGGTCACTGGCTTCCTCCTTCTCCTCGCCTTTCCGCCGTTGGAAGTCGCCGCCCTCATGCAGCTCAGCGATCGTCTCTTTGGGTCGAGCTTCTTCATGCCGACCGGCATGGTGGTCAACGGCCAGCTCTGGAACGTGTCGGGCGGCGGCAGTCCGCTGCTCTATCAGCATCTCTTTTGGTTCCTCGGGCATCCCGAGGTCTACGTCATCCTGCTGCCGGCCATCGCGGTCGTCGCTGAAGTCATCCCGGCGAACACGCGCAATCCGCTTTGGGGGTACAAGAGCATGGTCTACGCGGTGCTCGTTCTCGGCTTCCTCTCGTTCATCGTGTGGGCGCACCACATGTACATGACCGGCATGGGCAGCGTGATCACGACGTTCTTCCAGACGACCACGGTTCTCATCTCCATCCCGTCGGTCATCCTGCTCACCTGCCTGATGATCTCGCTGTGGGGCGGATCGATCCGCTTCACCATTCCGATGCTCTTCGCCACCGCGTTCTTGCCGATGTTCGGCATCGGGGGATTGACCGGTCTGCCACTCGCCTTCGCCCTCGTCGACCTCCATCTGCACGACACCTATTACGTCATCGGCCACTTCCACTACGTGGTCGCCCCGGGCGTCCTCTTCGGCCTCTTCGCCGGCATCTACCACTGGTTCCCGAAAATGACCGGCCGCATGATGAACAATTTCCTCGGCCACCTGCACTTCTGGCCCACCCTGATCTGCATGAACGTCGTCTTCGCCCCCATGATGGTCCAAGGGATGCGCGGATTCCATCGCCGCGCCTACGACGGTGGCCAGTCGTACCCGGAAATCGCCAATGATATGCTCCCCGAACAACTCTGGTGGATCTTCGGGAAAAACAGCTACCT
The DNA here is from genome assembly GCA_046155625.1 of Verrucomicrobiales bacterium. GTDB lineage: Bacteria > Verrucomicrobiota > Verrucomicrobiia > Verrucomicrobiales > V1-33 > CAJBME01. Next base: position 41,382 of record JBJXFS010000024.1, on the reverse strand, counting down.
CCACCTGAACGATGTCATGACTTGGGGCGCGTTCATCATGGCTATTGCGCAGATTCCATTCATCATCAATTTCTTCTGGAGTATGATGGCCGGCCGCAAGATCACCTCGGACAACCCATGGCAGGCGACCACCATGGAATGGAACACGCCGACGCCGCCACCCCACGGCAATTTCACCACCGAGCCGGTCGCCTACCGCGGCCCGTACGAATACAGCCTGCCAGGGGCGGACAAGGACTTCACGCCGCAATGGGAAAAATCCCCGGGCCAGCCCGAACCGGTGATCGCCCCGGTGGCCACGGCGCATCATTAATTCCCCAACCCAGGAGCCCGACCGCAGCCGCCACGTTTTCCGCCCATGGAAATTCCCTACACCGTCACCGCCCGTCCTGACACCGGCCTCTGGAATGCCAAGGTTGGCATCTGGCTCTTTCTGGCCTCGGAAGTCATGCTCTTCGGCGGGCTGTTTTCCAGCTACGTGTTTCTGCGCATTGGCGCGGATTATCCGTGGCCGGTGCACGAACTCGGCGTCTGGCCGGGCTTCATCAATACCGGAGTGCTCATCCTCTCGTCGGTCACCGTAGTCTTCGCCTGGGCATTTCTAAAAATGCGCCAGTACAACAAGTACAAGTGGTGCATGGCGGCCACCTTGGTCTGCGCCTTGATGTTCCTTGTCATCAAGTCGTACGAGTACACGGGCAAATTCACTCACTGGGCGCTTCGCCTCCCGGACGGCAGCGTGCTGGACGGTCACCACCCGAAACACCAGATCGAATTCCACGACGTCACGGCGATCAACGTCGATCTGCGCAAATCCGAGCCTGGGTTCCTGGCGAACGCAGGCGCCGACGTGAATGGCAATTTCAAGCTGCCCAATGGGGCCGTGGCGGAAACCTACCGGGTCGCCCTCAAGTCCCTGCGCGAAACCGCCGACAGTGGCGTCGTTCGCATCACCGTCGAAGGACCGCCGCTGAAACTCATGGCCGACCGCCGTCACGTGACGAGCTACCTCGGCAATGAATTGACCTTCCGCGATGGCACCCGCGTCGAGGGCCGGCTGGTCAACGACGACGTGCACCTGGAGGTCTCCGGCTTCGACTTGCGTCAGGTCAAGGGGATCAGCCAGAATCTAAACGCCGGCGACAACGCCCTCGTCTGGAACTATCTCGGCGAAGAAAACCGCCAAGCCTTTCTGCAACAGAAGACCGAAGTGCTCGAGAGCTTCGAGGCCGATAAAAATCGCGACAGAGCCAAGGACGATCCCAATCGCCGACTACCGCAAAATTATGGCGAGGTGATGCGCAAGGCGTTCAAGGGGGAACATCTCGGCTCCGACCCGAAAGCCCACGCCCATGTCGAGGTCACCGTCCCGTCGAAAGAAGTCCATTTCTTCTCGAACTACAGCCCGCACCTCAACACGTACTACGCGATCTACTTCCTCATGACCGGTCTGCACGGGCTGCACGTCATCGGCGGCGCCCTCGTGCTCGGCCACTTCTTCTTCTTCGGACGCCGGCTCTACGAAAAAAACCCCGAACACCTCGCCAACCGCGTCGAAGTGGGAGGGCTTTTCTGGCACTTCGTCGACCTGGTCTGGATCTTCCTCTTCCCAGTCTTCTATCTCCTGTAACCTCGTTCCCGAGTTCAATTTTTCCGCTCATGGATCATTCACACGACACCGCGAAACCCGCCGCCGACCTGCACACACCGGATCCCGCCGTTGTGCAGGAAATGCGCGCCAGCTTCAAAAAGTACCTCCTCGTCCTCCTCGTGCTGGCTGCCGGCACGGTCGCGACGGTGGCCGTGTCTTACGTCGACTTCGGCGGCCACGCCTGGAATCTGGCCGTGGGCCTGCTCATCGCCACGTTCAAGGCGGCCTGTGTCGCGCTCATTTTCATGCACTTGAATCACGAGCGGAGCACGATCTACAAATTCCTGCTCTTCACGGTGATCTTTTTTGCCGCGATGATGTTCCTGATCGTGCTCCACCATTTCGACCCGATCCATCACAAGTTTGACTACTGAGCCGGCGACAGCCGATCCGATCACCCCATGTCCCTGAAAGCGTTCCACATTTTCTTCATCGTGCTGACCGTGCTCAGCTCGCTGGGGTTTGCTGTGTGGGCGTTTACCCTGGGCGGGGCGGAGCTCGGGACGAGTTTGGGTGCCATGGGCGTGCTCAGTGCCTTGGCCGGCGTCATCCTGACCATTTACGGCATCTGGTTCGTCGTCCGCAAAGCCCGCCGACTCATCGTGTGACCCCCGGTTGCCATGACTCATCTCATTCAATTCCTGGCCTGTCCGTCGTGCCGCGTCGATCCTGGATCGACGATCAATCAGGCGACCAATGGCGCCATCTTTGTCATGCTGGGTGTGATGGCCGTCGTCTTCGGCGGGTTTTTGGCCATGGTGATCGGGTTTGTGCGCCGCCAGCGGGCTATCGGTGCCGACCAGATCGCAGGTTTGGCGCAACCACCGCCCACCGGCACCACCCAGTCTATCTAGATCTAATCACTCACTTACACTGACATGGGCATTTTGAATCAATGGATGGGAATCGGTGAACTGGCGTCGGAGCACGGCGTGGTGGTGGACCAGCTGCTGGAGTTCGTCCACTGGTTCATGCTGATCCTCGGCGCCGGATGGTCGATTTACATCGCAGTGGCGATTTACCTGTTTCGCAAGTCGAAGAACCCCCGTGGCAATTACGTTGGCCTGCGCGGCCACGCGACGACCCACATCGAAATCGGCGTGATCGTCACCGAGGCGGTCCTCTTGCTTGGGTTTGCGTACCCCCTGTGGAGCCGGCGGGTCGACGACTTTCCGGCGGGATCCAACGTGGCGCGTGTGCGCGCGGTGGGCGAACAGTTCCGCTGGTGGTTTCATTATTGTGGTCCGGACGGAAAATTCGGAAGAACGGACAATGCGCGGCTGATTTCCTCGACTAATCCGGTGGGGCTCGATCTGAGCGATCCAAATGCCAAGGATGATTTCGTCGAGCTGAACACACTGACGCTCCCGCTGGGCGAACCGGCGATTGTCGGCATCACGTCCAAGGATGTGATTCACAATCTTGCGCTTGTCCCGATGCGTCTCTGCCAGGATGCGACTCCGGGCAGCGAGGCCCACGTCTGGTTCACTCCACAAAAGATCGGCGAATGGGATATCGTCTGCGGTCAGTTGTGCGGCCCGGGCCACGGCATCATGCGCTCGACGTTGCAGATCGTCTCGCCAGCGGATTTCGCCGCGTTTTACAAAGAGAAGACACCGGTCCCCGCCGCGGCTCCGGCGGCGCAGCAGGCGCAGGCCACACCGCCGTCGGCCGACCCCGCGCTGGCCGCTTCGGATCGATAGTCTCCAGGCGGTGGGTGCGCGCGGTGCCTGGAATTCAGTCAACCGGCGTTCGTCTTGGGGCGTATTTCTTGCAATCCGTGGGTGGCGACAAAATCTCGGAATTTCTCCGGGCCGCCAGCCGGTGGATTGGAGGAAATTCGGAATGCCGCATGGTCGGCATCCTTGCCCGTTTGATTCCTGCTCTTCGCGATTCCCGTGACTGAAACTCCGCCATCCAAGTCCTGGTTGCATCGATATGCGGTGTTCATTATCGCGTGGGCGGCGCTGTTGATCTGGTGGGGGGCGGCTGTCACGACCGAGAATGTCGGATTGGCCGTGCCTGACTGGCCACTGGCGTTTAACCGCGTCAATCCCGACGGGTGGTGGGGATTGCTGCCTCTGCTGTTGGAGCATGGGCATCGTTGGCTGGCGACAATCCTCACCGGATTGGTCATCGTGATGTTTTTCTGGGTGGTGGTGGCGGCGGGGCGCGCTCGCGACGGGCGGCGCGCGACCGGGTGGCCGCTGGGACCGGGGGAATTGGGAGGGGTCGTCATTCTCTCGATCGCTCTGGTCGCCGCCGTGGCGTTTAACCAATCGCCAAGAATTGCTCCAGAAGCGCAATCGGTCTGGGGCTGGGTGGCGGTGGGATTGGGAGTGTTGTGTCTTGGGTGGCTTGTTCTGTCATTGGCGATGCGGCGGTGGCCGCTGTTGGTCCGTTTGCTGGCGGTCATCTGGGTGGTGATCGGGGCGCAAGCGATCCTGGGTGGCACGCGCGTGACCGCGTTGTCCGATGCTCTCGGGATATTTCATGGCAGTCTGGGTCAGGTGTTGTTTTGCCTGCTGCTGACGGTCGCGTTGGTCAGTTCGCCGCACTGGCCGTCACCGGGGTTGGTCCACGAGGCGACGCGGCGTCGGTTTCTCGTGCTGACCGGAGTTTTCCTGGCGGCGGTGGCGGTGCAATTGACCCTGGGTGCCAGCATCCGCCATACCCAGCGCATAATCCCGGCGGCGCTCGATGTGGTCACCACGGGCGGCACGCTTTTTCCGCCCGCGGGGCGCGGCGACCTGTGGCTGATTTTTGCCCACAAGGCGTGGGCTTTCGTCGTTTTCGGATTCGGGACACTGCTGGCCGGATCAGCCTGGCGCGGACTGGAAGCGCATCGTGGCTTGCGGCGATTGGCGTTTGCCATTCCCGCTCTGATCGCCGGGCAAATCCTGCTGGGCATTTCCGTGCTGGTGAGCATGGACCGGTTCAAACTGCCGCCGGCCACCACGCTCGTCGAACTCAAGCTATCCCCGGTGTTCTGGGTCACGAACCTTCATGTGCTCGTGGGGCTGAGCATCCTGGCCTGTGCGTTCACGTTGCTGGTCAAATTGGTCGCCTCCGTGCCTCACAGGGGTATGGTGGCTGGGCGAGCCGGCGCCGACCCGGCACTGTCCGTGTGAACAAAGCCGCTTCCAACATGCCCGCCCAAGGGGACGCCGCGGTACCGGCCATGGCCAGTGCCAAAGACGACTTCATGGCGCTGACCAAAGCGCGCCTGTCGGGCTTGGTGGTCGTGACGACATTGGCCGGCTACTGGTTGGGGGTGGAACGCGGTGGGCTGGCGGATGGATGGCGCTTGGGCCACACGGTATTTGGCACCGCGCTCTGTGCGTTCGGATCAGCCGTCTTTAATCAACTGATCGAGATCGACGCGGATGCGCGCATGACCCGGACGGCGGACCGCCCGCTCCCCGGACGACGGATTCCGGCCGCCGGCGCCTTTTTAATCGGTCTGATCCTCAGTGGATGGGGCGTGGTCCATTTGGTCAACAAGGTCAACGCCGAGGCCGCCGCGTTCGCCGCCGCCACCCTGGTCATCTATCTCTTCATCTATACGCCTCTCAAACAACGCAGTGCCTCGAATACCCTGGTCGGTGCGGTCTCCGGCGCCCTGCCTCCCGTCATCGGCTGGGCGGCCGCCGCCGGTCCGGATCCCACGGCCGTCGCCTTCCGTTGGTCGTGGCTCCATCGCGCGGAAGCGTGGTGGCTTTTCGCCCTGCTCTTCCTCTGGCAATTGCCGCATTTCCTCGCCATCAATTGGATGTATCGCGATGATTACCGCCGCGCCGGATTCGTCATGTGGTCGAATGACGACGAGTCGGGCGCCCTCACTTCGGCTCTCGCGCTCGCCTTCAGCGCCTCCCTGATTCCGATCGCCCTCTGGCCAGCCGCCGCCGGGTTCGCCCACTGGAGCGTGGCCGCCGGCTTGATCGCGCTCACGCTGTGGCTGGTCTGGCTTTCGGTAAAGTTCCGGCGCGACCGCACCCGCGCCTCGGCCCGCCGGTTGTTTTTTGCCACCCTGGCTTACCTGCCGCTCGCCCTCATCCTCGTGCTCGCCGGCTCACGGCCAGCCTGACTTGGAAAGAATCCCATTTTGTCCCACACCATGCCCGATCCCCAACCTCATGCGTCTTCGCCCGATGACCCGCCCCGCGTCCGGCCCTGGACCATCTGGGCGTTGATTGCCGTCATCGCCTTTGGCGGCGTCGTCGGCACGCAACTCCTCTTCAAACGCATCGTGCCGGAAGTCGCCAATCAGGCGAAACGCCTGCCGTATCTCACGCGGCTCGAAAAAGATCTGGAGGCCGTGGATTCGTCCGGCCGGAACGTGCGGCTCAGCCAGCTCGACGGAAAGGTGTTCCTCATCGCTTGGGTCTACACCACCTGCCCGCGCGGGTGCGCCGAGGTCGTCGCCAAAATGAAGGCGATGAACGACAAATTCGGCGCCGACCCGCGCTTTCATCTCGTCTCAGTCAGCCTGAACCCTGACCACGACACCCCGGAACAATTGACACGCTTTCGCGAAGCCCATGGACTGGCCGCTCCCAATTGGCTCTTCCTCACCGGCGATGCGGAGGCCCTGAGGTATTACATGGCCAAACAAGTCAAATTCCACGCCGTCCGGGACATTCCCACCGCCGAACGCCTCAGCGCGGAAGATTTGTATGAGCACGATACCCGCGTCGCCCTCATCGATGCCCAGGGCCATGTCCGCGAATATTACGACGTCACCGCCCCGGATCCCGGCATCAATCGGCTCGTCATGCAAAAACTCGAGCACGACATCGCCGCCGTGCTCGGGGAACTCGCCCCGGCGGCAGCTCAGCCATCAGGAACTCGCTGAGTCGGACTGCCGCCTCAGGCGGACGCCGCCTAGTGCAACACGCATTGCTCCTCGTCGAAGCTTCACGCGCCGGGTAAACCCGGTACACCAACCGAACGCCTGCGGTTGTACCGCCGCAAGTGGCGGAATCGACGCGGCAGGTTGGCGCCGCCGTGTCCAGCTAATCCTGGCGATTGCCGAGTGCGACAGCCCATGCCAGTATGCAAGCCGGCCGGTCTGAAGCTGGCCTTTTCACCGCACCCATGAGCCGCGTCTCCATCGAGTGTCCGCATTGCGGCAAGACAACCCGCCTGGACTTGGCGCACCATTTGTCGACCCAAAAATGCGACCGATGCGGGATCGCGTTTCGGGCGGTCAATACCGGGCTGGCCGGGTCACGGGAGGCACAATCCACCGAGCCGCCGGACTGGCGTCGCGCCAAAACGGGAAATTGGGATCTGGATCCCGATGAAGCGGCGGCTCAGGCGTCTACCGCGGCCACCGCCGGCTCGCGCCGGTCCTGGATCGCGGCGGCGTTGGCGCTTGTTGTCATCGCGGTGGCCGCCGTGGCGGTGGCCCGCCGGCCCCAAGCCGTCCCGCCGGTCCAACCCATGTCTCAGAAAGAGTTGGCGGCGATCGGGGTGGCCTCTAATCCGGACAGCCCAACCTCGTACGAGAATCTGCGTGATCGCATTGACGGTGCCACCGCCGCCGGAGCCAAGTACCTCGCGGTCACCACGGTGGAGGAATTGCTCCCGCTCATCGAGAACCGGGAATCCCTCGAACCGCAGGTGCGCGCGTTTTACGCCGAGGGCGAAGGACGCGGTCAACTGCCGTTTCCCCCATTCACCCTCGCCCCCGTCGAACGCCAGGTCTGGGTCGACGCCAAGCAGGTCGTGGTCGTCTCGTACGAAACTCCCGGCCAGGTCCCTCGAGCCGTGGCTTTGCGCCAAAACCCTGATGGCCAATGGTTGGTCGACTGGCCGAGCGCCGCCGCCTTCAACGAGGTGCCGCTGGCCGATTTCCTCGCGCGCCGCGACACGACGCCCCGGCTCTTCCGGTTGCTGGCGTCCCGCGATGATTACTTCAATCGGGCCTTCGCCGATGACCGCGAGTGGATCTGCCTTCGGTTGCAGGATGTCACTGGCGATCACCGGATCTACGCCTACGCCCGCCGCGGGTCAGCCGCCGCGGAGAACTTGCTCAAATCTGGACTGGTTCGCGGCAACGCCACATCACCCATTATGCTCCGACTCCGCTTCCCGGAAAATGCCCCGGCGGAAGACCAAGTCGAAGTCACGGAGTTCCTCGCCCTCGGATGGATCGAGATCGGTTTAGGAGCAAAGGAGGGAGTGCCGCTACCCGCCCACCCGGATGCTCCAAAGTAACAGGCCGCTCGCCGAATCCGCGCCCTGCGCCGCCTTCGGAAGAGACGGTTTTTCGAACAGTTTTACCTAAGCCGAGCCGAGAGCTGACCGTCCAAACAGGGTATGAGCTCGCGGGCCGGCCAAATCACGTTCCAGGGAGGTCCGATTTCGGATGAGGGAAGGGAATCCGCCTTTCACCGAGCTCAAGATTTTCCATTTCTCCCCTTGCCGCTGGGGAGTTGTGTGTGATAGACCTCGCTGTCAGCGGATCGCCGCCTACACTCCAACCCCATCCATCGCTCGTCATGTGGAAGACCCTGTCCATCGTCGCCGCCATCCTCACGGCTGGGGCAGCCTATTTTAGCTACAAGAACGTCAATCAATTCAAGAACGAGCGTGTCCTGCTCGCCATCGCCCAAGAAAACCGTGCGGCGGCTCAAAAACATCTGGCTGAGGTCAAACAAACTCTCGCCACTGACACGGAAGGCCGTAAGGGGACCGAGGGCGAGCGCGATCAGATTGTCGCTGAAACCGACGGCCTGAAGCCGAAAATCGACGCCGTGGTCAAAAATATCGAGGAGAAGACCACCGAGTTGGACACGGTGACCGCCCGCTGGACGGAGGTCAAAAAGCAGGTCGATGACGCGGGCGGTATCGAGCAATTGAAGTCGCAGCTCACCTCCTTGACCGAACAGAAGTCGCAGCTCGACAACGACATCGTCAACCTGCGTGGCCAAACTCAGAGCCTGGGCAACCGCGCGGTGGCCTTGACCCAAACGATCGCCGACATGCGGCGCAAGGAGACGTGGCAGGCGCGCGGCATCATTCAGGACGGCTTCCGCGCCACCATTGTTCAAGTCGACCGCCCCTTCGGGTTCATCACCATCAACGCCGGCAACGGCCGCGGTGTGGTCAGCGGCGCCACCCTGGACATCAAGCGCGGCGGAAGCGTCGTGGGTCAGGCCAAAGTGACCAATGTCGAGCAAAGGTTCTCGATCGCCGACCTCGCGGGCGTCAATGCCGCTGATATTCAAGTGGGAGACAGCGTGGTGGTCGCCGCCGTTTCCAACAGCAAAACGTGGAAGCAATCGGAAAGTGCCGCCCCTGCCGCCCCCGGGCAAACCGCGCCAGCCCCTGGCCAACCCGCCCCGTCCGCCGACGAGCCAGTCGATCCCTTTGCCGATCCAGCGGCCACCGCTCCCAGCGATCCATCGGCGCCAGCCGCCCCGTCTGCCCCGTCTGCCCCGTCTGCCCCGTCTGCCCCGGCCGAACCCGCCGCTCCTCCCGCCGAAACGCCTGCGGAAACTCCGGCCGATCCCTTCAACTGAAACTAGCCCTTTAGCGCCCTCTTTTTCACAGTCCCCATACCCGCGCTTCGTACCATGCTGTCCAAAATCCTCTTTATTCTGAGTGCGCTGGCGCTCGCCGGCGGCACCTACCTCGGTTTCAAAAACCGCCAGTCATTCGTCGCGACCCGCAAAGAGAAGATTGAGATCAACAGCCAGCAGCTCAAGCCGACGCTGGCCAAGATCGATGAGGAAATCGCCAATCTAACCGCGGAGCACGGCCGCTGGCGCGATGCGGTGGCTTCCAAGAAGGAAAAAGAAGTCGGCTTGGCCAACGCCCAGGCGCTCCTCAAGACCAAGAGCGCCGACTTGGCCAAGGTCGAGAGCGACATCAAGGCGAAACAGGAGGAACTCACCTCGCTGGAAACTCAACTGGCCATTTTGCTGGGCAACGAGACGATCGATACGATCACGGCGAAGATCGAGGCCCTGAACCAGGAAATCGCAACGCTGCAAACCGACAAGGAAAATGCGACCAAAGAAATGGAAGTGGCCAAAGGGAGGGTGACCGCGCAGGAAGCCACCGTGGCGTCCTTGCAGCGGGCGGCCAGCGCGCGTAACCAAGGGATCAACCACAACGCCCTTGAGGGCATGGTCATTGCCACTAACCAGGACTACGGGTTTGCCGTGGTCAACTTGGGCGAGCGCAATGGGGTGACGGGCGGATCGAAGTTTATTGTCAAGCGCGGCAACCAGCGCGTCGGCACGCTGAATATTTCCTCCGTCAGCGCCAGCCGCACGATCGCCGATATCGAATCCGATTCCGTCACACCTGGCTTGGCCATCAGCCCGGGCGACCGAGTGATCTTCGAAAAGGTGCAGAAGTAACGCCCATACCCATAGGGTGGTCATCGATCCCCCCATGATCCGGAGTTTCCAATTTATCATCCACATTGCCGCCGCCGCGCTGGTGGCGTTGTCGATGGTCGGGTGCACCACGGGGTCGGAACCAAAGAAGAAGCCGAAACCGCCACCTCCGCCTCCGCCTGGAAGCGAGCTGAGTTCGCAACCGTGGGCGCGCCCGGAAAAAGATTGGGAGGGTGGTCGACCGGCTTTCCTCCCGAGTCAGAACTAAGCGCCTGTGACGACCTCGGCGGGCCGCCCGCGATTGATTGCCTTGTTGCACGGGCCTGATCGGCCTGGACTGGTGGCGGGCGTGTCCGGCTGGATTTTCCGCCACGGCGGGACCATCGTCCATGCCGACCAACACCACGACGCCCAGGCCGGTGCCTTTTTCCAGCGGGTCGAATGGGGCGCCGCTCCCGATGCCGATGTGCGGCACGAGGCCGCTGCGTTTCGCGACTTCGCCCGCGACGAGTTGAACATGAGCGTCACGCTCGCCCTCGGCGCCCACCGTCAGAGAGTGGCCATCCTCGTGTCTCAACTCGGCCACGCCTGCCATGAATTGCTGCTCGATTGGCGCCAGGGCGAGCTGGCGGCCGACATCGTCGCGCTCATCGCGAACCACCGGACCATGGAGGAGGCTTCCCGGCATCACGGCGTGCCATTTTACTACACCCCGGTCGATCCCAAAAACAAGGCCGACGCCGAAGGGCGGCAGTTGGCCATCCTTCGGGACATGCATGTCGATCTCATCGTGCTCGCCAGGTACATGCAGATCCTGAGCGCGGACTTTCTTGCCCATGTCGGCTGCCCGGTCATCAACATCCACCACTCGTTCCTGCCGGCTTTCGCCGGCGCCCGGCCCTACCACCAGGCCCACGCCCGAGGTGTCAAACTGATCGGAGCCACTGCCCACTACGTCACCCCGGTCCTCGACGACGGTCCGATCATCTACCAGGAAGTCCGGCGCGTCAGCCACCGCGATACCGTCGGCGATCTGCTGCGCAAAGGGCGCGGCCTGGAGAAACTGGCCATCAGCGAGGCCGTGCGCCTCCACCTCGAACACCGCGTCCTCGTGTACGAGAACAAAACGGTCGTCTTCGATTGAGGAATCGAGCCCCTTCACCCGGTGAGAATCCTTCCGGATTTCTGTAACGCCATTAAGGTTTCCCGCGCCGCTCTCTGTCGTAATTACCACAGTACATCCCACACTCATGATCTGGATTCTCTTCATCGGCACCCTGTTGCTCTCGCTCCTCGCCGCTTGGCGGGTGCGCTCGAATTTCGCCCGTTACAGCCGTGTCCCGGTCGCGTCCGGTCTCACCGGCGCCGAGGCGGCCCGCCGCATCCTCCATGCCAACGGCATTCAGGACGTCGAGGTCGTCCCGGTTCCCGGATCGCTGAGCGACCACTACGACCCGGTCAACAAGAAGCTCGCGCTTTCCGAACCCGTGTACTACGAAAGCTCCGTTTCCGCCCTCGGCGTGGCGGCCCATGAATGTGGGCACGCCCTGCAACACCAGCAGGCGTATGCCCCGCTCCACGCCCGCATGGCGCTCGTCAAGGCCCAGGGAATCGCCAGCCAAACCGTGCTCTGGCTTCCCCTCCTCGGCATGGCTGGCAATCTTATCCCCGGTCGCATCGTCCTTCCCATCATCGCCGCCGGTTGGGGCGTCATCATGCTTTTCAATCTCATCACGCTGCCAGTGGAATTCGACGCCTCCCATCGCGCCGGCAAAGCCCTCAGCGGCATGGGATTCATCCGCACTCAGGAAGAAGCCCGCGGCGTCGAACGCGTCCTCAAAGCCGCCGGTTGGACCTACGTCGCCGCCTTCCTCACCTCCCTCGCCTACATGCTCTTTTACCTCCTCCCCCTCCTCACCGGCCGGCGCGAATAGCCCGCCGCTCCCGCACTTTGCTCATCCTCCACTTGCATCCCGCCCCGTCAATCGTATGGGTTATACCGCGTGCGCCTCGTCGCGCCCGCCGAATCAAGGGGGTTTAGCTCAGTTGGTAGAGCGTCTCGTTCGCAATGAGAAGGTCAGGAGTTCGAATCTCCTAACCTCCACCAGATTCAGACACTGAAAATAAGCTGATTGCGACGAATGGGCTAAATGCACTCAACGGCACCGAAAGGAACGATTAAGCACAAAAATGAAGGCTTTTAAGCACAAAATAAGCACCGCCTAAGCACGGGCTTTTCCCTTCATTGGCCATCCTCCATCCGCATTCGCCCCACTGACACCCCGCCTCGGGTATGCGGCCGCCCCTGCATCCCGTGTTCCGTGTCGCTCCTTCCGACCCGCCGGAGAGCGGCCAAATGGGTGGCCTACTTGGGCGGCGAGCCATCGTCCTGCCGTCATTGGCGGGTTGAGTGCCGCCATCTGAGCGGGGGCGGTGGCGTCCTGGTCGGCGACTTCCCCGCCGTCCTCCATCGTCTCCGCCACTGGTCGCGCGGCCGGGCGTTCTCGGTCGAAGTCGAGGCGCAGGCGGCCAAGACGCTCGGGGTGCCAGCGCGGCAGACGTTCGCGGCTGAGGTCACGCATCCCCGCGTTCCGGTCGGCCATCGTCCCGCCACTGCTCATTGACGCCACCGGCTCGGGCATGGGCTATCTGCTTCGTCTCACGCTCAAGCCCGATGGCGTCCCACCGAACTAAGGGTTGGCATTTCCTGACTCCCACGGGCCAGGGCGGGCGGTTCGCGGGCTCCCTGCGGATGGCTGGCCGGTCGGCGTTATCGTTGGCGGGTGCCGAGGCGTCGTCCTGGTGTTGCCACGGGCCGGCCTGCTCGGGCTGGTGGCCAAGCGGGTTGTCATCCGAGATTCGGTGGATCTGGCCCAGCTCGATGACATGGATGTGCACCGGCTGAGGGCGCGGCACCAGCGGAGCGAGTGGTGGCGGGCGTGCCCGCGTGCGCCGCGCGGGGCGGTTGACCCAAAAAGGGACATTGAACCACGAAAGTCACGAACACGGGAAAATTCATTGAGTTAGGACAAGCGACCTCCCCATCCATCAGGTGGACAGTCATAATTGGGCAACGCCTTGGTTTTTCGTGTGTTTTGTGCTTTTCGTGGTTCCCATCCGGGTTTTTAAGGTTAAGGGGGTGTCCGCTGCTTCGGTGCTCCGATGGGCAGGGGCCACCCACCAGCGCAGAGGATCTGGTGATATCAAGGCTTGGCGCTTCAGGTCGCGCAGGAGCGGACGCGGTAGGCTCACGGTGCCAAAAATTGACAGTGGCAAGCTCTCGTGATTTTGGTAATTCAGGTCCATCACCGAGACAAGCGATGCTCTCCCCTCCGGGTCGCATAATAAAACCGTTAGGTATCATCGCGTGGCTCCCAATGAACAGGACATTCTCGACACTCTGCACCGCGGGTCATCAGCAGAGGTTCGCGCGTTGCGATGCCTCAAGCGTGGAGGCCCGCTGCGCATCGCGTATTGCGAGACATCTGGCGGCGGGACTCATCTTCGCATCTCGGGTCTGCAGTCAGACTTTCTTGTCCGCGCGTCAGGTCGGAGTCCGAGACCAGCGTGGGTCGAGACGCTTGGTTCAGATTTTGTCACGGACGTTTCTGATGCCTAACAAGACTGTCGCTCGGTCCAGGACTGTGGGACTCGCAGATGAACGTTGAGTTCGTGCAACCAGCCGATCGTGGTGCGATCGCCCAGATCCATCGACAACGGCTCTTTGAGATAGCCGTGGACTGTGCATTGCAATGGACTCTTCGAACTCCCCAACGCTGCGTGAATAATAATTCGCCATCCACACGCACGCGGCCGACTTTGCCAACAGTCGTGTAAAAGGATCGCCTCAGAAGCGCATTTTTCTTGCGGCGGTGACCCGGAACGTTCAGGATTCGGGGGCAACCGTGACAAGCACTCTCCTATCTGAAATCCATCGAGCTCCGTTCTTCAGGGCTGGAAAGGAGGGAAGGTGAGTGCGACCGAGGGCCTGTGGATCGACGGCGGCAAGATCAAGGTAGCGGACGTGCGCATCACCGACGGTCTACACACCACACCCGCCGATCCCAACCACACCATTGTCGACCGGCGCGGGTTGTTCGTTATCCATGCGGTGCTGCTGCACACCGGCAAAGTGCTGTGGTTTTGCGGGCATGTCGAAGACGGGCACTATGCGCTGAAGAGCTATCTGTTCGATTACAAGAATCCCGCCGCGCAGCTCGCCGCGCAGGATTTCGTGCTGCACAACCCTTCGCTGGCGCGCGGGGCGCATGTCGCCAACAATCCGAGCTCGGGCGAATTTCACGCTGATCTGTTCTGCTCGCATTTCGTCCATACACATGACGGCAAGGTGCTGGTGGTGGGCGGCTCCGACCCGGATTATCAGATTCCCGGAGGTGGAGGCCACGGCAGCGTGGGCGAGACCTACATCCACCTGTTCGACCCGGTCACCGAGACCTGGAGCATCGCGATGAACGGTGCCACTCCCAGCCGACTTCGGCAGGGGCGCTGGTATCCGACCGCCGTGATGCTGGGCGACGGGCGCGTGGCCGTGTTTTCCGGGCGGCGGGAGTTTGGGGCCGGCCCCGCCAACGCCAGCCCAGCGGCGCTGAAAGCGGGCACCGCTAACGAAGTCGAGGTACTCACCCCACCGACCTATGCATCGACGCAGGTGACGGGAGCCGATATCAGCCTGCCGATCTATCCCGGCCTTCATCTGGCCCCCAACGGGCGGATCTATTACACCCATACCACCTGGGGCCTCGAATTCGATCCACCGACGGATACCCAGTCCATCGCGATCCCGAATGGTGCGACATCCGCGAACTGGACTGTCCATGCAGGTGTGAGCCCTCCACGCGGTGTGGGGTCGCCTGCAGGGGTGCCCCGCCGCGAAGAGGGGATGAGCGTGCTGCTGCCGCCGGCGCAGGACGGCAAGATCCTGCTGATCGGTGGCGGCGAGGCGCTGGGCGCGGGCGGGCGGGTGCGCAACGGCAATGCCTACACCACGGTCCGCGATCCGGCCGATGCGCGGTCTACCGCCATTCTCAACACCACCGGTGCCAATCCGGTGTGGACCGCCGGGCCGACGCTGGCGCACGGGCGGATCAATGTCCATGCAGTGATCCTGCCGGACAAAAAAGTGCTGATCTGCGGCGGCCACAACAGCCATAAATGGAATGCCGTGCACCCCGGCTCGCCGCCGGTAGCGGCGCGTGCGAACAATGCACAGTCTTTTCCCTGCGAACTTTACGACCCGGCAACCAATACGCTCTCACCCGCCGCCCCGCTCAATCATGCCCGGATGTATCACGCTGCCGCGGTGCTGCTGCCCGACGGCACGGTACTGATCGCCGGGGGCGCGGATGCCGATCCCGGTAAAACGGGGGTAAGGCTGAGCCAGAACGAATTCACAATCCACAATCCCGCGCCCGACAGTTTCTCCTATCCGGGCTTCGCGCCCAATCCCGCAGCAGCCGCCCCGAATCGCTGGGCCGGGCCGAGAATTTTCGCCGAGAACCCGCCAGGCAGCGGGACTATCGTCAGCATCCCCTACAACCGCAAGGACTACGAGATCTACCGCCCCCCGTATCTGTTCACGCCGGGTACCGCGCCGACTATCGATGCCATCACCCGCAGTGGGGCCGCCACCACCAGGGCCGATTACGGCGACAGGCTGCGGATCCGATCCTCGTTGGCCGCAGCGGGCACCGACGCGGCGCTGATCCGGCCAAGCGCGGTAACCCACCATACCGATGCCGAACAGCGTTATGTCGCGCTGGCGGTGTCCGATGTCAGCGGCAACGAGCTTACCGTCACCATTCCCAACGATCGCAACCTTGTGCCGCCGGGCTATTACATGCTCTGGATAATCAAGGCCGGGAAGCCCTGCACGGAAGCCAAGTTCATCCTTGTCGGCAGCTATCTCGCGCCACCGCCGCCCGCCCCTCCGGCCAGCAGTTCATGGTGCATCGTGGTGACGGCGGCGATGGGATCGGTGGAGGCTCCTGAAGTGCTGTTCCTGCAAGGTTTGCGGCACGAATTGCTGCGCAGCGGCGCCTCCGGTCGGCGCTTCATCCGGGCGGTCAATGCGCTCTATTACAGCGTTTCGCCGCAGATCGCCCGCCGGATGCACCGCGATAACGGATTGCGGAGCGCCATTCGCGATTTTGCCGTGCTGCCTGCGGTCGGCCTGATCGGGTGGGCGCGGCGAGTGAGCGATATTGTCAGCGGCCCCCGCCGCAGTGCCGCGCTGGTTGCGCTGCTGACCGCAATGGGGCTTGCCGGGCTGGCGTTGTCGCCAGTGCTCGCCCTGCTTATCTCTGCGCGCTGGACGCGCGAAGCCCTGCGCCAACCAAGGGAGACTGAGCATGAGTGAGAGCACGCTTGCCCAGATCGGCCGCGCCCTCGCGATGGCCACCGAACCGCTGACCAGCAGGCTCGAAGGCGGGCACGCCCGCCGTTTCTTCAACATGCTCGGCGTCGATGTCCCGCTGACCGTGTTCACCCCGGCGCTGGAAAACGCCTTCGCCTCCACCGCTTCGGCGGCAGGCGTGTTGCAGGAAGTGCTGCCCGAACTGATCGCGGCGGTGGAAGCCGAAAACACCGGCGAGATCATCGCCAAGGCGGTGGAGATCGTCGAACAGGTCCGGGCGATCGTGGTGGCGGTGGAGACCATCGTCAGCGAGATCGAGAATATCGGCGTGCCCGGCCTGACCGCCGTCGAGCTTGGCGCCTTCATGGGCGATGTGGCGCAGCGGGCGAGCGAGCTGGTGCTGGTCGAACACCTCCAGCATCATGTGCCGGTCCTCTACACCATCCTGCACTTCTTCGGCGTGGTGGAGGTCGAGCGGGCGAATGTCGGCGTGCCCGACATGCAGCTGGTGGAATACGAACGCAAGCGGCTGCGTTTCGACCGGATTGAGACGCTATTCACCGATCCCGGCGCGCTGGTGCAGGACCTTTACGGCTGGGGCACGCCCGCGCTTGACGGCGCGGCGCTGATCGGGCGGCTGGCGGCGGTCCTGCAAGTTCTCGGCCTGCCGGCTTCCCGGGTCAAAATCGACGATCGCGAGCGGCTGGAAATCTCCTTCTTTTCGCTTACCGAAACCCTGGGCATCAACCCGCCGGGTCTCGATGCCGAGATCACACTGGGACTGACAGACGGCCTCGCCCTGGAAATCCCCGTTGCCGACGGGCTGCTCGCCGATATCAGCGCGCGCGGGGCGCTTTCTGCCTCCACTGGCATCTCGATCCGCCCGCCTGCCGATATCGTGGTGATCCCGCCCTCGGGCGATGCCAACGGACAGGTCGGCATCGGCTTCGCCTTCGTGCCTGTCGCCCCGGCCACAAGCCTGACCCTGCTTGGCATCACTGGCGGCACCGGCCTGTTCGTCGAGAAGATCAGGGCCGGGGTGCTCGCCGGATTTGCCTGGTCGGGCGGGCAGGCCGAGGGCGATGTCGGCTTCGAGGCACAGCTTGAAGGCGGCAAGCTCCGGATCAGCGCCGACGGGGCCGACGGCTTCCTCGCCGACCTGCTCTCGGGCGTCAATCTGGAAGCGGATTTCGATGTCGGGGTGAGCTGGACGGCAGGCGCCGGCATCCGCTTCACCGGCAGCCATTCGCTGACGATCCAGCTGCCCGCGCATGTCGATCTCGGCCCGATCGCGCTCGAAGCGCTGACTTTGACGGTGGGGATAGACGGCGGCAAATTCCCGATCACGCTCGCCTGCAACATCGCCGCCAATCTCGGCCCGCTCAGCGCTAGCGTGGAGCAAATCGGCGCGACAATCGAACTGAGCTTCCCCGGCCAGGGCGGTAACGCCGGTCCGCTCAACATCGGCGGCAAGTTCAAGCCGCCGGTGGGCGCGGGGCTGGCGCTGGATGCGGGCGTAGTCAGCGGCGGCGGCTATTTGTATTTCGATTACGAGAACGGCGAATATGCCGGCGCGCTGGAACTGAACCTCGCCAACATCGTCGCGGTCAAGGCGATCGGGCTGATCGCCACCAAGATGCCCGACGGCAGCGACGGCTTCTCGCTGCTGATCGTCATCACCGCAGAATTCGGCTCCGGCCTGCAATTGGGATTCGGCTTCACCCTGCTCGGTGTCGGCGGTATTCTCGGGCTCCATCGCGGCATGGCGCTGGACGCGCTGGCCGATGGCGTGCGCGAAGGCTCCATCGACAACGTCATGTTCCCCACCGACGTGATCGCCAATGCGCAACAGATCATCGCCGATCTCAAGCGGTTCTTCCCGATCGAGGTGGACACGTTTGTCATCGGCCCGCTGGCAAAGATCGGCTGGGGCACGCCGACGCTGATTTCGCTCTCGCTCGGCGTGGTGATCGAGATTCCGCCGGGAAATATCGCCATTCTGGGCGTGCTGAAAGTGGTGCTGCCGGACGAGGATGCCGCGCTGCTCGTCCTTCAGGTCAGTTTCATCGGCGCGATCGAATTCGACAAGAGCCGCGCCTGGTTCTTCGCCTCGCTGTTCGGTTCGCGCGTGCTGTTCATGACGCTGGAAGGCGAGATGGGGCTGCTGATCGCCTGGGGGGACGATCCCAATTTCGTCATCTCGGTGGGCGGCTTCCATCCGGTGTTCCAGCCACCGCCGCTGCCCTTCCCCACCCCGCGCCGGATCGCGGTGAGCATCCTCAACGAAAGCTGGGGCCGCATCCGCGTGGAAGGCTATTTCGCGGTCACGTCCAACACGGTGCAGTTCGGGGCGAAGCTGGATATCTTCTTCGGCTTCAGCGAATTTTCGATCAGCGGCTATCTCTCGCTCGACGCGCTGTTCCAGTTCTCGCCCTTCTACATGATCGTGCAGATATCCGGGCGGCTGTCGCTCAGGGTGTTCGGGCTCGATCTGCTGACGGTCAGCCTGAGCTTCACGCTGGAAGGGCCGACCCCATGGCGGGCGCGCGGCCAGGGTTCGGTCAGCCTGCTGTTCTTCGAAATCAGCGCCGATTTCGACGAGACCTGGGGCGACAGCGAGGACACCAGCCTGCCGAGCATCCCGGCGCTGCCTATCCTCGAAATCGAATTCGCAAAGCTGGAGAACTGGACGGCGCTGCTGCCCGCGTCGCAATCGCTGTCCACCACATTGCGCGAACTGGAACCGACCGAGTCGCTGGTCCTGCATCCGCTCGGCAAGCTCAAGATCGCCCAGCGGGCGATCCCGCTGGATATCGATATCGACAAGGTCGGCAATCAGGCGGTGAGCGATGCCAAACGCTTCTCGGTCACCAGCGACAGCGCGCTATTCGCCCGGCTGGACGAGGCGCGCGACAGCTTCGCCACCGGCCAGTACAAGGATCTGAGCGACAGCCAGAAGCTATCGAGCAAGGGCTATGAATCGCAGCCCAGCGGGTTGATGCTGGGGGCAGCGGGGGGCGACCTCAAGGCCCTGCGCGCCGCCACCCGTACCTCGCGCTACGAACTCTCGGTGATCGACAATGCCTACCGCAGCAAGCTGCGGCGCTACTGGGGGCTGGCCAGCAGCCTGTTCGCGCATTTCCTCAAAGGTGCGGCGGTAACGCAGCTGGCGATGTCCAAGGCGGCGAAAAAGAAGATCAACCCGCATGACGATGGCGTGGCCATCGCGCCGGGGGCCTATGCGGTTGTGCAGGTCGATACCAATCTGGCGGGCAGCGCCGCGCACATCGGATTTTCCAGCCAGGCCGAAGCGGAGGCCTTCCTCAGCGACCAGATCGCCTCCGGCGCGGCCAAGGCCAATGAATTGCACGTGGTCGAGACTTTCGAAGCGAGGATCACGGCATGACTCTGGGGCGCAATTCCTTCATTCCCTGGGTGCGGCAGGGCCTGTCCAACGCGCTGAGCAATCCCGTGCCAGGCGCGCTGCGGGCGACCGCCGATGTGCGCCTTGCCATCAGCGGTGCGGGCGGGGCGAACCCGGTGGCGGGCACTGTGGACAAGACGGTGGAGCTGTATGGTCCGGGCGATATCGTCGGGCTGGATGCAGGGCAGATCATCCGCACCGAACCGCGCCACTGGGTGACCGATTTCGAGCCCAATTACCTGCCCTTTATCGAGCTGTATGACGAAGGCCTGCCCTGGGCCTATTCGCCCGAAGCGCCGGTGGGCGAACGATTGCGGCCGTGGCTGGCGCTGGTAGTGCTGCGGACCGATGAGCACGAATTGCGCAGCCAGCCGGGCCGCCGGCTGCCGTTCATCCATGTCGAGGACCCGGATGCCAGCCTGCCCGATCTGGCCGAAAGCTGGGCCTGGTCGCATGTCCACACCAATGAATCGCTCACCGGCGAGGCGGTGCAATCGGCCACCGAAGCCGCGACAACATCGGCGCTCGCCAGCCTGATCGCCCGCGATCCTGATCTCGCCTATGCCCGCATCGTCTGCGGGCGGAGGCTCGATCCCAAGACCCAGTATCACGCCTATTTGGTGCCCACATTCGAGACCGGGCGGCTGGCGGGGCTCGGGCTCGACATCACCACTGCCCCCAGCGCGCAGCATGGGGCGTGGCGGCAGCCCTATCCCGGCGGCGGGACGGCGGCGGAACCGCAAAGCATTCCGGTCTATCACCACTGGCAATTCGAAACGTCGGAGCGCGGCGATTTCGAATATCTCGTCCGCCTGCTGCAACCGCGCTCGGCCGATTCGCGGATCGGCCGCCGCAATATCGATGTCACAGCGCCGGGCAGCAATATCAGCGGGATCGACAAGCCGGGGCTTGATGGCGTGCTGCGACTGGGCGGCGCGCTGCAAGTGCCCTTCGACACGCTGACACAGGCCGAGAAGGACATCGCCAACGCCTACAAGGATTGGGACAACCCCTACCCCGTGGGCTTCCAGAGCGAGCTGGCGGCATTTCTCAATCTGGGCGACGATTACTCGCGCGCCACCGCCGGGGCGGCCAATGCCGCCTCGGGCATCGCCATCGATCCCGCCGATATCGACGATCCGCTGATCGTCCCGCCGATCTACGGCCAGTGGCACGCCCGGAGCCCCCGCGTGCTGAACGACCCGGGAGGCAATCCGCTGCCGAACAACGACAATTGGTTGCACGAGGCCAATCTCGACCCCACCCACCGGTCGACGGCGAACTTCGGCACGATGGTGGTGCAGCGGCATCAGGAAGGCTTCATGGAGGGGGCCTGGTCGCAGGTCGGCGACGTGCTCGCCGCCAACCGTCGCCTGCGGTTTATCCGGCTGGGGCTGGCCACCAGCCTGGTCTGGCATGGCGTTCATCTGGCGGGCATTCGTGACCGGGCACCGGGGCTGTTCGTGCAAACGATGTTTCCGATGGCGCGGCGGATCATGACCGGCGGAATCAACGCTGTGGCGCGCATCCGCGACAGCGTGGTGCCGCCAGTGATGCTGGGCAGCGCGTTGCGCCGCGCGATTCGGCCCCGCTCCCCCTTCGTCAAACGCGTCTCCGCCGGCCGGGCGGAGCCGGAGAAGGACATCGTCACCCGCGTGGCCGAGGGCGAGGTCACCACCGCCCCGCCCAAGACCGCGCCCGATGGTGTGCCTACGCCGTCAGCCATCCCGCCCAACGATGCGGAGCAGACGCTGCCTGTCGTGCGCAACATGCGGCTGACGCTGCTGGGGATGCTGCTGCTGGCGCTGTTGTTGCTGCTGTTCGGCTACTGGCCACTGGCGCTGATCCTGCTGCTCGCCATGGCTTTCTTTGGCTACCGACTGTTCACGACCAACTCGAAACCGACAGGACTGGGAACGGGAACCACCACCGATCCGAAGACGGGCGAGCAGGTGACGCCGCTACCGCCCGATCCCTCGGTCGTCGATGCGATGCCGGTCAGCCCCGATTTCACTCTCGCCGATCCCTATGCGGTGGCGATCCCCGCCGCGCCGATTATCCGCCTGCAAGGCTTCGGCACCGACAGCGTCGAGCTGACGCGCTACAAGGACGCGCTGCGGGGAACCTTTGCCGATGACAAGGTGGCCTTCGGTACGGCCCCGGTGCGGCCCAACAAGGCTATCGATATGGGGCAATTCGCAGGCGAGCTGTTCACCGCAACCGATCCCAAGCGCGTGTTGCCCGCCAAGTTCCAGCCGCTGATCCAGATCCCTCAGCGCATTGCCGACATCCAGCGCGAAACCTTCGCCCCGGTGATGGCCTATCCAGAATTCGACACCCCGACCTACCAGTTCCTGCTCGAAATCTCGGACGAACATTTTGTGCCCAATCTGCAATTCGTGGCGCAGAATTCGATCAGCCTGCTGGAAACCAACCAGCCGTTTATCGAAGCCTATATGCTGGGGCTGAACCACGAATTCTGCCGCGAAATGCACTGGCGCAACTACCCCACCGACAACCGCGCCACCAGCTTCCGCCAGTTCTGGGATGTCAGCTCCTATCTCGACCGGCAGGGCAAGGACGATGCGACACTGAAGGAGGAATTGCGCGACATTCCGCCAATCCACACCTGGCCGCGCGCCTCGAAGCTGGGCGATCACGATCAACAAGACCAGGGCGGCGCGGCGGAGAACGAGCTGGTGTTGGTAATCCGCGGCGATTTGCTCAAACGCTATCCCAATGCTGTGATCTATGCTCAGCGCGCCGCGTGGCAGACCAATGCCGACGGAAGCATCAACAACAAGGTGGAGCGTATGCCCGTGCGCCTGACCCCGGCGCAGGAAGCCAATCCGCCCGAAAGCCTGATTAAGACCCCGATCTATGAAGCCAAAGCGCGGCCGGACATCTACTTCTTCGGCTTCGATCTCACAGCGCTGGAAGCGCAGGGCGAGAGCGGCGATATTGCAGGTGACGATCCGGGCTGGTTCTTCATCATCAAGGAGCGCCCTGGGGAACCACGCTTCGGCCTCGATATCGAACGCGAGGCGGGGGCAAGTCTGGCGACTTGGAGCGATCTTGCCTGGTCAGATGTCACGCTGGATGCGAACACCGCATACCTGAGGGCGCAGCAAGCGCATGCGCTGGGGGAACCCGCCGCCAGCGACGAGCGCCACGAACAATGGGTGGATGACCAGCATGTGGCCTGGACCAATGGCATCCACGCGGGCGACCTTGCCTATATTCTGTACCAATTGCCGGTGATGGTTGCCGTTCATGCCGCCGACATGCTGCCGAGGAGTTCCACATGAGCCGGACACCAGAATTCATCGCCCAACTCGCCCCGCTCAAACAGGCTCGTGTCGAGGCCGATACCGCGCGGCAGCGTGCCTATGCGGCATCGCAGGAACAGCAGAAGCTCGCCCGCCAAAAAAGCCGCGCAGGCCGCACTGCGGATGAAGGCGACGCGAGGCAGATCGAGACGGCGATCACCGACGCACGCCAGCAGGCAGGTAGGGCCTGGGGCCAATTCGCGCAGCTGCATAACGCACAATTGGCCGTACTCGCCAATCTCGCCCCCAGGCTCGATCCGCGCGACCACGCGGGGCAGATGGATGATGCCTATCCCGTCCTGCTGATGCCCTTGCGGATCGAGACCCGTTTCGCGCCGGGGGCGGACGAATTGTGGATCCGTGTCTATCCCGATGCCTGGGCGGTGGATGGGTTCGAGGCGAAGCTGAGCGAGAAGGAAGTCGCCAACGGGCGGGTGTTCTGGGCCGATTACTGGTCCGCTGCGAGCGATCGCGCACGGCAACTGGCCGCGTGGCGCAATCTGGTGGCAAACCACGGCACCGGCCGCGCCCGCTGGATCGCCACCTCCTACCGGCCCGCCAATGAGACCGAGGCGCCCGCTGCTCCTGCAGCAGGCGAAGTGCTGCTGGTGGTGGAGGGGATGAAGCCGCCGCACGTCGAAGCTGATGCGATAACCGCCTATTGGCAGGCGCTGTGGCGCAAACCCGGGGACGCGGAGGCGGCGACAGACGCGCTGGCCGATCTCAAGACCGCGCTTGGTGACGCTGCGGCGGAGCCCGCCGCAGCGATTGTTCCGCGCCGATTCGACGAGGCGTTGCCAGGAGTGGACCGCGATGCAACCACGCTCACGCTGGCATGGATCGAATGGCCTAATCTGGCCGACACGGATGTGAAAGCCGCTAGCTGGAGCGAGGCAGCGCGCACCGATGTGCTGCCCGAACGACTGGTCGCCACGCTGATATCCGGCGCCAATAGCCGCAGCGAGATCGGTAATGTCATCCCCTCCACCGTCACCCTGGGCTTCGATCCCAGCGCCCCTAATGCGGACGAAATCGAGCAGATCGACGGCGAACTCAAGCTGCCCGATGCGCTGGCGTGGATTTTCGATTTCGACAAGGCGGTGACGATTGGGCTGGGCTTCCGGATTGCCCTGTCCGATGTCGAACGGTCACGCGGGTTCGACCGGATTCTGGTGTGTGGCGTCTCCCTGCGAGACGATGAGGTGGAAAGCCGCGCGGCGCTCGAAACCCTGATCGA
Organism: Verrucomicrobiales bacterium; assembly: GCA_046155625.1. Classification (GTDB taxonomy): domain Bacteria; phylum Verrucomicrobiota; class Verrucomicrobiia; order Verrucomicrobiales; family V1-33; genus CAJBME01. The sequence continues at coordinate 17,014 of JBJXFS010000024.1, read as the reverse complement.
GCACCATCATTTCAGCGCCAACGATATTGGCCTGCTGCCGCAGGGCACGCCGACCAACAACAGCGAGAAGCCGAGCGGATACAGCACGCGCGACGATGTCGAGGATGCCTTCAACCGGATGTTCGGCGGCACAACGCCCGATCTGGCGCAGACCAGCGCGCTCGACAAGCTCGACGGGCAGTGGCTCGCCGAATGGCTGGGCATCGATCCGAGCAAGATTGCCGGTCTGCCCTTCTCAGAGGGCCGGGATCAGGCCGAGGCGCGGGCGATCAACCGCCTGCTCTGGCCCGCCACCATCGGCTATTCGCTCGATACGCTGATGGACGACATTCTCGGCAAGGACACGGTCGAGGACACGCGCCGCTATTTCGAGGATTACGTGCTGGCGCGCGATTGCCTGCCGCAGATCCGCATCGGCAGCCAGCCCTACGGTATCCTCCCCGCCGGGGCGTGGTCGAAGCTGCGCTGGCACCTGCCACGCCGCGACGGCAATGACGAGACCGGGCCAACCATCTCGCGCTTCCTGAGCGAGAAGTTCGGCAAGGGGCAGTTCTTGCCCGGCCTCTATCGCATCATGCAGCAGGCGGGGCAGCAATGGGGCGCGCTTGTTCCGGGCACCGCACATGTCGGGCGGGCGGGCGATCTGCATCAGACGCTGCTCGATATCCTCGGCCTCGCGCCCAATTCGCTCGAATTCTATCGCCGCAATGCCGATAGCCACGAGCAATACTTCAATCTGCTGCGCGCGCAGGGGCTAGGTGGACTGTTCGAGATTATCCGTGTACATCTCACCACGCAGGCGGGGCTGCAATTGCTCCAGAGCCTTGGCTGGAATGGCGACGAAACGCCAGAAGTGCTGAAATTCATCTTCCACGACGGGCAGGAACTGCTGCGCAAAATCCTCGTGGACGATGTCGATCTGTCGGAGGGCACGCCGGTGCGCGCCTATACCGCTAGCGGGGAGAATTACCTGCAATGGCTGGTGACGGCGGGGGAGACTTCGCTGGAGGCGCTGCGCCAGCAGAAAGGCTTCAGCGGGGATGAAGTGCCCACCGCACTGCTCTACCACCTCGCGCGTCACGCACTGCAATTGAGCTATTGGGACGTGGGGATGCGGATGCGGCTGGCGCAGCCCACAGCACCGCTGATAACGCGCAAGGAACCGACCTTCCTGCATATCGCGAAGGCGCAAGCGAGCAGCGGCAGCCGCTATTTCGAACTTTACCAGCCCGCACAGGCGATCACCGGCGATGCCAGCCTGTTCCTGCAGGATCACATCGCCAATGTCTGGGGTTTCGCCTCCGAGGCCGTCGAGTACCGCCGCGTGCTCGGCGCACTGCGGGCACTAGTGGATACGCCGACCGCGCGGCTGGAACGACTGCTGATCGAGCATCTCGACCTGTGCACCTATCGCCTCGATGCGTGGCAGCAGGGGATCTTCCAGCTCCAGCTCGAATTCATGCGCCATCGGCTGACAGCGCAGGCTGGACCGGCCACCAATGCCGGGGCGGCCGATGCGACCGCGACACCGGGCAAAGGCCTCTATCTGGGGGCCTATGGCTGGCTGGAGGATGTCCGCCCGCGCGCCAGTGCGCTCACCCCGGCGCAGGTTCCCGCCGATGTGCGGGATGCCTTCGATGCTGTCGGCCGGCCGATGGCGGAGGACCCGGACAATCTCGGCTATATTCACGCCCCCTCGCTCGATCAGGCGCAAACCGCCGCCGTGCTGCGCAGCACCTATGTCAACAATGCCGATCCCACCCACGCCAAGACCACCGGGGTCAATCTGTCCTCGTGGCGGGTGCGGCAGGCGATGAGCGTGCTCGAAGGAATGCGCAACGACCAGAGTCTGAGCGAATTGCTCGGCTACAGGCTGGAACGCGAGCTGCACGAGAATTTCGCCGAAGCCGAAACCGATGTCTTTATCTTTGCGCTGAGGCGGCATTTCCCGCTGCTGGCCAATCGGAACACCAAGACCTATCAGGACCTTCCCCCCGGAGAAACTATCGCCACTATCGAGGCGCGCAATGTCGTCGATGGCGAAAAGCTGCTCGCGCATGTCGCGGACAGCGGCAACACCGCCTACCCCTTCGGCCTCGCTAACATGCCCGCTGCCGACAGCGCGCAGCAGGGCAAGATCGACGCGGCGGTGGAGCGGCTGCGCAATGTCGCCGATGCGGTGGCCGATCTGGCGCTGGCGGAAAGCGTGCATCAGGCGATGCAGGGCAAGCCGGACAACGCTGCCGCCAATTTGGATGCACATGGTTCGGGCCTGTTCCCGCCGGTGTCCGAATTTGTCGCCACGCCGCGCGAAGGCATGGCGATCACCTCGCGCACGGCGATCTTCCTCGATCCTGCGCCGCCCGCGGTGCTCGCCTCGGATCCGGTGCCGCAGAGCGCACGCGGCGCGGCGGAGCCGGTGCTCAATCACTGGCTCGGCACGCTGTTCCCCGCGCCGGCAGATATTGTCGTGAGGGTGCACAACGAGACCACTGGCAACGATACCGATTTCGCGCTGACCGAGTTGGGCCGCCAGCCGATTGATTGGCTTTACGAATTGAAGCTTGATGACCGGCAGGCGCTGGCCTCGCTCGATCAGGTGATCGAGGAACATTATCGTCGCACGCAGGCTCCGGTCGGCCCGCGCGACGCGGTGACGGTGCGCTATGCCGAAGCGCCGGCCGGCAAGATAAGCCTGTTCGAATTCGCGCCACTGGTCGACACTGCGCGACAGCTCGTGAGCCGGGGGCGGGAGCTAAAGGCGAGCGATATTGCGCTGAGCAACGACAGCCGCGCCGAGCGCGAGGGCGGCGCGCCAGAGTTGCCTCGCGCCCGCGCCGATGACGCGCAGTCTTCGCTCGACACGCTGGCGGGCGATGCGCAGGCCTTCGTCGTCCCGCTCGATACCCACCTCGCCGATGTAGTGGCAAACGAAGCCGCAATCCGTGCCGGGCTCGAGGCGCGCTTGACCAGTTATTCAGCATTGGTGCGGAGGGCGCGGGCTTTCTGCCTGATGGAACTCGACGGTGCCATCGGTATGCGCTGGAAGCGACAATGGTTCACCGAGCTCGACAGCAGGCTCGCCGCAGTCATTGCCGATTGGGAGAAGCGGCTGGACGATTTCCACGGCTATATCGCCCGCGCCAACGCAATCCCGCCGGGTGCGCCGTTCAGCGATGTGTTCCGCCCCTTGCAGCGCGCCGAACGGCAGATTTCCACCACCGTCATCACCCCCCTGCCCGCCAATCCCGCTACCATGCGCGCCGACCTCGCGCTGCGCGCTCAGGCCTTCGAGGCGAAGCTGGCGGAACTGAAGGCAGTGAAGGCATTCGGCACCGACAATCCGGACACATATCTGACGCAGCTGGAAGCGGCGCTGCCGCTCACGGGTTTCGTGCCGGAAGATTTTGACATTGCCGAAGCGAAAGGCGCATTCGTCCGGCCAACCGTCGAAATGTCCGCCGGGATCACCGCGCTGCTTGCCGCCATCACCAAGCGCAAGGCGGCGGCAGCCGCTAAGCTGGCGGGCCACGCCGCCGCTGAGCCCGCCGCCGCCACCAAGCTGGTGCAGGCCGCGCTCAAGGCTCTGTTCGGCGAGGATTTCATCGCCCTGCCCAGCTTCACCTTCACCCCTCAGCGGCAGGCCGAACTGGCGCTGTGCGAAGCCGACAAGGCCAGCCTGATTCGTCACCAGCGCGACGATCTGGGCGATTCCGTGCCGCTCGACACCTGGCTGCATGGGGTGGCGCGAGTGCGCGACCAGATGGCAGGGCTCGAATATCTGATGATGGCGCGGGAGGCGCTGACCGGGGTCGATACTGTGCTGGAGGCGTGGCAATTGCCCTATGTAGCGGGTGCGCATTGGATGGGCGCGGCCTATCCGCCGGATACGGTGATCGATGGCGACCGGCTGCTGTTCCAGGCGCATCACGCGGTGGCATTCGCTCCCGCCGCCGCACAAGTGGGCCTGTTGCTCGACGAATGGATCGAGGTGATCCCGACCACCGACATCACCACCGGCGTCGCCTTCCATTTCGACCAGCCAAACAGCGAACCGCCGCAGGCCTTCCTGCTCATGCTGCCAAGTGATTTTCGCGGCGGCTGGCGCTGGCAGGACATCGTCGACGGTCTCAACGAAACGCTCGATGCCGCCAAGCGCCGAGCGGTCGAGCCCGAGCAACTCGACGCCACGCCCTATGCGCTGTTCGTGCCCGCAACGCTGGCCTCGACGATACATCACCCGCTGTCCATCGCGCTCAATTATGCGGTGGTGAACAGCTATACCCGCGTGCTTGCGGAGGAGATCACCTGATGGCCAAACGCGATCCACTCATCGTCAATTACCAGAGCGCGCAGGTCGCGCTCGATACGCCGGTGGCGCTGGCCAACAGTCTCGCCATTCAGCAATTGCCCGCGATCCGGCGCTGGAACCGGCTCGAAGGGCGGCCGCGCGCGAAGGATTTCGAACAGGCGGTGCGCGCCGAAGTGCGCGATCCGCTGTGGAACCTGTCGCGGCAATGGCAGGTGGGCGAATTCATCGGCGAGGATGCGGGCAGCCCGGCGCAGGCGCGCATCCATATCGAACAGGCGGCCTTCCAGCAATTTGGCGCAGGCGCGCATCCCATGCAGGCCTTCGACGATACCCAGCCGCTGGAAATGCGGATGGAGCGCCAGCCGCTTGGCTGGACCCACGGGGATCGCAAGCTGCGGCTCGATCTGCGGCTGGCGCTGGGGCGGCGCTGGCGGCAAATGCTCACCGCTAAGGGGCTTGGTGGCGAATTCCCCAAATTCGTCGCCGAATACCGAATCGCCAGGCCCGATCCGGCGGACCCTGCGGAAGCCGATATCACCGCGCATTCCAAGGTTCACCAGCGCGTGGCCGCAGTGGCGGGGCGAATGATGGACGGCGGCGCGCTGCTGGCCTTCCTTGAAGCGCCCGGCGGCAATGTCGCTTCCAGCGGCATCGCCGGGCTGGCCCCGGCTCAGACCGCCACCATCGACACGCTCGGCGGCGAATTCGTCACCTGGGTGCGCACCCTGATCGAGGAGCCGGGCGCGGAGCAGAACGGCTGGCGCGACGAGCGGATGGAATACGGAGCGCGCATGACCACCGAGCCGCAGGGCGGCCCGGCGCGATTTGAGGACGAGAGCCTGATCGCCGATGAAATCTACGACGGTCGGCTCGACTGGTATCACTTCGACCGCGAGCCCCCCGCAGTCCGCCCGCAGCCCGCAGTGCTGGCGCAGGATCCGGTGGTGTTCATTCCTTCCCCTCTGGTGTTCGGCGGGATGCCGCATCCGCGCTGGTGGCAGTTCGAGGAGGGGGCGACCAATTTCGGCGCGATCGATCCCGCCACCAGCGATATCGGCAAGCTGTTGTTCCTCGAACATGTGCTGCTCTACGCCAATGACTGGTACATCTTCCCCTATACCGTGCGGGCAGGATCAAATGCGCTGGTGCGCGGGCTTTCGGTGACCAATGTCTTCGGCGAACGGTTCTGGATTCAGGCGGCAGGGGCGAGAGATACGCAAAGTTGGCAGGGCTGGGGCCTGTTCGCCAACAGCGCCACCGACGACATTCTCGATGTGAGCGACCGGCACGTGACGGTCTTTTCCACCGCGCCCAAGATCCAGGATGCGGAATCGCAGGAAGTGCAGTGGTTCATCCGCGACGAGATGGCCAATATGGTCTGGGCGATCGAGCAGCAGGTGCGCGCGCCGACCGGCCAGATCGTGCGCGGGGCGGAACTGGCGATGGAAACGCGGCGCTATTTCGTCGACATGCTCGGCGCGCCGGTGCTGGCCCCGGCCGCCACCAACGCCGCCTATCGCTACGATCTGATGACGCGGGTGCCCGAACAGTGGATCCCCTTCGTGCCCGTCCACAAGGAGGGCGACAACCGCCTGACCAAACTCCAGCGCGCGGCCATGCCCCGGCTGATCGAAGGCGATCCCAGCCCGCCCGCCCGCGTCCGCCCGCGCACGCAGTTGCTGCGGGCGGGGCTGGACCAGACGCCGCGGGAACATCTGTTCGTCGAGAACGAGGAAGTCCCGCGCGCCGGAGTGCAGGTGTATGACGGTTTTCGCCGCACCCGCTGGTACAACGGGCAGACCTTCGTCTGGCGCGGCCTCCAGAAGCGCGTCGGGAGGGGCGAGGGTTCGAGCGGGCTGGCCTTCGATACGCTGGTGCCCAAGAAGGTCGAACGGCCCACCACCGATGCGCCGGTGCCAATGGTCGGCCATGCGCCGCTGGAAGTCGCCGCCGATCCGCCGCCATCCGTGTCGCTGGCGACGCATCCGGATACAGGTGGCGGGTCGAATCTGGAGATCACGACGACCGGCCACACCATCACGCCGGACGCCGCTTCCACCGCACATGTCGAGGGCGAGGGGCACCTGCATCTTTATGTCAACGGCATGAAGGTGACGCGGGTTTACGAACGCTGGTATCACTTGCCCCCGCTGCTGCCGGGCCAGCACGAACTCACTATCGAATTGAGTTCCAATACCCATGCGGCGCTGGCGAAAGACGGAGCCCGGATCACCGCCAGCGTGATGATCGATCAGCAGCCGGTCGCGCATCACATGCACCCGATGGGCGAAGAAGTGGTGAGCGGGTCCAGCACACCGACGATCGCGCTGATGGTCCATCCCGATCCGGCCTCGGGGTACAACCTCCACGCCATGATCGAGAATTTCGCCATCCGCGCCGATCACGCTGGCGGGGCGCATGTCCCTGGCGAGGGCTACCTACAGCTCACAGTCGATGGCGCAAAGGGCGCGCGCGTTTATGGTCCGTGGCACTACCTCCCCGCGCTGGGAGAAGGCACGCACAAGATCAGGCTGGGACTCCACACCAACGACCACCGCCCCTATATGAAGGATGGCGCACCGATTGCCTCGGAAGTCGAAATCCATGTCGGTCGCGGTGCCTCTGAGGGGAATCCACACGACCATGACGATCACGATCCCTCTCCATGAACCGGCGTGTAAGCTATTGAAAAGCACATATTGAAAAGTATGCTTTCCCTCGCGGGGACAACACGTGCATGGATTCCGGTTCATGGTCCCATGGGTAGTTTGCCCGAAACATTAGGCTTAGTTGGCCCCGTTTGTTAGGTCAGTATTTTGGATTTATTAGCCGGCGTCATCTGCTTTGACGACTCCGGACCGCAGCCCAAGGACTCCTATTTCGCTTACCTCAGCCTTCGGGGTTACGCCGAGGCTCCGGCTGCACTCGTGGTCGAGCCGTTCGCCCAGCCGTGGGCAGGTGCTCATACCGAGACTTTTCGCAGCGAGATTCCATCCGGCGAGACGCGTTACCTCGCTCTTCGAGTCGCCACGAACAGTCGTTCTCCTATCACCAGTCCATGACCACAAGGCCCGCCTCCGGCGTGCGGCAGCGCGGGATCGCCTGCGGCGCTCGCCGATGGGCGTCCGGTATGCGTGGGCCATGGGCGGCGACATACGACGGCCCATGCCGCCGCATGGCCTCGGCCAGCGCGGTCATCGCGGGGATCGACCGGCTAGGCGCCGCCCGTCAGGGCGGCCGCCAGCCGCGCCGTCGCCGCCCGCGTTTTCGCTCCCGAAACTTCCGTCAGATACGCGTACACCAGCGTCTGGTCCAAACTGGCGTGGCCCAGGTACGCCCAATCTTCACGCTCCGAAACACCCGCCATTCATGCCTGCCCAGCATCTCGACGACGAACTCCGTGAGCGATGCCCGCGCCTGTCTCACCGTTTGCGGCGCCTACCCCTCCTCTCCCACCAGGAGCAGGAAGTACTCTCGCACCCGTTCTTCGCTCAGTGCGGCTGGGCCACCCCCAGACCTTTGAGCTGGACGTGTCCTTCGAATCGTTCTATGGATTGATCTGGTGTTTTTTTCATTGGATCACCACCCTCCCATAATTTCCTCGCCTCGTGCAAGACTCCTCCACAACCCTCACGACCGCGTCAGCGCTTGAAGCGTCAGCGAACTCGTTCAACAAGACGCTCCATCCAACGGCGGGTAGCGTCCTAATTTGAATTGGAGCTTCTACCCCCGCCGTGGATGAGCTAGTCGTTCGGCCGCTTGTCGACCTGCCAATGAACGCAGCGGAAATCCATACGAAAAGGCTGAAGCTGGTTCTGAAGACACTTGAGGAAGTCCATGCGATGATCAATGCGATGTCGCCTGCCGAGAAAGCGGAGTTATCAACTGACTGGCTGGCGCAAGTTCATGCTTCGACTTCGGCGAATCCATGGACGCATGGTTTCAACTTGGTGCTTCGGGACAGCGACACCGTTGTCGGGAAAGCCGGCTTCAAGGGACCTCCGGCGGCGGATGGCGCGGTCGAGGTGGCTTACGGTGTGAATCCCGATCATCAGGGCAAGGGATACGCCACCGAAGCCACGGAGGCACTGACAGCCTACGCATTCAGCAGTGGCATCGTCTGCGTGGTAAGAGCACACACACTCCCTCAAGCAAACGCCTCGACGCGAGTCCTGGCCAAATGTGGGTTCTTACATATCGGTGAGGTCATCGATCCCGAAGACGGATTGGTGTGGAGGTGGGAGAAACACAATGAGCCTGGGGCCGACCAGGCGCTCCGCCGAATGGCAGCCCCGCAGAGCCGTCTGGCAATTCGGATGTCAAAGAGGGGCCGCCATCGGTGAGCTGAACGTCAGGCGATTTTGCGCGCTCCTCGAGTCACGATAACCCATGACTGAAACCGAAAGCTCCACGCCTCTCCGCCAGCAGCTCGATTACTACCGAGCGCGAGCCGCCGAGTATGACCAGTGGTGGCTCCGGCAGGGGCGTTATGACCGTGGCGCGGCTCTCAATGACCAATGGTTTGCGGATGCCACAGTGGTTTCAGCCGCGCTCTCCGCGTTCCGTCCTGCGGGCCGCGTTCTGGAGCTCGCCTGTGGCACGGGTATCTGGAGTGAGCAGTTGCTTCCCTTTGTCTCCCGCCTGACCGCGCTTGATGGCTCGCCCGAGATGCTCGCCATCAACGCCGCCCGACTCCGCTCCCCGCTTGTTCACTACGTCGAGGCCGACTTGTTCCACTGGCAGCCCACCGAGCAGTTCGATACCGCGTTTTTCGGATTCTGGCTTTCCCACGTTCCGCCGGAGCGTTTCGCAGAGTTCTGGCAGCTTGTTGGCTCCTGCCTCGCTCCGGGTGGCCGCGTCTTCTTCGTGGATTCCCGTCACGAGCCCACTTCGACAGCCGTTGACCACCGCTTGCCAGAGCCGGAGGCGACCGTGCTTCGCCGCCGCCTCAACGACGGGCGTGAGTTCGAGATTTACAAGGTCTTCTACGACCCCGCCGACCTTGCCGAGCGTTTGCGCGAGCTTGGCTGGCACTTCGACATTCGGCAGACCGACAACTACTTTCTCTATGGTTCAGGGCACCGACGAAACGCCTAAGAAGACTGGTTGGCATCCCGCGCAGCGAAGTGGGGCCGGCAATCCGGCAAGATTCCGAATCGGGAGCGGTGAATGCCAGCTTTTCAGGGGCAGAGCGTAGGCGTGGATTTTTCGCACGATGACCACGGCGATCTTCAGTCACCGACGAGCGGCGATGCCCAATTATAGCCGATGCGGCTGCCGCCACATCGGACGCGATTCGACGCTCCGTGCCTGCTCCTATTTGCCGAAGGTTTTCGCAAGATCGTTCTTCTTGGCCGGGGCGACTTGTTCCAGCGCGCGGCGAAAATCAGCGAATGTGTAATAACGGACGTGATTGATGAGTCGGTGCTTATTTTGGGCATCCAAGAGATTGATCGCGTCGCCGATGGCGCGAGGTCCGACCAAATCGTGAAGTGCGATGAGCAATGCCATCACACCGCCATAGGTGGTGGCAAGCGATGGCGTCGTGCGGTTTTCCGCGAGTCCGCGTTCGAGTTCGAGTGAGCGCCACCGCGCGTCGCGCAGCGATTCCATCCACGGCTTGTGCGCCGCGTTCGCCGCGAGATGTTCCACGATGGTGACGCCGGTGTAATGGGCCCACGCGTGTTTGTCCTCCATCGTGCGCAAGTCGCCCCACATGGCGATGACATGGCCGAGCTCATGGCAAAGACCGTAGAAAAGCATCTGACCTTGGGGAGTAGGTGACGCGAACTTCGCCCCATCGATGACCGGGAAATCGATTTCCGAATGCCAGGGAAACTCGGGAGCGAAATGCGGTGGTTTTGTGATGGCTGGTTCGAGGTGGACACGCACGCGCAGCTTCTTGCCGGGGATTTTGGAAAACTCCTTGAAGCCGAACACCGTGTCGTAGGCCGCGAGGATTCCGTCGAATACATCCGCAAAGTTTTCCAGATAACCCGCGTCAAACTTTCCCAGGCCGCGCACGAGAAATCGGGGGCGCGACATGGCGGTTCCCAGCTTTGCTGCCGATTCGGGCGCGATGGTTTCAAGCAATGGGCGAATCGAATCGAAATCGGTCAACAGGTCGAGATCGAGCGCCGCCTCTCCGGCTCGGAGAAGAGCAGGCGCGAGGTCGGGCGCTGGTTTAGCGGCCAGCAACCTTGGGAGGGCAGACCGGGCTGAAGCCGGTAAAAGTTTCGCCAGGTCCGCCTCGGAATTGCCCGCGGGCCGAAGGACGTGACTCTGGTTGATCTTGGCGATGGCGTCAGCGTAAGCCGCCGCATCCTGCGCCGGGCCGGCGATCGCGCTGCCGGCGGTAAGCGCGGCGAGCGCGGATACGAAATGTCTGATAGGAAGTTGCTGCCGGGGGCCGGCGCTGGGAACGGAGGCGTGGGTCACGGGAGGGGAGGGTGGGAAGGGGGCTGACAGGAATGGCACTCAGTTTATCCGTAAAACTTGGCCCATCACGGTTTTACCACGGCGTTAAAGAGAGGCTTGCGTTGGAGGACCGCCGGAAGAGGCGGAATCGTCGGCCCAGCCGCACTGCGGATCGCCCTAATCTTTCACCAGTGGCTTCGCCCGACATACCCCGTCGATGGTTTTGCGCCCATTGTTTCGCCCGGGCCGACGATTCCGCTTTTTCTGGCGGTACAACTCACCGCACCCGCCACATCGTCAGGCATCGTGCTCGACGTGTTGTATTTGTTTTGCGAACAACGGATTGTGTTACGCTATCACAACGGAGTGCCATTCGGGTCTGACAGAAGCAGTTTTTCGAAGCGTTCGTCAGCGCGCGCGCCGCGGAAGCCCCCGCCGCAGCATGGGATCAGACGTTGCGCCATGCGCGGAGATGGGCAGCGCCTCACTTCAGGGCTTCGAGCAGTGCGGTGCGGCGGGCGGCCGGGATTTGGGCAATGTCGATCATTTGGCGAACGACGGTCCGGTCGGCGGCCGGGAGTTTGCCGATCCAGTCGGGGGTGCGGGGATCGGAAGAGTGGATGCTGTTGGTAGCGACATGACGCAGGGCCATGTTGCGAGGTTCGCCGGGCGGCATGGCGAGGACATGGGTGCGCGCGGCTTCCGGCTGGGAGCCGAGCCAGGCGCTCATCACATAGGACAGGGCGGTGCTCAGATGTTCGGCGGGCACGGTGGCGGCCCATTGCAGAGCGCTTTCCGGACTATGTTTGGCGAGACCGCTGGCGGCCTGCCCATACATGATGGATGGGGCGATATCTGCATGGGGGCCACTCAAAAAGGCCCGAGCGGCTTCCGGGGCGGTATTGAAGAGTTTCCATGCGTTCACCGCGAGGGCGTGGCGGGCGGCTTCCTTGTCGTCGAGTGTGGTCAACCATGTCAGGGCGGCATCGCGGGCGGCAGGATTGGGCCGTATGGGATCGTAATTCTTCAAATGAAAATCAAGGAGCGCACCGACGGCGACTGATTTCATCCCGCCGGATTCCAGCCCGTTGACCATCGCCGCGGCCTCATCGGGACTGTGCTCCGCCACGGCTGTGACGACATTGCCGATGGATTGGACACGGGCGGCGCCTTTAAGGTTTTCCTGGCTCCAGGCGAAGGCCGCCCCGGCATCGGTTGCGGCCCATGCTTCGATCAGTGATCCGGCCAGATGGCTGCGGTAGGCGTAATTCGTCTGAGCGGCGACGAACGCGGCGGCGGCGTTGAGATCCTGTTTGGCCCAGTCCTTCATGGCGCTGCCGGTGAAGGCCACGCGCTGAGCGAGGGGCAGCTTACCGGCATAGGCGAGGGCGCCGGCGGGATCGGCTTTGGCCCAGGCATTGCCGATGATCCGCATCACTTCGTCCGGGGTGCCTTCCGCCTCAATTTGATTAGCTAAGGTCGCGGCGTGCTCCGGTGACTGGGCGAGCCACTTTTCGAGCGGCCGCAGGTCTGGAACGTGACGCTTGACGCCCCATTCTTTCATCAGTGCGATGGCCCGCACCGGGTCGTTCTTCATGACGATGCTCACTGCGTCAGAGCGGCGCTGTTCGATGAACAGCGGATTCACGCCCGTCGCGTTCGATGCGTTGGTGAGCGCCGCGATCGCTCCGGCGGCATCCCGGGCCATCCATTCGGGGATGAGCAGGTAAAACAGATTCACGGATTCATCAATGCGTTCATGCTTTGCGACATCGCGGAGCAAGGAATCGAACATGTGCCGGGGATCGAGTTCCGCCCAGCGCGTGCCCAGCATGCGGGTCATACTCTCTTTTCCGGCGGCCAGACGGATGAGGCCGGGCATGTCGGAGGCTTTGGCTTTCTCGGCCTGAGCGATCAGCAGCAGCCAGCGCTCCGCACCCTTGCTCAAAGCAAAGCGGCTGGCGGCCTCATCCGCAGTGGCCGCCGCTGCCGCGGACTTTGCATCCAGGGTGCCGGCGGCGGCCATGGAACTGACTTCCGATGGAGCTTTCGAGGAGGCCCCTTCGGAGCGATTGGCTCGAATGACCCAGCCGACGAGCGCTCCGATGCCAATGGCGCTCAGACAAATGAAAATGCGGACGGCGGGTCTCATTGATTGAGAAATTTTTCGGCTGCCGCTCGTTCTGCCGGACTCGGGGAGGCTGCTTCAAAGGCTTGTGAGGCGGCCACAGGATCGCGCCGGTGCCATCGCGCGTAGGCCCAGGCCAGAGCTTCGGTGCGCTGGGCAGGGTCCTGAATAGAGAGGCTCCACCGCCATGCGGATTCCGGTTCGGACTCGGAAATGCTCATCGAAAGGCTCTTGGCTGCGGCATCACGCTGCGCTCCCGCCGGCAGATCGACGATCCATTTCGATGCCGCCATGCTGTCATACGCGGCCCAACCGGACACAACTCCCTCGGTGGCGGAAACAAGGTCCTTTTCGTTGAGAGTGCCGGTCCACTGAACCGCTGCTTCAGGATCGAATCTCGACCATTGAAATGCCAGGCTGGAGGCAACCTCCCCCCTGTCGTTCTCCGGCAACGTCCCAAATTGAGTCAGCGCGGCCGGAATGTCCGGAATGCTGCCTTCCCGTGTCAGGGCGAGACCGACCATGACGAGCCGCGCGCGCAACTGATCGGGAGCGTTCGCGATCATGGCCGCACGTTCCGGGGCACTCAGGCCACTGTTAGACATGCCTTCGGTAATGGTGAGACTCAGCGCCTTGAACTCCGGAGTATCCGGCAGGGTGCTCAGCCATTTGAGGGCCTGGAGGGGCTCGTGCCATGAGGCGCTGCTCAGGAGTCGTTGGCGAAGCATTTGCGCGGTGGCGTCATCCGCAGGCTGTTGGCCGATCCAGTCCCACAACGCATCCTTGCAGCCATAGGCGTCATTGAGAAGGGCGCTGCTCACGCTGGCTTCAAGCAGCTTATCAGGATCGTTAGCTCTCAGGAATTCAGCGAAGCCCGCGGGGTCCGCAGCCATGCGTGCGGAGATGACATCGCCCATGGCGCTGAGGCTGTCGTGACCCAGTTTTCCAGGGTTTTCCTTGAGCCAGCGCAGGGTGGCGTCGAAATCCTTCTCTGCAGCGACCTTCAGGACGCGGGCCGCCGTGTTGGAAGTTTGTTGGAGTTGATCGCCCCCCGGCGGCACAAGGTCAACGCGCTCAAGGGCGGCCAGCGGATCATGCGTCGCCCAGCCCGCCAGCGCGTTCCGGATCCATTCATCGCGCGCCAGTCCCTCGGGCTGCGACTGCGCCCATGCGAGGGCGGCGGGGGCATCCTTCTCGGCCCACTCCCGCACCACGCCATTGAGGGCGCGATCGCGCCAGGTGCCGGTGAGGGATTCGGCGAGGGCAAGCGCGCTGCTCAGGTCGTTCGCAGCCATCAGAGCGAAGGCTCTGGCCGCACCGGGGTCCCACGCGTCGGTGACGGGCAGCTTGCCGAGGACTTCCGCCATGCGGTGCGGCGCGTGCGCGGCGATGTCCTTGAAGAACTGCGGCCAGCCCGCACTGCGCTGTGGCAAGGCCAGCATGGCGGTGACGGCTCCATCGCCGTCCTGCGCCATCCACTCGTGCAGGAATTGATAGGCATAATCCACGCTTCCGCCCGGACCGGTGAAAAACCGCCACGCCGTCTGAGGATCGGTCTCCGCCCACTCGGCAATCAAAGCGGAACGGAAGGCCCGACGGCGAAATGGATCCTTCAGTCCCTGAATGGCCGCAAACAACGCTGGCATGGACTCCGGCTGCGGCTGATGTGCCTCATGCAACCGCCGCCATTCTGTGTAGAGCTCGCTTTCACTGAAATCAGGTTTCTTCAGTTCCGGCTTTTGGGTGACCGCGGCCGGAGGCCGAGCAGGAACGGCGGGCTGCCGTGCGTCGCGGATAGCATATCCTCCGGGCACGCTGACGACGGCAAGCGTCGCGGCGGTGGCCAGAGTGGATTTGGAGGCTTTCATGGCAGTGAAGAGAGTTGTCTTGAGTTGAGAGCCGGCCGTGCCCACTGAGGAAGCCGCACCGGCGCCCGCAGAGAATGATGCCGCCGCCAGCGCGGCCGGGGCAGTGAGCGCGCCGATGGCGGTCGCGATGGTGATGATGAAAACGGCGGGGGGCACGCGACGACGCAGCACGCCTTCCACGACGCCGGACAGCTTCTCCCGCAACAATTCGCGGCCCCGGGAGAGACGTTGTTTCACCGCATCTTCGCTGAGGTCCAGCGCGGCGGCTACGGCCGCCACGGATTCACCTTCGCGATAAAACATCACCAGCGGAGTGCGCATGTTTTCCGGCAACGATTCCAGCATCTTCCAAATCAATTGCTCCTCCTCGGCATCCGCTGCCGCTTTATCCGGCGATGCTCCCGGTGCTTCGCGTGCGGGAGTATCCATCTCATCGAGCAACCCATGCGGCCTTTCGCGCCGCAGGGCATCCACGGCGCAGTCATGGGCGATCTTCGTGAGCCAGGCCTTGAGTTTCCCCGGCTCGCGCAGCGTGGCCACGCGCTTCCACGCTTTGAGGAAAGTTTCCTGTGCAATGTCATCCGTCAGGCCGATTCGCCTGGTGACGCTGTAGGCAACCGCCGACACCGCCGCCTGGTGCCGTCGGACGATTTCCACAAAGGCATCCTTGCCAGCCCGGTCCCCGTCGCGCGCGGCAAGCGCCAATTCAGCATCCGTCGCCACAGTCCAATCTTTGCCGGTACGGCGAAGAGGGAGGAGCGGACGGAAGATCGAGCGGGCGGAAATCATGGGGCGACGTTACCTTAGCCGCTCGTCCCGGGAATAGGTGACAGAAAAAGTGAATCGAATTTCCGTCACCAGCGGCGGGCGCTTGGGGAAACTCTGATGAGGCGGTGTCTGCTCTTATGAAAACGTACCGCCGGGGACGGTTTCCTCGATGTCTTTCCCCGGCCCCGGCCGGGAGGGGGCTGATAGGAATTTGTTTCCGGGGGGCCGGCGCTGGGAACGGAGGCGTGGGTCACGGGCGGGGGGTGAGAAGTGTTCTGTCGCCTTGCTCATGCGACCGTCGCCGTCGGTGTCCCCCAGCAGCGACACGCGCCTCGTCGGGTCATTTCCACCCGCGCCGTTCATGTCGTGCCTGTAGCCGCGCATTTCGCAGACGCAGAGGCGGCCCTGATCATCCAAACTGATCGTCACCGGCGATTCGATCATCCCAAAAACGGACACTGGAACCACGGAAGTCACGAAACACACGAGAATTCATTGAGTTAGGACAATCGACGTCCTCATCCACCATGTGGACGGTGATAATTGGGCAACGCCTTGGTTTTTCGTGTGTTTCGTGCTTTTCGTGGTTCCCATCCGGGTTTTTAGTTTCCGGGATGCTGACGACCGACCAAATCCTCGCCCTTTCGCCCGACGATTCGTCGGCGAAAGCCGCCAAGGGATTGCTGGCTCCGGCGAAGTGGCCGATTCTCGGGCATGATGAGGTGGCGATCTGGGGCGAGTGCCAGGGGAGCGGGTCGAAGCCGTATCAGGTGATCATTGAGGTCAGCGGGCCGTCGTTCAAATGCAGTTGCCCGAGCCGCAAGTTTCCCTGCAAGCACGGCCTGGCGCTTTATTTGCTGCTGGCGCTTAAACAGAGCGCGTTCACGGCGAACACGCAGCCGGCGTGGGTGAACGAGTGGCTCTCGGCGAGGCAGGAACGTGCGGAAAAGAAGGCTGAAAAAGCTGCGCAGACCGAGGCAAAGCCCGCCGATCCGGAAGCGGCCGCGAAACGTGAGGCGAAGCGGCTCGAACGCATGATCAACGGTGCGCAGGATTTGGAGCGCTGGATGGCGGACCTCGTGCGGCACGGACTGGCGGACCTGCCGACTAAGCCGGTGACGTTTTGGCGGGATGCGGCTGCGCGGCTGGTGGACGCGCAGGCCAGCGGACTGGCGGCGGGCGTGCGCCAGCTTGAGAGCGCGGTTTCGTCGGGCCAGGGCTGGCCGCAGCGCACCGTGGTGAGCCTGGGCCGACTTCAACTGCTCACGGAGGCGATGCAGCGCATGGATAGCCTGCCCGACCTGCTGCGTCACGATGTGCGAAGCAGTGCGGGCTGGGCGATGGACAGGGAGGACGTGCTGGCCGCGAATGATCGCGTGGCGGACGCGTGGCACGTGCTGGGTATCAGCCACGACGAGAATGAAAAACTGTGGGAACGGCGCGTGTGGTTGCGTGGCGCGGCATCGGGCCGGAATGCGCTGCTGCTCGACTTTTCGCATGGCGGCCGCCGTTTTGATCAGG
>JBJXFS010000022.1:0-15372 GCA_046155625.1 Verrucomicrobiales bacterium | reverse complement strand
TTGGTGAGGGCACGACCGCCGGCACCGCGCGCGCCGAACACATCTACGCGACGGCGGGCGTCAAGACGCTGCGCATCACCGTCAATGACGGCAGGGATGGCACGGCCGAACGCGACGTCACCGCCATCGTCGTCCCCGATGGCAATTTCGCCTTGGGACATACGCGAGTCGTCGACGGCATCGGCCATCCGATCCCCGCCGCTGCCATCAGGGAATCTGGTCCGGATGGCAACCGCACGCTCGCCTCTGCGGACTCCGGCTTTGCCTCGCTCGGCACCACGGCCGGTGCGTATGTGTGGAAATTCGCGGCTCCGGGCCACCGACCCGTCTGGCGCGCCGTCACGCTGGCCGAAGGCGATGTGCGACTGGTGCCCAGCCCGTGGCTCGCTCGGGAATCACCGGCCGTGCCCGTGTCGATTTTAGACGCGACCGCATTGACGACCGGCGCCGGTCCCGGCTCGGCGCGGGCCGATTTTCCGGAGGCGGCCTTCACTCAACCGGGCAACGCCCGCCTCACCGCGCTCGGCCCGCAGTCGCTCCCGTTTCCCCTGCCCTTCGGCTGGAGCCCGCTCGGAGCCATGCATGTCGATCTCCCGGAATCGCCGACGTTGGCGGGAACCGGGCGATTGCACCTCACCGAACCGCTGGCGGCCACCGAGTTCCTCACCCTGGTTCAATTTGAACCGGAATCGCTGACGTGGCGCATCCTCCAGGCCTCTACTCTCGACCCGGCACAGTCGGATGTCTTTAGCTTCCCGCTCGCGACATCAGGGACCTTTGCCGCCGTTGTCCGCGACGAAGGCACCGGCGCCCCGCTGCCGGGTGCGGTGGGCGAGGCGCTGCCCGGCGGGACAGCGCAGTCGTTAAGCGGCCGCGTGGCCGCCGTCAGCGTGGTCGAACCGGCGCAACGGGCGGCCAGCTTGGATCCGGAAGCCGTCACGGCCCAGGCCCAAGCCGTGTTCACTCCGGCCACCGGCGTCCTGCCCAGCAGTTCGTGGTTCCGCATCGCCGTGCAGGAGACCTATGATTTGGTCGACGGCACCGCCCTGCGCACGCCGGATTACGACGCCACCGTCTACGCCTACCGACGCCCCGCTGCCACCATCGCCCCCGCCGAATCGCTGCCCGCCGCTCGACGGATCGACGGCAACACCTCCCGCAAAATTCCCATCTCCGAGCTGGGCGAAGGCCGGCCCGCCGCCCGCTTCCCGCTGCGTCCACAACTCCTCTTTGGACCCGCCGATTTGCAGGAGGCCGTCGTGCTCGTCGACGTCCTGCCGCCTCTCGGCGACGGCGCCGCGGCCCTCTCGGCTCAAGGCGGCGTGCTCGAATCCGGTGACATCCGCGTCACCGTGCCCGCCGGCACCCTCGATGGATTTTCCGCCGGCTCGCTCCGACGACTCGATCCTGCAGGGTTTGCCGGACTGGCCGGGGCCGGGCAATCGATCGTCCGCGCGTTTGAGCTCAACCTCGGTCGCCTGCTCGTCGGGGCCGAATTGCAGCTCTCGCTCGGCGCCGTGCTGGCACCGGACACGGATTTTGTCCTGGCCCGCCTCGTCCGCTTTCCCGGCGGCAGTGGCCTGGCCCCCGTCCAGCGACTGGCCACCGACGCGAGCGGCCGACTGGCCAGCGTGGAACCGGCGGCCGCTCCGCGCCTGCCCGGGTTCACGGGCCCGGGCCAATATCTGTTGGTCCAACTGCCGGCCGCGCAAGCCCTGGTCACCGGACAGGTCCTCGCCGCGGCCAACTCCCCGGCCCCTGGCATCGGCGTCCGCATCGCGTCGCAGCGATGGCTCAGTGTCACGGAAGCCGCGGGTCGCTACTTTCTGCTCGCCCCCGCGGGCCCCGGCACCGCCCTGGCCACTCACCCGACCAATGGCGATGGCGCTTCCGCCGACTTTGGCATCGCCGACTCACTCGACCCCATCACGCTCGATCTGACATTGGGAGCGCTCGCCCCACGCATCATCGCAACCACGCCGGCCAACGGCGACACTCGGGTCAAAACCGTCGCCCCCATCACCGTCGAGTTTTCCGAAAAACTCGCCCCCGCCAGCCTGGGCGCCACCCCCATCGCCCTGCGCGCCGAAAACGCCGCGGGCGACGTGCCCGGTGGTGCCACCCTCGACCTGAGCGGCCGCCTGCTCACATTCCTACCGACCGCGCCGCTCGACCCAGGCCTGACGTATTCATTCACGGTTTCACCCGACCTGCGCGACCTCCAAGGCCTCGCCCTGCAGGGAGAACGCGTGTTCTCGTTCACCACGGCGCCCCTCGCGGCCCGCGGCGCGGGCGCGCAACTCACCATTTACGAACCCGGTGGCAATGGTCCAACCCCCGCGGACCAGGCGCTGCTCGACGCGATTCCAGGCTACGAATCGGGAGTCAACAGCCGATCGGTCGCCGCCATCGGCAGTGCCGGCACCGCCGATCCCGAGGTCCCCGTCATTCTGGTCAATGAATCCACCGGGGCCACCGCCACCGTGCTGAGCAAACCTGATGGTTCGTTCGCGAATTTCGTCGAGGCCTCGGAAGAGGATTTTATCAGCGCCGTTTTCGTCAATGCCAAGGGTACCCGCGTCACCATCCCCGCCACCAAACAAAAGTTCGACGACGGCCGCATCGGGCTCTTTCGCCAGGGCGGCATCCTCGAAGCCGAAAGCGACCGCGGGCCGATCGAGGTCATCATCGAACCGGAAGCCATCGCCTCCCGCACCACCTTTCGCCTTGAAGCCGTCCCGCTCGACGAAGTCAACGAATTGCTCGGGGACGTCCAACCCGAGGGCGGTCAACTGCTCGGCGGCGTGCGCTACGAAGAAAGTGTCGACCCAATCACGGCAGCCGCCGACCTGAGCTTTCCCATCCGCATCGAAGACCTGAACCTGCCGGACGACAAAGGACCCGGCGACGTCGGGTACGCGCTGAGCATCCCGTCGATCGTAGGCGGCCAGACGGTCTTTCATGTTATCGACTCCATGGAATTCGTGGCCGATGGGCCGGAAACCGGTCGCTTGGTCACCCGCTCGCCTCCGTTCCTCGGCCTGTTGCTGCGACAGGTCAATGCGCTGCGCGACCAGACCGGGATCACCGAGGCAACCACGCAGGTGACCCAGGATTTACGGAACGCGTTTACCATCGAAAACATCCTGGCTCACCTGCTCGTCCCCATCATGATGCCCGCCGTCAATGGCCAGCAGGCCGCCGGCAAAGTGAAGTCACGCGATCCTGCGGTGCCGGGGGGCGACCCGCGGCCGGTGTCGGGTGCGTTTGTGCGCGTGACGTCCAACCTCGCCCTCTCCGCCTTGTTCCGGACCGGCGAATTGTTCGCCCTCTCGGAAACCGACGGATCCTACGCCCTCGTCACCCCGATCCCCCCAATTTCTGGAAGCGTCATCGCCACCCACCCGCGGTTCCCGCTCCAACGCGCGTCCGGCACATTCGGATTGAATCTCGATAGTTTCGGCCCGCGCATCGCCAGTATCAATCTCTTTTTCGAACGCACCCCGCCCCAGGCCATCGATGTCGAGGACACCGCGCCCCCGCTGGCCAGCGTGCTCCAATCGCCGCGCACCGCCACCATCGGCGACAATGAGGACCAGGGGGCGGTGCTTGATGTTACGGTACTCGATGACCTGCGCGCCGTGACTGCGGACCTGGTGCCCGAAGCATTTTTCTCACCACTCGGCGAACCGAAGGATTTGAATCTCATCCCAGATCCCGAGCTTCTGTCCGAAGAGTCCACCGGGTCCGGGGCGCGGCTGTTGCGGCGATTCCGCGTGCGCAGCCCGGAAAGCGGCCGCGTCATCTACCGTGTGACCGCTGCGGATGCGGTTGGCAACCAGACAATTGTGTCGCATGTGGTTGCCTATGGCGGTCAGTTTGCCGACAGCGACCCGACCACACCGCGGCGCGTGCCGTTCTCCTGGCCGCCAGCAGGCGCGGAAAATGTTCCGTTCGGCTCACCGATCATCCTGCGCTTCACTAAACCGGTCACGCAGGAAATGGCCGATACCCCGTCGTGGGTGGTCCTCGAGCCCGCGGATCAATTTGTCGTCACCTCCATCGATCTCGCCGCTGGCGGACTGGAGGCGCGCATCCGCTACGCCGTCTCAGCTTCCGCAGGGTCCGAGTTCAAACTGTCCATCGACCCGTCGATCGCCCAGCAATTTCCGCAAGTGACCGACGAAGGATTCTCCGATGACGATGCATCGGCCGGTTACTCGCTTGAATTCAAGTTTGCGGAGGTGCCGAGTATTCCGCTTCTGGACACCGGTCTGACGCGACTGCGAGGCACCGCTCTGAGCGGGAACCACCTGATCGTCTCCGGGCTTGCGTCCGACGGATCAAGCGAAGTGCGCAGCCTGCGCTTCCTCGCCGACGACGATGGCACGATGGGGGTTGAGGAGGTCGACAGTGCGTCGTTTGAGGAAGCGCCCTCGGAAGTTGTCTTCATTCCTCATTACCCGTTGCGGTTGGCGGCCGGCGTGCAGCCGCCGCGCGACTACATCGCCGTCTTCACCGGGAACGCCGCTGGCTCGAAACGCCTGCGTCTCTACAACCTGGAGGAAGACGGCGAAATCACCGAGCCGTTCACCCGCGTCGGCGCCATCTCCGATTCTATTTCCCTGATCACCAAGGCAAAATGGGACGCCCCGTACGTCGCTTACCTCGAACTGAGCGCCGGCGTCAGCAGCGTCCAGCTGCTCAATTTTAATGCCCACGCCCGTGGTGTGGAAGCCACCAATCTCAATGCCTTCCCCGACCTCGGCGCCCCCGGGCTCGACGCCAACAACGATGGAGATTTTGCCGATGCCGCAGAGGTCGCGCCGCTGCCGGCCAGCCGGGGGGGGCAGGGGTTGGGCGTCGAATTCTCTTACGCACCTGGCAATCCTGGTGAAGTGCTCATCGACTTCGATTTCAGTGCTGATTTCGCTCTTCTCGGGGCGGTCTTGCGCCGGCCGACCGGCGGGGTTTTCGTCATCCCATTGGCCGGTGCAGCCGGCGCGACCGACGATCAGGTTTCCCGTGCCGAGTTTGACGAAACCCCGAAACGCGTTCTCCTGCTGCCCGCCCAAAAGGTCCTCATCGGCGGTCAGGAAGCCCAGCGCGACCTCGCCGTTGTTTCGACCGTCGCGGCCAGCAACGGCAGCGGCAAACTCATCGTTGTCGACCTGAGCAATCCGTCGGCGCCGGTCATCCTGGGAAGCTCGCTGCTCCCAGAGGGCGCGGGATCGGCAAATTCAATAGTGCCGCGCGGCGACGGCCTGCTGGCCTTGGCCACCTCCTCCGCGGGCACGCTCATCCTCGATCCACGCTATCTGCTCGAAATGACCGGCGGGTTGAACTTTACAGCGGCGCTTGAGCGGTCGCTCGGTGGACTGAATACCTCGGCCCGGTCGTTCGCCGCCGACCTCTCCGGCCTGCACGGCGTGGCTGAAGGCAGTCAGGTCCGCACCGCGTTTACCGGCCCCGGTGTCCGGCTCGTCACATTCCCCGGCGTCACCCCATTCGATCCGGCCGCCGCCGCCACCTCGCTCACCCGCGATCAATGGGAACAACGGCTCGCTTCCGCTCAAACTGTCAACGCCGGATCCGTCGCCGACTTCAGCCAGCCAGGCACCGACCAGGATCCGCTGATCCATGTCTACGCACTCGTGCACGCCCCAGGTCTCGCCGGCGAAATCACCGCCACCGGCGTGCCGCCGCAGTCGATCGAACTGGCGGCCGCCGCGGTCAATGCACGTGGCCTGCCCGAGATCAAGAACGAGTCGTGCACGGTGCCCACCATCATGGGAACGGAGTTGCTCACGGCGAGATTCGCAGTGCTCGCGGCCATCAATTTCGCCAAAGAGCTGCCAAACAACCCGACGCTCAAGGACGTCTTCAAGGCCGCAGGCAAAATCACGCTCAAGGCACTCTACGAGGACCTGACCAAAAACAGCCCGGACTACGACGACACCCTCTACGCACGCCGCCTCTCGGACATCCCGACCAGCCCACTCTATAATTCCTACCTGGCCGGCCCCATCGTCCTGCTCAAAAAGGACCTGACCAAGGAGAAATTCGACGAACTCCAAAATGCTGGCCTGAAACGCCGGTACCTCAAGGCAAGTCGGCACTTCTGGGTCGGGCTCGGGCCATCCCAACCGGACGCGTCACCACTTGCCCCATTTGCCAGCCGGCAGGACGAAGAACTCGCGTTCGATTTGGACCTGGAGTTCCCAAGTGTCGTTCCCAAATTGGTGAACCTGGCAGTCAGCATTGTCCAGGCCCTCTTCAGCGAAAACCCGCTGCCTGTCATCCTGGCCGTGACGAAATTCATCGATGTTTCGCTCGATCAAGCCTTGGTGCCGGGAGCCAACGCTCTGGCCGACGGCATCATCCGAAGACCGGTCGTCTTTATCGGCGGGGTCATGGGCAGCACACTCGAAGACGACGACGGCCCGCTCTGGACCACTTCGCTCATCGGATTCACCACCGGCACCCTTACCGGTGGCCTGCAGACCCGGCTTGAGGGCCTGGGATTCACCCCGGAGGGCCAGCCCATCGCGGAAATGGAGCCGACCGACGCATTGCGCAGTGCGCTCGGAGTCAAAGACATCTATGGCAAATTCCTGGAATACATGGTCGGCCAAGGCAACTACCGCGAGTACGACCGCAAGAATCTCGAAGCCAGCCTCTATCTGGACGGCGAGCCCAATTGGGAATCTCTGGTCAGAAACCCCGACCTCTTTGTGTTTCCCTACGACTGGCGCCAGGACAACGCCCAGTCCGCGGCCAAGCTCGAGAAGTACGTCAAGCTGATCCAGGCGGTGCATCCCGACGCCTCCAAGGTCAACATCCTCGCCCACAGCATGGGTGGGCTGGTCGGCCGGCGCTTCGTCATGGACAACAAAGACAAGGTCGACCAGTTCGTTACCATCGCCACCCCCTTTCTCGGAGCCGCCAAGACGCTGCCGGCCATGAAGTATGGCGACTTCGACGAACTCGCCATGAACGTGCTCGTCCCGAAAGGAATCCTGAAGGACGTCTCGAGGTTCCTTCCTTCGATGCACCAACTCATGCCGAATCGTGGGTACTTCGATCTCGGGCTCCGACCGCTCAAGGAATTCGGATGGGACGCCGACCTCAATGGCGACGATGCCGAGGATTACCCTTACGAGCAGTATCGCGAGGTGATGGACACTCGGCTTTTCGAAACCGAGGAGGAAGCATCGACCACACCCATCACCTCTCACAGCGAACCGTTGCACAATTACTCCGTGGGAGGACTCGGCAGCGCCTACGACTGGCGCACCGACACTTCCGATGTCCGCTGCACCCATATCGTCGGGTTTCAGTCGCTCCCCAAAACCATCCAGGGCGTGCGACTCAAGGCATTCCTGGAGCAGGATCTCGAAACCACTGACGCTTCCGTGGATCTGCCGGCCGTTGACTTTCTTGACACCGACGATGCCGGACCATCCGGACCCGGGACGCTGCTTCCACTTTTCCGCGAGGACACCACGCCTCAGCCATTGCGACTGAGCGACGATACGTTTCGCCTGCGCTTCGGCTTCGAGCTCGAGCGCGGCGGCGGCGACGGCACCGTCCCGATCCTGAGCCAGTGCCGCGGCTTCAAGGCCGGCCTCGACTTCAACAAGCCCGGCTCGCGCTGCCTGCCGATCGTCTCGCGCGCGGCTGACCACACTGATGATGAGCTGGCTTCCCACAACGGCATGTTCGGCAACAGCCAACTCCAGAAGCTCGTCCTCCGCGTCCTGGACGAAGCGCTCCCGGAGGAACCGGAACTTACCGCCTCGGTGCCGGAAACTGCCGTGGAAGGCAGCCCCGTTATCATGATGGCCACCGTGGCCAACGTGCCCGAGATCAACACCGGGCCAGTGCGCATCCTCTGGTCACCCGGTGACGGCTCAATTGTCTATCCCGGAACCGAGGCTTCTCATTCGTTCGCGGACAACGGCACCTTCACCGTCACCTGCGCCGCCGGATGGGAAACAGGCGTCGGCGCTCTCCGCTGCCGCACCCTCAACATCACCAACGTCCCGCCCACCGTCACTCTCGAAGGCCCGGATGACCCTGTGCCCGCCCGAACCGCTGTCACCTTCAAAGCGCTCGTCACCGACCCGGGCCTCCGCGACACGCATGCCTACGAGTGGGATTTTGGCGACGGGTCGGGCGACGGCCCGGAGTTCGATCCCGATTCCTTCGCCGTCAGCCACCGCTTTGAACAACCCGGCACCTACACCGTTACGGTGACAGCGACAGACGACGACGGTGGACAGGGCCAAGCTCAAATCACCGTCGAGGTTATCGCGCCAGCCGCCGAGAATGTGCTCGTCCAAAACGCCCAGCAGAGCACCGACGCCGCCTTCGAAGAGGACCCCGCCACCGAGGACGTCATCGAAACGGTCACCATCTTCATCACTGGCCACGACGTGGATGACAGCGACCTACAAATCCTGCACGACGGCAGCAATGTTCTGGCCACCGCAGACAAAGTGCTGCGCCTTGTCGAATCGCTACTTTTGGACAACAGCGTGGAAAAAGGAATGCAGATCACTGTTTTCCGCGAAACCAAGGCCAACAATGGCGAGCTCCCGCAGGATACCGAAGTTCGATTCAACGCGGATGCTGAGATAAAGCCGATTTCCGTGCGTCTTGAGTTCCGCGGCGCCACCGCCACCCGCTGCGTCACATGGATTGCCTTGCCACTGACCGCGAGCCAGACGATTTCGGTGAATTGGAACTGGCCGTCGCTGCTCACTGCGGACGCGGCCGCGCTCGACGCCATGCTGGTCGGCGACTTTTCCGTCAAGGCGACCTCGGAAGCGCCCTGCGAAGACCAACTGCCACCCGTGGTCAACCTCGTGCGGCGAGACACCGAAAACACCTGGGAACTGATCACCCAGGACAACTTCGCCCAACCCACCCAAGTCAACGTCTACACCGCCGATCTGACCGTCCTCGAAGGAGAACCGATCACCGAACAAAACGCCGACCAACTCACCTTCCACCTCAGCCAAGCTCCCATCATCGACGAAGGCTCGACCCCCGGTCGCACCACCGCTCTCGCCGTCGCCGACCCCAAGGGCAACACGCGAGTCAAGGAAAACGCACGCACTGTCGAGGAAGTCACCGTCGATCTGGAGAAACAGCAGGAAGTCCGGGAAGCCGTGCTGAACATCTTCAACGACGCCGCTCAGGAATCGCTCTTTCTGAAGCTCGTTCTGAGCATGGATCATGTCCAGATCTTCGAACAAGGGAGCGGGGCAGCGCTGTGGAAACCGAATCCAGCCAAAGCCGTCGCTTACGTGCCGGGCCAAAGCGACAACGATTATGAACTCCTCTTTCCACTTTGGCTGAACGCACCATTCGGGCCGTTGGTACCCAATCCCACACCTCCACCCGCCCTCATCGCTGGCCCGCCGGTCACGCTCGATCCGGAAAACCCCACCCACTTCATCGAATTCGAAAAAATCGCCCACGACCCCGATTTCATGATCGGCGATTGGTACTTCAAGCCGCCTCAAGCCACCACCGAAAACGGCATCGACCTCGGCTTCGCTCCCGACCCGCAGGACAAGGCGGTTTACGACGCCTGGCGCGCCGCCGCCCGCTTCTGGGACTACGAAATCCCCACCCCTTTCGCGAACCTGGACGGTGAATCCGGCGCCATCCAGATCGACCGGCTCGACCCCTCGCTCGATCCCGAAATGCGCCGTGTGCTCGAACATCCGCTGCCACCGGCGGTGTTACTGGCGCGCCTCATCTTCCTCCAAACCCAGGACGAGGTGGTCAGCCAAATCCTGCCCGATGTCACCTTTTTCGCCTTCCGCCGCGAGCACTTCGATTTCGCTGTCATGTCGTTGGAGCGTCCCTCCCCCTTCGCCGGTAACGACCCGATCGGCGATAGCGGAGCCGGTCGCGGCCTGCTCCTCTTGAAGTGGGTGCTGGAAGGCGAGTTCCTTCCCGAGTTCAACGGATTCAACGATAGCATCAACCATGCGATCAGCCAAACGCGGCGACGTGACGTCTTCAACCGGTTGCGCGACCGCGAACACCTCATCTCGCCCGAAGGATACGAATGGGGGTTGTATCAAGAATTCGCCCTCCTCTCGGCCAGCGTCGACATGCGCATGAAAACAGCAACTACCGGTCCCCCGCCGACGGACCGCCTCAAATCGATTCCCTTCGGCGATTACATCACCGCCCATGACAAAGCCGCTCTCAAGAAGGCTGGCAAAGCAGCCATCCGCGGCGCTATGGCACGGTTGGCTATGGACGACTCAACTCGTTCCGACCTCTTCACAGTCAATCCGGAGCAGTACGACGACTCGGACGTGCTGCTGAGTTTCGAAGATATCGGGGCGACCGCTGCGAAGAACAACCTCGGGAAGTTCCCGGAATTCGAGGCGGAGGATTTTGACCGCTTCATCGGCGCCAAACGCGGCGATCCACAGGTGATCAACCCACTGCTGGCAACACCGGAACGCGTCGACGCCTTCATCGCGAAATCATTCGAACTGCTCAAGGCGATCCAGGTCACAGCCTCCGCCCCATACCCGCAATTCATTCAGTCGCTGACCACCACGGGCAACATCGCCGAACGCGAAGCCCGCCTCGACAACATCTTTGTCCTCGAAAATGGCGCCCCCACCGCCACCGGATCGACCCGCGCCGGCCGCCTTGCCATGCATGGACAGCAGGGCGACCACGAGGCCCTTTACGTCATCGCGGCCAACCTCCAGCGTCGAGACGCCTCGACCAACGGGCCGTTCACCCTGACTCTCTCACCCTCGGGTGGAACATCCATCATCTGCGACGATATTATCATCCCTCCCGATCGGGACTCCGTTCAGGTCAAGCATCTCGATGCCAATAGAAAGCCCGTTTTGGTCATCCCCCACTCGGTCAGCGACCCCGACGAACGTCATCATCTGATCGAACTCGACGGAGCCGAGGGCGCCACCAACCAACTCGATAATGACGAGGTCGAATTGACCAGTTATTTCCTGAGTCTGCAGTCGTTCGACGGAGCGCCCCTGCCTTCGCGCGCCGACCGGAAAGTCCTCTTCCGCGGATTGGCGCTCAATGCGACCGCCGAGTCTGACATGATTTCCAACGAGTTGGAGCAAGGTCGGTTGCTCAGCACCACGCGGCGCAAGGGATTGCCCGACTCGGTGGGGGCGCAAAACCTGTTGTCGGTCATCCGTGTGCCAACACGCTTCAATACCACCACCGGCCAGTACGTCGGCGGATTCAATGGATTCCTCCCCGCCGACCTAAACCTGATTAAAGATACTCCGGAGGAACTGGCCCTCGCCCAGACCGGACCAACCACCGGGCTCGACACCCTCGCCATCTCCACAGCCACTCGCCCCCAGCGCGCCGCTACGGCCGCGTTGACCAAATCGTCCCCCGCCGAGAAGGCGCTCGTCATCGTGCTCGAAGTCTCGTGGCCACCCCCTCCCGATTCCGGTTTCCGGTATATCAGAACCACTCTTTCCGGCCCAAACGGACCAGTGAAAAAGCAGGTCAATGCCCAAGAAGATGAAGTCGTTTATCTGGGCCAGCTCAGTTTTTTGAAGGCAGATCTGTATGAGATCACCGCGATCGGAAACCTGCCGTTCAGCTACACCTACAAGCATATCCGTACCTTCCCCTGAGCGTTCTAGAATAGAGCCCATGCACCTCGGCATTCCATTCTTTCGGCGGGCGACCATCGCGGCGGCCGGGGCCATTGTGGCCGGTTGGATGCTAGGCGCCAGCGCGCTGGCTGCCGACCCGTTGACCACGCTCGACTACCGGGTCAGCGGCGCGCGCCTGACGATTTCACCCGCCGCCTTGGCCGTCCCAAAAAATATCGCAGGATCCGTGGCCACGCAGTTGAGTGGCCCTGCCCCCGAGGGCAGCTATGTCGAGGCCACATTGCGCGGACCGTCATTTCCGGCGCGGCGGCTGGTCGGCGCGCCGGGACAACCGCTGATCCTCCCGCCCTTGAATCTCGTGGGCGATTATTCCCTCGACGGAATACGGCTCGCGGACGGAGCGACGAATGAAACACTCCTGGACGCCACTCCCTCCACTGTGCCGGTGCAGGTCTTCGACGAAATCCTGGTGTCTCGAGTGACGTCGCGCCCGTTGTCGTTGGCCGAGATCGAGGAACGCGGGATCGTGATCGACGAATCGAATTTCCGGGCGGTCGAGTTTGAAGTCGGCTTTGTTTTGGACGGTGAAGTGTTTCCGATTCGCTTTCCGGTGGTGGCGCCGCAGTTTCGGCAGACCACGGAAATCATTCCGGCCGCCGAATTGGAGGAGCGCTTGGCGGAGGTCGACAGGATCAACGACGCCCTCGCGGAGTCAGTGCAGCTCCCGCCTGATCTGGAAGTGGCCCGTCCGAATGTCCAGATCCGCGGCATCAACATCCAACTGACCGGTGGTTTCAGCGAAGATCTGGCACTGAAGATCCCGCCGATCCCGGCACTCATGATCATCCCCGGCAGCATCGGGTATTTGAACCAATTCTTCAGCGTCCAGATATTCACCGAGAACGCGGCACCGGCGGCCAGCGGGCTCAGCGTGCACGACATCAAAGCCGAGTTGTTGCTGCCGACCGGGCCCGACCGCGTGGCGGGCACGAACGCCGAACCGGGTGACGACCCGGTGCGGTTCGCCCGAGTTGGGCCAGCGGCGGAAATTCGGAGCGTCATCGCCATTCAGGCGGCCGGGCCGGATGGCGAACTCGGCACGACGGACGACATCCCTCGTCTGCAGCCCGGTCAAGGCGGCCAGGGAGAGTTTTTAGTGGAGGGCCTGCAAGAAGGGCTCCACGTCCTCGAGCTGAAGCTCACCGCCAAAATGGACGGCTTGGCCGCGGGCACGGTCGAGGTGGAAGGCAAGGCCGCCGGCAGCGTGCTGGTGAGCAATCCGAGTTTCAGCATGGCTTTTTCGCACCCGCGCACGGTGCGGGCCGGCGAACCGTATGACGCCTTCGTCACGCTGCTCAATACATCGAATACCATCGCCAATCTGCCGAGCGTCAGCCTGAACCGTCTCAATGTTTCCGGCGCTCAGTTGATCAGCGACGAGCGCGTCGAATTCCGCACGATCGCACCGGGTGAAACCGTCACCGCCCGGTTCCGGTTGCTTTCCCAACGCACGGGAGCCATCAGCTTTTCCAACATCACCACGAGCGACGACTCGTTGGTCGGGAGGTTTCGCATCACGACCGGCGTGGATGAGCGCGGCGTCACGCTTTCTCGCAACACGCTGACGCTCCCCGACCACGTCAACGCACTCCCACCCGAAGTCGTCGCCGCCGCCAACCGAGTGCTTGGCCAGGCTCTGAGCGCGAGCACCGCGCCCCTCCTGCCGCCGGGGGTTATCCGCGTCCCGCGCAGCTTGATCAGCACTGGCCGCGCGAACTCCGACACTTCGAGTACCACCAATGCAGAAGGCGGCTCGATGCCGCTCCAACTCGCGGAAGCCGGCCAGCGCGTCCGCTATGGCGAACCGCTCAGCCGCGTGCTGCCCGATCTCCTGCTGGACTGGCAGGGAGGCCGGCGATTTGCCGCGGGCTGGGATCAGATTATTCGATCGACCGACGCCGGCCGCGAGTGGCGTGAAGCCATGATGCGGGCCATGGAGGACGCGGATCCGGCCCCGGATGATCCTGCGTCGCGACTCGCCTTCCGCGCCGCCGACTTGGCCGGACGCGGCGAGTCGTGGTGGTTTGCCACGGTTTCACGCGGGACGTTTCAGGACGACGGCGGCACGCTGACGCCCGACGGCAGCGAGCTCAATCTCATCCAAAGCGGCGGCAACCGCGCCGGCATCGGCACCAGCGACGTGGTTCAAGGCGCCGGATACGGCGGGCGCGATGGCGCCTGGCTGGTCAGCGCCACGCCCGGTACGATTCAGTGGAAGTTTGGCGCCGCTCTGACCGGTCCCACGAAACTCAGCGTGCTCGAAATCCGCCCGGACGGCACGGCTCGCGCTCTGGAATGGACCGCCACCGACCTCCCAGCCGGCGCCTGCGCGCTCTTCGACCTGACAGCCGCCGCCACCGACATCGGTATCGACGACACATGCGATGGCACGGCGGATCGGACGCTGGCCGGCGTGGCGACAGACTTCGTCGAAGTCGCCCCGCAGGCACTCATCGTGCGTCAGGATCCGGAACTCCTGGTCGGCCGGCCCGACCGCACGTGCTACAACCCGACGACGACCAACGACGACGGCGACCGCGTTCTCATCCGCAACTACGGGAACATCCTTGCCATTCTGTTCAACAAGCCGATGACCCAGGAGTCGGCGGGCCTCGCGACCGCCTACACGCTCGACGACGGTACCGAGGTCGCCTTCGCCCAGGTCCAGCCAGGCGGCCGCGTCGCCTTGCTCACGCTGCGCCGGCCGATGGGCGCACTCGTCCCCCGCACATTGCGCATTGGCGCCGGCGTCACCGACCTCCGCGGGAACGAATTCCCAGGAGCCAACGTCCCGGTCCAGACACGCCTCGTCGAAGGGCTCTCAGTCCGCGGCCGTGTCGTCCGCGCCAACGGTACTGGCGCCTCCAACCTGCCGGTCACGCTGACCATGAACGACGGCGTTACCTCTTCCTTCGGATGCATCCAGGTCGACGTGCGTATCTCCCAGACTTTTTCCGACACCGACGGGAATTTTGCCTTTCCGTTCGTGGTCAGCGGCATCCCTTTCAGCCTGTCGACGACCGACGTCTCCACGGTGCGAGACAACCAAGCGATCGCGCTCATCCTTGAAAGCAGCCGCGACGGCGTGGTGACGGCGGAACGCCTCGAGGCGCTCGCCGCCACCCTGGCCGGCGGAGAAACAGAGGCGCGAACGACCCTGCGCCGCGCCTTCGGGGTGGAGAATTTCGCGCAGGCCATTGCCCTGGCTGAGGGACTCGACCGCGCTGTGGTGCGCGACTTTCCACCTGACTCGCGGCAGGGAGGCGAAGGCGTGTACGTGCTGACGTTTCGAGGACGCGGAACCGTTACCGGTGCGGTGCTCGAGGCTGACGGCGTGACGCCCGCCGTCGGCGCCGCGGTCAACCTGTTTCCTGACCTCAATTCGCGCGAACTCGGAAGGGGCGTGCTCACCGATGGCGGCGGCCGCTTCACGTTCTTCGGCGTCCCCCTCGGTGAGTTGAGCATCGAGGCAACCACTCCCGCCGGTCGCACACGCATCATTTCCGCGCTTCTGGCCGATGCGGGAGAAACGCTCGATCTGGCAATTGTGGTCGGGGACGCTGTGGTGCCCCGCACGGGACTCCAGGGGAGAGTCACCGAACCCGACGGCGCCCCGCACAATGGCGCGACCGTTTACGTGCAAAGCAGGGCATCTGGAGTG
>JBJXFS010000021.1:0-41006 GCA_046155625.1 Verrucomicrobiales bacterium | reverse complement strand
CCGCGGGGGGCGGCCCGCGGGGAGTGGTTATTGCGACTGTTTTTCCAGGGCGTCCTGGGCGGCGCGGGCTTTTTCCTCGGCTTCCTTGAGTTGGGCGCGGAGTTGCTCCAACGACTCGGCGGCTTTGCGGGCGTCACGCTTGAGGGCGTTGGCGTCCTTGGGTTCGCTGAGCTTCCCTTGGTCCACCGTGGCGAGCAATTTGGCCACGGCGTAGGCGGGGATCGAGTATGTCTTGGTGCGCTCGGCGCGGGCGATGTTCAGGGCGACGGCTTTGCCATCGAGATCGACGACTGGACCACCCACTTCATTGGCATTGATGAGCAGGTCGTTTTGCAAGGCGACGGGGAAACCATCGGCGATGCGATTTCCGCGACCGCCCATGCGGGCGGTGGGGTCGTTTTCGCGCTGGAGGCGTTTGAACTCGCTTTCGTTGATTCCCTGGCCATTGGCCAACTCGGCGACTTTGATGTCGTCGCGGCTTTGCAGGATGGCGACGGCGACCTTGTCATCGTTGCCGCGGCGGTAGCTGATGTGGACTTCGTCATCGGCCTGCTTGCGGGTGATGATGTCGGTGAGTTCCTTGGGCGAGCGGACCTGTTTGCCATCGATGGCGGTGATAACGTCATCTTTCTGGAGCCCGGCTTTTTCGGCGGCGGAGTGTTCGGAAATGCGGATGATCTTCACACCGTCGGGGTCGCCGTCCATGCCCACGCCGAGGAATCCTTTGCGGCTGGAATCGAGGCTCCGTGGAGGCACGCTGACCACGCCGATGGCGAGCGGGTCTTCGTCCGGGCTGCTGGCAGCGAGCAGGGTGCCGATGGGCAAGTTCTCAGTCGTGTTCCACTGGATCGGCTTGAGGTTGTCGGCCTCGAGCTTGAGCAGGGCCAAGTCGTACCCCTCAAGGGCATCAACCTTTGTGGCCTTGACGACGCGGCCATCAGAGAACTCGGCTTCCACCGAATCGTCATCGCCGAGCACGCTGGCTTTTGTCAGGGCATAGCCGTTGGCAGTGACGATGGTCGCCAGGGCGAGTTGGTCGCCGCTATCACCATAGACCGTGACCACGCTCTCCCGGGCATCGCGGACAACGGGACGAAACTCGGCCATGGCCCGGCGGGCGGCCTTTTCGTGGCGGTTGCTGCGAGCGCGTTCGCGCAATTGGCCTTGGAGACCGGGTAATTCCGAGGCGCCATCCTGGTGGGGGTCATCCTGGAGCCGCTGCATTTCGCGCATGAGCGGTCCGAGGAAGTCCTCGCCGAAAAAGCGTTCGAGGTCGAGCCCTGGAAGCATTTGCTCCATCTGCCGACGCATCTGTTCGGAGGGATCGGCAGGTTGGGGACGCTGCGCCGGGGGTTGGCTGCGCCGGTTCGGTTGGCGGGGCTCGTTTGAATCCGGGGCGGCTTCGACGCGGCCGCGGCGGCGCGAGGAGTCGTTTTCCGAACTCCGCGGCTGCTCGGGGTTTTCTTCGAGGCTCTTTTGAAACTCCTCGAGGGCTTGATTCAGTTGATCTCGCTGGTCGTTATCCAAGGACGAGCCGAAACCTTCGAGAAGTCGGCGCAAGCCTTCGCCAGGGTTCGAGTTCTGATTCGAGCGCGGCGAATTTTGGGCCACGATAGGGGTGAAGGCGAGGGACAATCCGATGGCGCCGGCGCCGAGCGCGCGAACTGGGGAAATGAGCAGTTTCATGGTATGGGGCAGGTTAAAGTGGGTGGGGAGTGGGGGGTGGTTATTCGGATTTTAGCTCCTTGGCGGCGACGAGTTTGGCTTTGATTTCGAGCGTTTCGTCGGCGCGTTTGACGGTCAGGGTGACTTCTTCGCCCGGCTTGAGTTGGACGACCCGGGTGACCAAGGCATCGCTATTGGTGACTTCGCTGCCATTGACCTTGAGGATTAGGTCGCCTTCCTTGACACCCGCTTTGCCAGCGGGAGAGTCGGAGATGACGTAAGTCACCAAAGCGCCTTCTTCATCGCTGGGGCCGACTTCGATGCCAAGGCGCGGCTGATCGGGCGAGGGAGCATCGGCCCATTCGGGATCCTGGGTGGGTGGGCGATTGGCGCGGTTACGGGGTTCGCGATCGCGCATGCCCAGCCGTCCCCATTCATCACCCTTCATCAGGCGGTCCCAGTTTTTCGTGAACGCCTCCATGGGGACGTGGCGATTTTCGGCGACACGCCATCCGATCGATGAATGGATGCCGATTACCTTGCCATCGAGATTGAAGAGCGGTCCGCCTGAGTCTCCGCCGGATAGTGTGCAGTCGGTGACGATGAAACCGTCGGCGTCGGTTTCGAGGATGCGGCCGAGGCGAAGCGGGGCGGAGCGGTCTACTTCATAGCCGCCTGGATGGCCCATGGCCAGCGCCCAATCGCCGATGGCGAGGCCATCAGGTTCCGCGCGAGCGACGAATGAGAATTTTCCTGGTTCGGTGATCTGACCGAGTGCGGCGTCGCGGCCGTAGGACTTGCCGAGTGATTTGGCCTTAACGCGGTCACCATTGTGCAGGATGACCTCGAATTCCTCGCCGACCGCTTGAAGCACGTGGGCGGCGGTGAGGATGAGTCCATCTTCGGAGATGAGCACGCCACTGCCGGACCCCAGAGCTGGATTGACACCTTTGGCGCGCGCGGCCTCGACGTCCGGGACGATGGCGACGACGGCCGGAGCGACTTCGGCGGCGATCTTGATGATGCGTTCCTGGCGTTCGCGCAGGCTGGCTGGGGCCTCGGCGCGGACGGTTAAAGATGGCACGAGCAGAGCCGCACTGATAACAGCGGCTCCGAGAACAGCGGCTCCGAGCGATGACGGATGATGTCGAAAGAGAGCGTTCATGGGACTAATGGTGTATGATGTCAGGTTTTTGGGAATTATCGAACGGCCGGACACTGGGACGAGGCCGGCGGTTCGAGATGCATGTACGCTCACAGAGCGGTTGACTGGTGGGCATTTGTCTGCAATTCGCGGTGGCCATGCGTCCGCCTTACGCGGCCGCGGCCGCGCCGCGAATAGGATGGAGGTCGTCCAACTGCTGTTGGATTTGAGCGGGGGAGAAGGCGGTCCAGTTTTTCGGGAGTTCGAGCACGATGCGCTCCCGTGCGCTGCGCGGCAGTTCGGCGCGCAGAGACCCGAGGAAGCGCGGGGAAGCGACGAGCACCATGTCTTCGAATTCGCCGTGGTGAACGGAGCGAGTGAGCTGGGCGGCGAGGCGTTTGGCGAATCGGTCTTCCTCGATTTCGCCGGGGGTCGAGAGCGGGTCGCTCGTCTGAGTCTTGCCAGGTCCGTCGGTCAGAAGTTCGCGCGTCTTTTGTCGGGCGGCGGGATTGTCATGGGAATCGGTGAGGACAACAGGTTGATTCCAGGCTGATCGGGAGAACACGCGGGCGCGGGAGCCATCGGCGACGACAATACAGCAAGGGTATTTTTTCATGGAACGAGCATTATGACTGGAAGCGCGTTGGGCTGCAACATCGATGGCACCCAGGAAATTCCGGAGAGGGTTCGGGCGAGTGCGCAATCCCAGGAAGAAGGCGGGCTCGCGGACTCCGTGACGGGGCTTCCACACCAGGTCTGGCACCCGAGAACCATCGCGTCTCTCACGCCGAACGGACCGGCGGATCGGGATCGGCCTTGGGCACGCCGAGGAATGTTTCGCGGCAGCGCACCACGGCATCGAGCATGATTTCCGCCTCCTCGCGCAACTCCGCGTCCAGGCTGGAGGCGGCACGATTGTGGCGGCGATACAGCAGGGCCAGGCGGTCGCGGATTTCCTCGGGAGTCATGCCCGGTGTCAGGCCGCAGAGTTGTTCGGGTGGGGCCCCCCGTTGAATGCGGGGGCGGACGCTGGCCTCCCGCACGGCTGACTGGGCGGCAGCGGGCGCGGAGGCGGAAGTCGAATGGCGAGCGGGCACGGGCGCGGCGCGGAGGACCTTGCCGCGACCGCCGAGGAGACGTTGGAAGAAGGACTTGAACATGGCGATGGGACGCGGGCGAGAGGGGAGGGCAGCGGTTACTCAATTTTGAGGGATTTGAACTCCGCGGCGCGTTGGGCGATCCGATCCTCGCTGAGGACTCCCGCCCCTTCGTAAGCCACATGGACTTCCTGGCTGAGGCCAGAACGTCCGTCGACCACGTGGGCGTGGACGCGCTGGTTGGCGTCGTAGCTGTAAGTGACGGTGACTTCACAGCCGGCGGGTCGTCCAGGAGGAACGGCCAGCTGGATTTTTCCGATGACATCGACGTAAGCCGGATCGGTATCCTCGCCTTGGGTGACAGCGACTTCGATGACGCGTTCGTCGTTCTCGGAGGTGACGTAGGTTTGCGACTGCTCGCAGGGGATGGGGGTGTTTTTGGGGATGACGATGGAGTTTTCGTACGTGATGCGGCCGGTGGCGGCGTCCTCGATGAGGGCGAGGGTGCCGTAGCTGTGGTTGCAGACTTCGCGGACACGCGCGGCCTTTTGCGAAAAGAGGGCGGCGCCGAGCGGCACGCATTCGTCAACATTGCCGCAGGCCAGCGGTTCCCGGCCGAACAGTCCACGCAACATCTCACGGATGCGCGGCATGCGCGTGCCACCACCCACCAAGCAGACATGCTCGATGTCGGATGGTTGGAGATCGACCGATTCAAGCGCCTGCTCGACGAGCATGTGGGTGCGGGTGAAGAGTCGGCTCATGGCCTGCTCGAAGACGTCGCGGGTGATTTCAATTCGGGCGAGGCCGAGTCGTTCGTTGCCGATGGTATTGGCGACGTTGCGCAGCTTCGAAAGCATCTTCTTGAGGTCCTCGCCGGTCTGGAGCGCCTGGCGCCGCTGGCGTTCGTTTTCGTAAAGTTCGGCGCGATGCTGGCGCCGGTATTCGTCGGCCATGAGGTCGAGGAGCGCTTCATCGAAGTTCGATCCGCCGAGGCGCCGGGCGCCTTCGGAAGTGAGGATGCGGACGTCGTCGCTCTCGATTTCAAGGATGGTGATGTCCAAGGTGCCACCGCCGAGATCGTAAATCACGATGCGTCCCTGGACGCTGTGCGCATGGGCGTAGTACAGGGCGGCGGCAGTGGGTTCGTTGACGATGCGGCGGACGCGGAAGCCGGCGATCTGGCCGGCCGCGATGGTGGCGCGGCGGGCGAGTTCGTTGAAGTTGGCCGGCACGGTGAGCACGCATTCCTCGATCGGCCCGATCGAGCGCTCGCAGTCGCGTTTGAGCTTGGCCAGGATGAGCGCGGAAATCTCGGTGGGTGTCCAGGCGCGGCCGTCCATGGTGACCACGAATGACGGATCGTCCATATGCCGCTTGATCAACTGCACCGTGCGGTCGGGGTCGCCACCGTCCCGGGCTGCCGTGCCCACCAGTTTGACGTCTTCGTGGGAGTCGAAGTAGACGACCGACGGCGTGAGTCGTTCGCCATCGGCATTGGGGACGATTTCCGGG
Organism: Verrucomicrobiales bacterium; assembly: GCA_046155625.1. Classification (GTDB taxonomy): domain Bacteria; phylum Verrucomicrobiota; class Verrucomicrobiia; order Verrucomicrobiales; family V1-33; genus CAJBME01. Next base: position 35,585 of record JBJXFS010000021.1, on the reverse strand, counting down.
TTACCGTCGGAACGGATATAGGCCAGCCCCGAGGTGGTGGTGCCGAGGTCGATGCCGACGTGGGAGACTGCCATGGACGTAGTGCTTGGGATGAGGCGGGCTGACGAGCTGTCCGGCCGCCCCTCGGGAGGTGTACTCGCAGGTGCGCACTTCGCCAAATGCAAAACGCCGCCCGGCAGGAGGGCGGCGTCCGAATGGCGAGCCGGACCGGGGAAGTGCCGGGCGGTGTGTGGCGGCGCTTTAGGTGGTCGGTACGGTGGCGATTGTCTTGAGGATGCGCGAGGCGATCTGGTACGGGTTGCCCTGGCTGTTCGGGCGGCGGTCCTCCAAGTATCCCTTGTGGCCGTTATTGACGAAGCTGTGCGGGATGCGGACCGAGGCGCCGCGGTTGGCCACGCCGTAGTTAAACTTGTCGATCGACTGGGTTTCGTGCAAGCCGGTCAGGCGGAGGTGGTTGTCCGGGCCATAGACGGCGATGTGCTCATCCTTGTATTTTTCGAAGGCAGCCATGAGCGCAAGGAAATATTTTTCGCCGCCGACTTCGCGCATGAATTTGGTCGAGAAGTTCGCGTGCATGCCCGAGCCGTTCCAGTCGAGGTCGCCGAGCGGTTTGCAGTGGTACACGACGTCCACGCCGTATTGTTCGCAGACGCGCTGGAGGATGTAGCGGGCGACCCAGACCTGGTCGGCGGCCGTACTCGATCCTTTGCCGAAGATCTGAAATTCCCACTGGCCCTTGGCCACCTCGGCGTTGATGCCTTCGTGGTTGATTCCAGCGTCAAGACAGAGATCCAGATGTTCCTCGACGATCTGACGGGCGATGTCGCCGACGTTTTTGTAGCCGACGCCGGTGTAATACTCGCCCTGCGGCATCGGAAATCCGTCCTTCGGGAATCCGAGCGGCCGTCCGTCCTGGTAGAGAAAGTACTCCTGCTCAAATCCGAACCAAGCATCAGGGTCGTCGAGGATGGTGGCCCGGTCGTTCGAGGGATGGGGCGAGCCGTCCGGGTTGTACACCTCGCACATCACGAGGGCGCCATTCTTGCGGGTGCTGTCTGGATAGACGGCGACCGGCACGAGAACGCAGTCGGAGCTGCCGCCGGGCGCCTGGCGAGTCGAGCTGCCGTCAAACCCCCACTTCGGGAGCTCCTCCAGCTTTGGGAAAGCGGAAAATTCCTTGATCAGGGTTTTGCTGCGCAGGTTGCGAACGGGTTCGTAGCCGTCCAACCAGATGTATTCGAGTTTGTATTTGGCCATGGTTGTGGTGATGGATTTTGGGGACTGCTTGAGCACCGGCGCCGGCGTCGGGAGGCAGCGTGGCGGCGGAATTCAAGAAACGGCGAAATAAGCAGAAGGCGTGCCAGCGCGAAAGAGGAATCTTGCGGGGTGCCGATCAATGGGCTGGCTCGGGGAGGGCGGGATCGCGGGAGCTGGCCGGTCCGGTGGCTTTTGGGGCGAGCGGGTAGAAGCGCGCGCACACGAAAAAGATCGCCCCTATCATCAGGTAGCCGACGGCAATGGCCGGGCTCATGCCGATCCCGATGCGTTCGCCGTGCATCAGTCCGAAGTAGGTGAGAACGCCCCCGGCCGCCGAGAAAGCAGCCGCTTTCGCGAACGACCGGTCGATAACGCCCACCGCGATGGCCGTGAGGATGAGTCCCCCCAGGATGGAGCCGCCGCCCAGGACCTCGAGTCCGTGGTAAAGCACTCCTTCGTTCTTCATGGCAGCGATCAGGGCATCCTTTTTCTCCTGCGTCAGGGCCGGGAGCAATGTGCCCGCAGCGGCCAGAGATCCGTTGATCTGGACCACCGCCCAGGCGGCGAGATGGGGCGTCAATCCCAGAATGACGGCGGGAGCATGCGCTTTAGGCGTTTCCTGGAAGGCCTGCGATCCGATGAGCATGCCGATGTACAGCAGGATGGGCAGGATGGCGACGGTCGGGATGAGAGCGAGCATGACGGAGATCACGCCGAACCAGCAAAGTAGAATGACAAAAATGCCGGTAACCGCCGAATAGCCGATGCGCCCACCCATCGCCTTCCATCCGGGATGGCCGATGTACACGGCATTGATGAATGGATTTCCCATCAGGCATCCGATCAGGCTGACCGCGCCGTCCGCGGTCAATACTCGAGTCGTGGGATAGGAGTCGCCGGCCACCTCCGCGCTCTCCACGTTATCAATGGCTTCCACCAGATCGTAAATACCAAACGGGATGGCTGTGACCAGCAGGATGCCCAGGAATTCGAATCCGCCGAAGACGTGATTGAAGGCGGGCATCGGGAGGCTGAATCCGAAGTTGGTTACCGAGTCGGCGAGTCCTTTGAGCGTCATGCCGCCGAAGTTGAACCCGAGGGCAGTCGAAGCCCAGGCGATCAGGGTGCCGACGGCAATGGCTACCAGCCCGGCCGGGATCCCGCGGAACTTTACCCCGCCAAACCAACTGAGCAGGATGACGGCGAAGCAAGTGAGCCCGATTACCGGTGTCATGAACATCTCCAGCGCAGGCTTCATCGAGATGAAAGTGATGGAAACGCCGGCCAGCGTGCCAAGCAGCGCGGCGCGGGGCGTGATGCGTCGAATCCAGCCACCGAAGAATCCGCCGAGCATGAGCACGAAACTTTGAATAAAGACCCAAGTCAGGCCGGCCTCCCACCCTTTGATGGGATCGCCTGTCTTCAAGGTGATGGGCAGCATGATGACGAATGTCACGACGAACATGTGCGGCACGCTGATGCCCGAGGGGAGCGCACAGACGTCCGTCCGACCGGTCTTTCTGGCCAGTCGGTACGCCAGCCAGGCATAATACATGGTGGAAAGACACAGCATCAGTCCGGTGGCCGGCAGTATCCTTCCAAACACCAGATCGTCCGGCATCTTGAGCACGAAACGCAGGAGCGCGGTCAGCGTGAGCAGGTTGACCAGGATGTTGGTGCCGAACCCGAAGAAGGCATTCCAGTCTCCGGGTACCCAGATTCTTATTTTGGCGGCAGTTTCGGCGGGCATGGTGGTGTGAGGTGATGGTGGCAGGGGTCGGTGAAGGATGAGACTGGGCTGGCCTAGCGGAGCGCGGTCAGAAGGGGGCGGGAGCGGCTGACCCACTCAAACATGCCGCCCTGGGCCTTGATCAGGCGCGAGCCCCTGTCCTGACCCGGGCCTAAAAGAAGATCGACAGCCCGCCGTAGAACTGCACCAGGTCGTCGCGATGCTCGTTCGGAGTCAGCACGGTGTTGCCGTCCAGCAGGCCTTCGTTGTCCAGGTGGTAATACCTGACGCCGGCATAGAGCGACCAGAACCCGGCCTCCTTGGGGATGAAAGTGAGCGGCACGCTGGCCTTCACGCCGGTGCAGAAGACGGCCAAGCCCGACCCGCCGGGAGATCCGTCGAACTGCTGGTAAAATTCATCAGCGACGAGATTGATGAAAGTGGGGAATTCAAACTTCACCGAGTTGAGCTTGAATGTCGGGTTGATTCCGAGGGTGAAATAGAAGGTGCTCTCGGAGGTGGAGGTGTCGAATATGACCGTGGCCTTTTCGTCGAGCTCCTGCCAGAAGGCGACGTATGGGTTGATGGAGAATTGGCCACCAAAGTGCCGCGAATCATCGTAGGAGAGTTTCGCTTCGAAGTGGGTCGAGGTTGGGTAGGAATCGACCATGCTTTCGAACGCGGTAAAAGTAGTGTCGAGTTTCCAGGCGTCGGCGAACTTGAAACTGAGGCCAAGGATGGGGTCGATTTCGTTCCAATGGCCTGGGTCGAAACCGGACTTCTTGGAGTGGAAGGAATTCCACACGCCGGCGGTCAGGGAGACGTTTTGCAACGGACTGGAGTCGTCGGAATAGAGGTCCCAAAAGACAAGGAAGAGAGGCTGGAAAATCAGGCCTTCGTTTTCCACATTCAGACCGCGGGGAGTGATATAATGGTCCGAGAAGTCAAGTTGGAGCAGCGCGTGCACGCTCCGCTCCGCAGGGGCGGGCTCTACCGCTGGCGCCTTGGCGGCCGGCGCGGCGGGTTCCCCGGCGATCAAAGCTGCCGGGAAGCTGAGCGTGAAGAGGAGCGTGAAGGTGGGTGGCATCGAGGCAAAAAGCGGCTTCATCGGTTGGGTTGGTTATGCGGAACTCGTCGTGGTTTACAGCAGGGACGGTGCCATGTGGAAGGACGAATTCGCAAAGCACTTATAATAAATAACTGAAAAGATAGCCGCGCCGCATCCTCTCCGGCGGTCGATTGGCGACTGGGTCGCTCAGTGTGTACGCCTCGGCCCACCCGCGGTGCCGCCTGCGGGTGTCAGAGCGGCAATTCCATGGTGACCACATCGAGCCACCGATCGAATTTTCGGCCGACTTCGTGCAGGGTACCGGCGTGGCGGAAGCCGAGGGCCTGGTGGAGGGCGAGGGAGGGGAGTTGGTCACCGGAGATTGTGGCGACGAGCCGGTGGTGGCCGGCGGCGCGGGCGCGGGCGATCAATTCGAGCATCAGGGCGCGACCCAGTCCCCGGCGTTGATGGGATTCGGCGATGTAGACGGAGCTTTCGACGGTATAACGGAAAGCACTGCGCGGGTGGAACGGGCTGAGCGCGGCCCATCCCACCACGGCGCCGTCGATTTCCGCGACCAAGGCTGGGTGCGACTCGGTGTGAAGGGCCAGCCAGACCAGTCGGTCGTCCACCGACTCGGGACGTTCTTGATACGTCGCGGTCGAATGGAGCACCGAGTGATTATAAATGGCGCTGATGGTGGGGGCGTCGGCAACGACGGCGGAACGGACGAGCGGCTGGGGCATGGGCAAATGCTAATCGCGAGGGGGAAGGAATCGAGTGGCAGATTCCGACTTGAAACGTGGCGGTGGTGGGCGCAGGGAGTGGGGATGAGCGAATCAGAATCCCTGCAGTTTTCCAATGTGACGGCGCTGGCGAAAGCGAATGTTTATTTTGGTGGCAAGGTACTCAGCCACACGATCATGGCGGAGGACGGCTTGCGGCGGACGCTGGGGGTAATCTTTCCGGGCCGGTATCACTTTGACACGCAGGCAGCTGAGATGATGGATATTGTGGCTGGGAGTTGCGCCGTGACGGTGGATGGACATGCCGACACACATTCGTATGGAGTGGGGGCTCGGTTCGTTTTGCCGGCGGATTCGGGATTCGCGATCGAGGTGGCCGACGGCCTGTGTGAATATGTCTGTGCCTTTCTGCCGGAAGGCGCGGGGGCGGCGGCCGGCTCGAACGAATGAGTGCACCGGGGCCTGCGTTGATTTCCGCGAAGGAATTGGTCCTGGCCTTCGGGCTCAGGAGGGTGCTGGACGGCGCCACGCTGGCCGTGGCGGAGGGCGAGAAAGTCGGTCTGGTGGGTCGCAACGGGGCTGGGAAAACCTCGTTGCTGCGTGTTCTGGCCGGGGTGGATGCACCGGACGCGGGTGAAATTTCGCGCCGGCGCGAGTTGCGTGCGGGGTATCTGCCGCAGGAGTTTGCCTTGGACGAAGCGGCCACGGTGCGGGCGAATGTGGAGGCGGGCGCCGCGGATCTGGCCGGGTGGCGTCGCCGGTACGAATCGGTGCAGGTCACGGCGGCGGAGCAGGTGCATCTGCTCCATCTCATTGAGGCCGCCGACGGTTGGAACCTGGAGGCCCGATTGGTGGCAATCGCCAACGCGCTGGGGGCCCCGCCGCTGGAGGCCGTGGTCGGCCCGTTGTCGGGCGGCGAAAAACGACGTGTGGCGTTGGCGCGGGCGCTGGTGGGGCAACCGGACCTGTTGTTGCTGGATGAACCGACGAACCATCTTGATGCGGAGTCGATCGGATGGCTGGAGGAGTTTCTGCGCGGGTACGGCGGGGCGGTGGTTTTTGTCACCCACGACCGGTATTTCCTCGATCGACTGGCCACGCGGGTCATCGAGCTGGACCAGGGACGTTGTTATTCGCACCCGGGCAATTACACGGCTTATCTGGAATCCAAGGCGCTCCGCCAGCAGATCGACGAGCAGACGGAGCGACGGCGGCTGCGGTTTTTGCGGAGCGAACTGGAGTGGGTGCGCGCCGGGGTGCGCGCCCAGCGGTCGAAGTCGAAGCACCGGCTGGCGAGTTTTTATGCGATCGACGGGCTGGAGGCACCGCCCGAGGAGCGCGAAATGGACTTGTTGATGCCGCCGCCACCACCACTTGGAAATGTGATCGTGGATCTCAAGAATGTGGGGGCGAAGGCCGGTGAGCGATGGTTGTTCCGCGGCCTGACTCATTCGTTCCGGGCTGGCGAGTGTGTCGGCGTGATCGGGCGCAACGGCGTAGGAAAGACAACGTTGCTGCATTTGTGCCTTGGTCGGCGCGCCCCAGATGAGGGCGAGGCGGCGGTCGGCCGGCGCACGGTGTTCAACTACATCGACCAGACGCGGATCGCGCTGGACGACACGAAATCGGTGATCGACGAAATCAAGGACCAGGACGAGGTCGTGCAGTTTGGCGACCACAGGATTGGCGCGCGCGGGTATCTGCGACGGTTTTTGTTCACGGACGACCGGATCAACGATCGCGTGGGGAACTTGTCCGGTGGCGAACGCGGCCGGCTCATGCTGGCCAAGGTGCTCAAGCGCGGTGGCAATTTCCTCGTGCTCGATGAGCCGACCAACGACCTCGACCTCCCCACACTCCGCCTGCTGGAAGAAGCCCTCGCCGACTTCGGCGGCTGCCTGCTGGTCGTCAGCCACGACCGGTTCTTCCTCGATCGCATCTGCGATCGCATCCTGGCCTTCGAGCCCGGAGGCGTCTTCGTTCAGCCTGGAAATTTTTCGTATTATCTCGAGAAACGCGCTGCCCGATCGCGCGACGAAGGAACTCCGCCGGTGGAGGCGCCGCAGCGCAGCGGGTCGGGGCTCGATGACGGGAACTCGAGCCGCCGCGCGCCGCGCCCCCGCAAGCTGACTTACAACGAGGAACGGGAACTCGCGGGCATGGAGGAGACCATCCTCGCCGCCGAGGCCGAGGTGGCTGCACTGGAAGCGCAGTTGGCTGATCCCGACTTTCAGCGCGAGCACTTTCTCGAACTCGAGTCGCTCGCCGAGAACTTGGATCAGGCTCGATCATCGATTGGCGCCCTTTATGAGCGTTGGGAGGTTCTGGCGGCCATCCGGGCTGGGCGATCCAGGTGACGGCCGCCCGCCCCCCAGGTCAAGGCCATCGGACGAGGCCCGGATCGGGGGACTTCAGGATTAGCAAAAGTCATTTGCATCGGTGAACGATCGGCCTCATCATGACGGCTCATGTCAACAGCAGTTATTCGTCGTCCGCGGGTAGTATTCTCTGCGGGATGTGTTTTCTTTTTCATCCTTCATCTGGCCGCCTTGGCGGCCGTGGTGGCCATTCCGTGGTACCCACCCGGCTGGGGCGTGCTGCTAACGGCGGTGCTGCTCTTTGTGGTCCGCAAGTTTGGTATTACAGGGGGCTTCCACCGGTACTTTTCCCATCGCTCGTTTAAGACATCGCGATTCTTTCAGTTCTGTCTGGCCTACCTCGGGGGCATGGCGGCCCAGAAAGGGGCGCTGTGGTGGGCCGCCCATCACCGGCACCATCACCAGCATTCCGATGAGCCAGAAGACCTGCATTCCGTCAAACAGCACGGATTCTATTGGGCTCATGTCGGCTGGATTCTCTCGGACGAATACTGCGAATATGACGGCCAACGGGTCAAAGACCTGACGAAATATCCGGAACTTGTCTGGCTGGACAAATATCACTTTGTGCCGCCTCTGACACTCGCCGTGGCCTGTTTTGCCATCGGAGGCTGGATGGGCTTGTTGTGGGCCTTCTGTGTGAGCACGGTCTTCCTGTACCACACGACGTTCTGCATCAATTCATTGTGTCATCTGTTGGGGCGCCGTCGGTTTGAAACCGGCGAATCGAGCAAGAACTCATTCATCATGGCGATCCTCACGCTTGGTGAAGGCTGGCACAACAACCACCACCATTACCCGCACTGTGTGCGCCAGGGATTCAAGTGGTGGGAATTTGACCCCACGTACTACGCCATCAAAGTGCTCGGGTGGTTGCGGGTCGTTCGCGACATCAAGGAACCGCCAAAAACACTGCAGATGGCCTGAGACGCCACCCAACTGCCCTATTTCAGCAAGAAGTGAGCCTTGCTGAGCGCGCGACCATCACCCGAGAAGGGGGGACCATTCCTCAATGATTCGCGTTCACCGTCTCCCCCCTATTGTCCCACCCGATTTGAGGTCCCGCCTCGCGGGGCGGAGGCAAATTTTTATGGTGAGTGTAACCAATCGGTAAAGCTGGCGTCTTTTCCCTCGAACAGTGGCGATGGTTGCCTCGTGAGACCGCCCACTTCCTCTCCCAGAACCCCAATACCGCACACACTCACCATGAAACCGAAATTCACCCTGCTGACCGCTTTGGCGATTGCCGCCGCCGGTCTTCCAGCTGCCGCTGACGACGCTCCACGCCCGGAACGGCCGACCCGCGGACTGCCGGATGCGCTCAAGCCGTATGATGCCAACGAAGATGGACGCCTCTCCCGTGAGGAGTACAAAGCCTTCATCGACGATCATCGTCCCGACACCCCGAAATCCGAATGGGACACGGATGGTGACGGCAAGCTGTCCCAGAAAGAGATCGAAGCGGCGCGCGCCGCCATGCGCGCCAAACTGGAAGAACGCTTTCTCGCCCGATTCAATGAGGCAGATGAAGATGAGGACGGTTCCCTCAGTGAGGAGGAGTTCCAATCCACGTTGCCCGACGATGTCAGCGACAGACGCGCCGCAGCCGCCTTTGACCGGCTCGATGCGGACGACGATAAACTCATCAGCAAGGACGAATTCCTCAAGTTCAACGGCCTGCGCCCGCGCCCCGACGCCCCCCGTCCACCGAAACCACGTCCGGACCATCCGAAGCCGCAACCGCCCGTCCTCCCCCCGCTGCCGGACTTCCTTAAAGCGCTCGATCTCGATGGCAACGGCATCCTCAGCCGCGACGAAATCAAGAAAGCCATGGAAGCAGGCAATTGGCCCCCGCGCCCAAAACCGCCGACCGACGGTGGTGATGGAGACGACGGCGACGGCGACGGCGACGGCGGCGAGGGAGATGGCACGACCGGCGGTGACGGTTCGGCCGCCGGGTAACGCTCGCTTGGCGAGTCTGGTCTGAAACTCCGGGACACGGGGGCTGGTGGCAGAGTCCCAACCGCAATAACCCGAGGCCCACTTCCCTGAGACGGCCCGGTGCCTCCGCACCGGGCCTTTGGGTTTATCCAACTACGATGGCCATACGATCAGGCCGGCTGGGAGGCTGGTCGGTGGCGGTCCTCGGGGGTGCGGAAGCAGAGGGCGATGGCGACGGTGGTCAGGGTGCCGAGCGTGACGCGCCACGGGAAGGCGATGATGAGGGCGGGGAGGTTTTTTCCGGTTGCGGGGTCGGTGCGGGTGAAGCCGGCGAGCAATTGGAGTTCCGGGATGCTCATGAAGGTGACGGCGAAAAAGCCGCAGACCATGGCGATGATATTGCCGAAGTCATTGCCGCGGCGGCGGGTAAAGACGGCGACGAGAAACACGCCGAGCAGTGAGCCGAAGGTGTAACCGAGGATGCCGAGAACGAGCGGGATGATGCGGACCTCGGGACGCATGGAGGTGTAATAGGCCGTGGCGATACCAACGCCGATGATGAGCACGGCAAAGAGAGCAGTGGCCCATCGAAGCCACGACACACGGCGGGATTCGGCCAATTTCCCCTCGCGTCCGCGGAATAGGAAATCCTGGCAACCGCTGGTGGCCAGGGCATTGAGTGCCGTGCTGAGCGAGCCCATGGCGGTGGCGAGCACGCCCGCCGTGACGAGCCCGCGGAGGCCGGCCGGCATTTCATGGAGTATGAAATAGGGGAACACTTCACGGCCTTCCTTGGGGAGGTCGGCCGGGGGATTCTGGCCATAGAAGGCGGCGAGCAGGATGCCGATGAGGATGAAGGCGCAGACGACCGGTAGATCAACAATGCCGGACATGATGGTGGCGAACATGCTTTGGCGTTTGTTGCGCGCCGTCAACATGCGCTGGACGGTGTCCTGATCGATGCCGTGGGTGGCGAGGGTGACGAACGTGCTGCCGATGAGGGCCGTGTAGAGCGAGTATTCCTCGCGGAGGACACGGAGGAGCCAATCGCCGACGCCCTCGCCCTCGCGCAGCGGCAACAAGGTTTCGATGAACACGGGTTCGCGGATTTGCGCAGTGACCGAATCCCAACCCTCCGGCATGCGGCCCAGCAGATACCAGATGGCAAATCCGAGCGAGGCGACGAGCACGCCGACCTGAATAAAATCGGTCCAGATGACCGCCTTGATTCCGCCGATCGATGTGTAGATCGCAGTCATGACTGTGACGCCGATCACCGCGGCCGTGTAAAGCCAGAACTTTTCCTGGGGCGAGGCCGCGTGACCCTGGACCATCTCCATGGCCAGCACCAGAATGATGGCGGAGACGTAGAGCCGGGTGCCCATGGCCAGCACGCGGGTCACGATAAATGTCATCGAGGCGAAGAGACGGGTGCGACCGCCAAAGCGCGTTTCGAGGTATTCATAAATCGAGGTGACGCCGTGCCGGTAATAGACGGGAATGAAAATGACCGAGACGAGAATGCGCGCGAGGATGGTGCCGATGACCAATTGAGCGTAGGTCCAGTTCCGCTTGGCAAATCCCTCGCCCGGAGCGCCGAGAAACGTTGCCGCACTGATTTCGGCGGCCAGGATAGAGGCGAGGACCGCCCACCACGCGATGTTCCGGTCACCCAGCGCAAATCCATGCACACTGCCACTGCGGCTGCGCTGAGACAGCCCGATGGTCATGATGGCCGCGAAATACGCGAGGAGAACCAGGGCATCGAGCAGCCAGGGGGACATGTGAGGTCAGATCGAGGTCGGGAACGGGTGGGGAAGGGCGATCACAGCCGCAGGAGCTTCCCGAGGTCAAGTGGAATGCTCAGGTCGTTCCGCAGCGGCCCGCCGCCGGGCTGGCGCCCGAAAGCCACTCGAGCGCCTTGTCGTAGCTGCAGTTCTCCAAAAAATGGCGCAGCCGCGGGGGGGCCGCGCCTCCCAAGCGAGCGGCCAGAGCGTCGATCTTTTCCGATACGGCCTGCAACGCGGTCAAGTGGCCGGCCGCATCCCGCTCCCGCCAATCGTGATCCGCAATCACCCGGCGCCTCTCGCACAGGGCGGCTTCCAGCTCGGCCAGTAGCTCCATGAGCGCAGCCTAGGACAGGGCGGGCAATTCGCAAGAAATGCTTAATTTATAAGTATTTTTGATTGATGACCACATTTTTGACCCGAAGACACTTTTTACGATCGAAAATTATAGACAACGAGTGTCGAATTTTTACTCTGAGGCGTATTGATTGAGGAAGGAAAGGCTTCCTTACGTCAGTAGTCATTGCCGCGATGAAAGCACTCTATCTGGCTGTCGTTCGGTTTTACACTTCTTCGATCGGGAAGAAGATGGTGGTCGCGTTAACGGCACTGGGCCTGATGGGGTTTCTGGTCGGGCACTTGGCGGGCAACCTATTGATGTTTAAGGGACCTGAGGCGATAAACGCGTATGCCGCGAAGCTGCATTCCCTCGGTCCGCTCCTCTGGGTGGTGCGGATCGGATTGCTCGGGGTGGTGGGCTTGCATGTGGTGGCGACGCTTCAGTTGGCGGCGCAGAATCGGGCGGCGCGTCCGCACGAGTATGTGGCGGAGGCGACGTTACGAGCGACACGATCATCGCGGCTGATGGTGCTGACCGGTCTGACGATCCTGGCGTTTATCATTTACCACCTACTCCATTTCACCGTCGGCAACCTGCACGGGTTCTACGATGAGGATGGGGCGTACCGGCTGGCGGCTGGCGGGATGAACGTCTACAAGATGGTGGTGGTAGGCTTCGGGGTGTGGTTCAACTCCGGCTTTTACATTATGGCGATGGCCCTGCTCTGTTCGCACCTGAGCCATGGGTTTTCGAGTGTGTTTCAGACGCTGGGTCTGACGACCCCAAAGACGCGTTCCTTGATTTCCGCGGCTGGCTGGGTCTTTGCCATCCTGATTTGCGGCGGATTCGCCTCCATCCCGGTGGCCGTGCTGGCCGGCCTCTTGAAATAATCGTTCACCCACCCCCGCCCGCACGCTTTCTGCCATGACCCCGATGCCCCGTCAGAGCGATACCCCGGACGCCGGGATTCCGACCGGACCGCTGGCCATGAAGTGGTCGCGCCACAAACGGGACTCGCGCCTGATCAATCCGGCCAATCGGCGAAAGTATCACATTATCGTGGTCGGGAGCGGGTTGGCCGGTGCGGCGGCGGCGGCCACCCTGTCCGAGCAAGGATATCGGGTTTCGTGCTTCTGTTATCAGGATAGCCCGCGCCGAGCCCACAGCATCGCGGCCCAGGGAGGCATTAACGCCGCCAAGAACTACCAAAACGACGGCGATTCGGTATACCGGCTGTTTTACGACACGATCAAGGGCGGGGATTTTCGGGCACGGGAGGCCAACGTGTATCGCCTGGCCGAAGTGAGCCTGGCTATCATCGACCAGTGCGTGGCGCAGGGCGTGCCATTTGCGCGGGAGTATGGCGGCCTGCTGGCCAACCGGAGTTTCGGCGGCGCGCAGGTAAGCCGGACATTTTATGCGGCGGGCCAGACGGGTCAGCAGTTGTTGCTGGGCGCTTATCAGGCGCTGGAGAAGGAGATAGCGGCGGGCGGGGTGAAGATGTTTCCGCGTACCGAGATGCTCGACTTGGTCGTGGTCGATGGGCAGGCGAAGGGGATTGTGACGCGCAACATGGTCACCGGCGAAGTGGCGGCGCACGCGGGGGATGCGGTGATGCTGGCCACCGGCGGCTATGGCAACGCGTTTTATCTGTCGACCAACGCGCTGGGCTGCAACGTCACGGCGACTTGGCGCGCCTATAAACGCGGCGCCCTCTTCGCCAACCCGTGCTTCACCCAGATCCACCCGACCTGCATCCCGGTCGCAGGGAGCTATCAATCGAAGCTCACCCTAATGTCCGAGTCGCTCCGCAACGACGGCCGGGTCTGGGTGCCAAAGCGCGCGGAAGATTGCGGCAAACCGACTGCCGACATCCCGGAGGAGGACCGGGACTATTTTCTGGAAAGGAAATACCCGAGCTTTGGGAATTTGGCCCCGCGCGACATCTCGTCGCGCGCCGCCAAGGAAGTGTGCGATGAAGGCAGGGGCGTCGGGCCGGGCGGGTTCGGCGTGTATCTAGATTTTTCCGACGCGATCCGGCGGCTGGGGGAACCGGCGATTCGCGAACGCTATGGGAATCTGTTTCAGATCTACCACGAGATCACCGGCGAGAACGCCTATCGCCAGCCGATGCGGATCTTTCCCGCGGTGCACTACACTATGGGCGGACTCTGGGTCGACTACAACCTCATGAGCAACGTGCCCGGGTTGCACGTGCTCGGAGAGGCGAATTTCTCGGACCATGGCGCCAATCGTCTCGGCGCCTCGGCCCTGATGCAGGGGTTGGCGGATGGGTATTTCGTCATTCCGGCCACCTTGCCGAATTACCTGGCCACCCAGAAACCGGGATCGGTCACCACGGCCCACCCGGCGTTTCAAGCGGTGCTCGACGAGGTGAACCAACGCGTCTCGCGCCTGCTCGCGGTGCAAGGGAAGCGAACGGTTTCCAGCTTCCATCGCGAGCTCGGCCTGCTCATGTGGGACAAGTGCGGCATGGCGCGCAGTCGCGAGGGATTGGGCGAGGCTCTCGTCAAGATCAAGGGGCTGAGAGAAGAGTTTTGGCGCGACGTCCGGGTGCCGGGCATCGGGGCCGAATTTAATCAACAGCTCGAGATGGCCGGCCGCGTGGCGGACTTTCTCGAATTTGGTGAACTGATGTGTCTCGACGCCCTGGAACGCGAGGAAAGCTGTGGTGGCCACTTTCGGGTCGAGCACCAGACGGAGGAAGGTGAGGCGCGGCGGCAGGACGAGGCGTTTTCCTACGTGGCGGCTTGGGAGCACACGGGTGACCTGAGTCGGCCGCGGGTGCGTAAGGAATGGCTCGATTACGAGGAAGTCCATTTTGCCACCCGGAGTTACAAATAACCATCGAACCCCGGCATGAATCTCACGCTCAAAGTCTGGCGCCAAAAAAACCAGCACGCTCCCGGCCGCCTCTCCGAATACCAGGCCCGCGACATCCCGGTGGATGCCTCGTTTCTTGAGATGCTCGACATTGTCAATCAGCGGCTGATCGAGCAGGGTGAGGATCCTATTGCTTTCGATCATGACTGTCGCGAGGGGATCTGCGGGATGTGTTCCATGACGATCAATGGCAAGCCGCATGGCGGCAAGGGAGGCGTGACCACCTGCCAGCTGCACATGCGGGAATTTAAAGACGGCCAGACCATCGTGATCGAGCCGTTCCGGGCGCGCGCCTTCCCGGTGATCAAGGATCTGGCGGTGGACCGGGGTGCGTTGGACAAAATCATTCAGGGAGGAGGATTTATCTCGGTGCGCACCGGATCCGCCCCCGAAGCGAACGCCACTCCCATCCCCAAAGACGTCGCCGACCGCGCCTTCACCTCCGCCGCCTGCATCGGGTGCGGCGCCTGCGTGGCCGCCTGCAAAAATGCCAGCGCGATGCTGTTTGCCGGCGCCAAAGTGACCCACCTCAACGCCCTGCCCCAAGGTCGCCCTGAGCACGACCGCCGCGTGCTCGGAATCGTCCGCGCCATGGACGCCGCTGGCTTCGGCAACTGCACCAACCAATACGAATGCGTCGCCGTCTGCCCCAAAGAAATCCCCGCCGATGCCATCGCGCGGCTCAACCGCGATTACGCCCGCGCATCACTCAAGGAATCTCTCGCCGGGTGAGGCCACGGCGGGTTCTTGTACGTCCGCAGGCTTTTTGAAATGTGGCCTTGCGTCGACACATCGCCGCTTTTCGTCACCCGACGAAAAGCCGGCTCAGCCGCCCTGCACCGGCGGCATCACGGCTACCTCCTGTCCAGCCCTTAGCGGAGTCTCCCGCGCCGCATAGTCCAAGTCAACGGCAACCAGCAGCCGACCGTCCCACACCGCCAACGCCGGCCAGCGAGCATACACCTCCCCCAGCAGACCCGACACCGTCGCATCCGCCCCCGAGGTCGGCGGCCAAGGCCAGTCGACCGCATCCACTCCCGCAACATCGCGCAGCGCGGAAAAGAAAAGGAGGCGCACGGTCGGATGGTCGGGCATCGGTGGTCGGTGGTCTGTGGTCGGCGGTCGGAGGGCGGCGGTCGGCGGTCGGAGGGCGGCGGTCGGAGGGCGGGGATCTCAGCAACTTGGAGCGACATGGCGCGATTGACGACAAAAAGGTTCCTTGGGCGGTTTCATTCTCGTACAAGCACTTCGGACGCCGCGGCAACTCGAATCTTGACCGTAGGTAGAAGTCGCCCCATTCACTTCACATGCCATCGGATCGTTCCAAGCGAAACGACGGACACCGACTTAATGGTACTCGTCCGCGAGCTGGGCGCATCCAGCGTGCGCTGATGATTGGACGACCGTGTTCCTAGTGGGATGACAACCGCTGGAGGCGGTCAAGCGCGCTGACAATATCCAGTCGCCCTGATCAAACGCCTGCTGGATAAAAACCTCCAGCCGCCAGACGAGGCGGAGAATGTCTCGGCGAACACCGCCTCCGCCGCAGAGCCCAATTTCGTTCGCTGCGATGTGAGGAACGGCTCCGAGCCGATGGGCCGGCTGTTGCTTTGGCGAAACCTCCCCCAGCTCAGCGGAACGCGCGATCATGCCGCCAAACCGGTGGATTGTTTGGGGGCTGCCTCGAATCGGATACGCATGGCCCTCAATGTTGGACTGGGCAGGGGCTCGGGCGGTGGTATGAAAACGCCATGGTCGCTCGTAGATGGTTGCGCTTGGGGATGGCCCTGGTCGTTCTCGGGGCAGGTGTCAGTTCGGCCGAGGTGCCCGCATTGCCGCCCGGCATGGTGGTGTCAGTCGCGCGAGAGGGCCTGAAAAACCCGCTGATCGTCCGCGCGCCGGACGACTATACGCCAGACCGTGGCTGGCCGGTCGTATTCCATTTCCACGACCTCTGGCAGTCCGCTCCCACCACCTTCCACGGCTGACGTGCCGCGGTGGAATTCGCCCGGCTCCGTGACCAGACGACCCGCATCGAACTCTGGCGGTTTCCAGTCGAGGCCTCCAAAGCGAAGGCGTTGGCTATAGCGGCCCAGCATCCGCTGCCATCGGGTCCGCCTGTCGACCTGGTGAAGAGGTTCGGCGACCTGCGAGTCGTGTTGGAAACCCACTGAGGCCCCAGGGTTTCGTCCGAAATTAACGGCAAGCAGACGGTCGCATGATAGGTTGATCCGATGCGGGATACCATTGTGCATGCCCTTTGCGCGCTCAAGGCCGAGACAGGTTTCCGGGTACTCCATGCCTGCGAGTCGGGGAGTCGGGCCTGGGGATTTGCCTCGCGCGACAGCGACTGGGATGTGCGGTTCGTATTTGCCTGGCCGCGCGACGCCTATTTGCGCATTCATCCGCCACCCGCCACGCTGACTCGGCAGCTTCCAGGTGATCTCGATCTCAGCGGGTGGGCCCTGCGGATGTCGCTGTCGCAATTCGCCAAGTCGAACGCGTCGTTTCTCGAATGGCTCGGATCGCCGATTGTGTACTTCCAGGAGGCGCAATTCATGCGCGGGTTGGAGCCGCTGCGTGGCCGTTTTTTTTACCCGCGCGCCGCCATGGCCCACTATCTCGGGCAGGCGCGATCGTTGTGGTTGGCGGCCGGTGAGGAGCGGCGCCGAATGGAAAGAAATACCTCTACGTATTGCGGTCCTCAGGATGAATTGCCCGTCCCACTATTTTGTGCATCTCGATAATTCTCCCGTCCCCTTGAAGCGCTTCAGTCCCCTTGAAGCGCTTTCCTTTCGGCATGTTCATGACGCGGTGCGCTTTCGATCAGTCGGAATGAGCCAAGCACAGGAGTGGTCCGAACGGATCGATTCATCGCCGTGTGGCGGCAGTGGCGTCAGCATCCAATGCGCCATCATGGCATGGCGCGAGATTCCCCCCGCAGCTGTTGCGCGTGGGGGAACTACCAGGGAGCATCCACTGCGTTGAACCGGGCGATTATTCCACGGCTCGCACCGCCAACGCTCGAGCGACGCGCAGAGGACAGTTTAAGTCCAGCCTGCGGAGCCGGCGGGAGCCGGTTTGTCGCTTCTCAGAAAACCTCTTGCGATGGGCTTGGAAGACGGATTCAACGAAGGCTTGGCTCCCTAAAACCGCGCCGTCGGTGAAATACCTCACGCGAAGACGCAAAAAGGCGACCAGAGGCAGACGGCCTCCGGCCTTAATCACCTCTTGGATTTCTTCCTCGGTGAAGCCGCACTTAATCACGGCGCCCTCGGCATTACGCAATTCCTCTCCTTTGCCGTACAGTTGCTCCCGATACCACGAGAGTATCGGGGCGATGGGACTGTCAGGTGTCGCGGTAGAGGCGACTCCATCCGGATTCGGATGTTCGGCGATCCATCGCAAACCGGCTTGAGCCTCGGGTCGACCCGCCGTCGCCTCGCCGTACCCACTCCATCGGTAGTCCTTTGGGTCACGCACTATGCCAGCCCGTATCGGATTGAGATCGATGTAGGCGGCCATGCTCTGGAGGGTGGTGCCGTTTTCCACCAGCACGCTGCGGTACCGGTCTTCCCACAAGGTGCCGGTTCGGCGAGTCGCCCGTGTGCCATTGAACCACTGGGAGAATCGTTGCTTTAGCACCTTCATGAAGGAGGCCAGGTTCCACATGCGCTTGAACCACCGCTCCCTCTCTTCCTCGATCGCCGGCCAGTTTTTCTGCTTTGTGCAGTGGGCAAACCAGTTTTCCAATTTATCCGCCTGGGAGTGGCCCAGCGTCGCCCGCACCAAAGCGACCAATTCCTCGTTTTTCGGCAGCACTTTCGGCCGCGGCGGCACTTCCACCAAGATGTGAAAATGGTTGTCCATGATGCAGTACGTCAAGATTTGCAGCCCGTAGAGTTTGGCGTACAAGCGCATGTACTTGACGAATTGTTCTTTTTCGGCATCGCCGATCACCATGTCGCGGTTCACGATCCGTGAAATACAATGATAAATGGCGTAGCTGAATCCAGGGGGAGCGAGCAATCGAGGGTGGCGCATGGGGAGTGGAGTGGGGTGTCGCGGAGATACGGCCGCAACCGCCCCCAACTTTCATATGGGGGCGAACTTTCATATGAGGGCGGGTAATTCGTCGATGCTCAGGCTGACACAATGGTTCGCGCCCGCTGAGATCTGGTTCTCCTTCGCCGCCTTCGAAGCCCTCGCGAGAGCCCGATGCGAATCTGGTACGGGGAGTCTCTGGTGACGCATACGAAGGACGCGAAGTCCCGATCCCAGCAGAATGACATGAAGCCCACGAAGGGCTGCACTGCTTCGTGCCCCTCGTGAGCATTTGTCAATATTAGAAGGGTCACAAAGGGACTGGCAAATTGAGCCTCCAAAGGGACGGGCAAATTGAGCCTCCAATCCGTATTGGTTGACCGAAGAACTGCTCACGACATCAACTCCGATGGAGTTCAGGAACGAGGAGCGTCATTCGAGCCTTGGGTTGTGGTTGATCCGGGCATGCGTCGTTGTCACAGGCAGTCTGCGAGATCTGCTCCTGCAGGGCCTCATCTCCACGCAAGCGCAGCAGGTGCGAGATGCCGATGCGGTTGCTGGAGATCCATTGCACCGCGCGGCGGGCGATCGGTTGCAGGCCGGGGCTGGCCAACCGCAGCGACCACTCGCGATACTCACGCAAGGCCCACAGGCACATCACCCAGGCCCCAGCTCCCTGCCAAAGCGAGCCGTCGTCGCTCATGACGACAATCTCCTGGTCGGCGCGGAGGCTCGGCAGATCAGGGCACCGATTCCGTGCCTGATCGGAGTCGTAGGGAAGGAATTCCAAGTGAACGAACGCCTCTTGGTCGAGCATCCAGCGCCGGAAGCGCGAGCAGAGGCCGCAGCGGGCGTCGTAAAAAATCGTGAGCGTGGTCATCGCAACGGGAGCTTCACCTGGTGACGAAAGGTCATCACAAGGTTTCGAGCACATTGTGGGGTTTGCTGACGCGGTTCATGGGTGGAACGGGTGGAGGCTGATTCGCCAGCGTGGCTCGGCGGCGCAGTTTGGTGAAAATGTAGAGGTTGAAGAAGTGCATGCCGCCGAGCACCAGCAGCACAACCCCCATCTTCCCGCTGAGCGCCTCGAAGACACCGCGCGCGCCGGCGATTTCCTCCGTCGTCTTGAGGTAAAGCGAGACGAATCCGATGTTCACGAGATAGAAGCCGACGACCAGCAGGTGATTGACGCTGTCGGCGAGATCCGTGTTCCCGTGGAAACAATCGACAAGGAAGATGCGGCCGTTTTTATGAAGTGTCTGCGCCACCCAGACCGTCAAGCTGACGGCAAGGATGATGTAGAGAGTATAACTGAGCACGGTTTCATTCATGGTGTGGTTGGGTTGGGATTGAGGGAGAAGAGGCGTGGAGGGAGTCGTATAAAATCCTGAATATTCAGTAAAGAATGAAAGATAGAGGCATAAAAAAGCTCATCCGACGAGGCGCATGGCCCACTGCAGGGCGGAGGTGTGCTTCATGGCGATCACGGTGTCGGCGACTTTGACGCCGAAGCTGAGGAATTCGTCGAGGTCCTTTATCTGCTGGTGGAAGTCGCGACCGGGTCCGGTGTTTTCGTTTTGCGTCTGGGCGGCGCAGTCGCGCAGCAAGCGGATGGCGGGTTCGATCTCGCGGCGTTTTCGTTCCTTTGAGATGGTGATAAAAATCTTCCAGACGTCTTTCTCTGCCTCGAAATATTCCTTGCGGTCACCCTTCTTGGTGATGATGCGCACCAGGTTCCAGTCGACGAGATCTTTGAGGTTGGTGTGGGCGTTGCCGCGGCTGATTTGGAGTTTTTCCATGACATCGTCCGTGCACAGCGGCTCCGGGGCGGTCATGAGCAGGGCGTGAATCTGGGCCATTGTGCGGTTGATGCCCCACTGCGTGCCGAGCGAACCCCACTGGGTCACGAATTGCTCCCGGGCGTTTTCCCAGGGTGGAAGTTCCTTGCTCACGTTTTCATTAGAAACTGAAAGAAACGAAAATCAAGCACAATTTTCAATTTATTCGGGAACTCGGATGTTCCTGCACGGTGGTGGTGTTGGCGCCTATGGTCCGGCCTGCACTCGAAAAAACCGACCTGGGGCGGGCGGGGCGGGGAGGGTGAAGGTGAGTGGGGTGCCGGTGCCGACGAGCGCGGGCAGCCCGGTCTTCGACCAATTTCCTGTCAGCAGGGAGTCGGTTCGCCAGAGGGTATAAGTGCGGCCGAGGGAGCTGGAGAATGTGAGGCTGAGCTTGCCGTTCTCGTTGAGTGTTTGGACGATTTCCAGGTTGGCGTCGATATTCGGAGTGTAGTAGGCGGCGCCTGCGGCACCGGTGTTACCGAACACGATCATGCGAAAGCCATCCCAGACGGCGGAGGTTCCGGAAGTGGGAGAGCCGATGGGGGGCATGGGGGATCAAGTTTCGGTGGCTTGGTTGTAGCGCGCGCCGGAAGGGACGTCGGTGCTGTCTTGGGTGGTCCATCCCCAGACGATCATTTCGCTTCCCGTCTAGACGGTGGTGTGCGCATAGGTGGGATTCGGAAAGGCCGTTTGCGACGGCACAACGGGTGGCACGTAGCGGTTCCATTAGTCGGCGGCGCCAGCGATCCCGGAGATCAATAAGAGCCATAGGAACCAGGAAGCCAAGAGTCTCATGGGGGCAAAGGGGTGGGCGAGGCGGGATGATTGCTTTAAACCACCAATGCCTTGCGCCCATCTGCGTCCGAAGCCCGTGAGCCCAATAGAGGCGGCCGTGAACGCTAGCCTTTTTGGGGGAGAACTTTTATATGGGGACGGGTAATTTATAATTCCGGGGGGCCAGACCGCTACGGCTGCTGCGGCGCGCTCTGCAAAATGGAGGGATGCGCCGCCGGCGGCGGAGGGACCCTGGTCTATTTTTCCTGCGAAGACTGTGCCATCGAGGCGGCGCGCGTCACGCCGAACGGCGGGCGGGTTTTTAAGGAGAAGTTCTCCATCGGCGAGTACGGATTCATCGCCATTGCCTGCGACACCGAGGGCAACACGATCGGCCTGCACTCGATGCAGTAGTGCCCGTCCCGTGCCTGTGCCTTTAGGGCTGCGGGCATGAGGGGTCGGACGCGTTGTCCCCGACACGGCCGTTTTGCCTCAGAAGCAGACGAGCCCTTCCACTTCGGCCGCCAGGACCAGGCGCCCGTCGGCGCAAGAAGCGCACCCCGGTTCCGGCCGCCTGGTCCAGAGCGAGAGCGCCGGCCAACTGGAGGGAGTCCGCCACGCGCAGCGGATGCGTACGCAAGAGCCGCAGCGCAAGCGTACGCTCGTGACTCACTCTTCTCTCAAAGAAGCGGGATTGACATGGGGACTCAGACGCATACATACAACAATATGCGCACAACAATTGAGTTTCCTGATTCCTTGTTTCACCGGGCCAAGCTGGCGGCGGTGGAGCGGCGGATCACGTTGCGGGAGCTCATCACGGAGGCGTTGGAGCGGGCGTTGGACGGCGGGTCCCAGGCCGTGCGTCGGATGGTGGAACCTCCGGTCGTCATGGCGATCGCGTCCCGTGTGCCAGCGCTCACCAATGCGGAAATCGCGACACTGCTTCAGGCGGAGGATGTGTTGAAAGCGGGCGCATGAGAACGGTCGCCGACGTCAATGTCCTGTTTTCGTTGCTGGTGGCCGGGTACCCTCATCACGCGGTGTGCTGGGAGTGGTGGGAACGCCAGAGCGACCGATCGGTGGCTCTGTGCTTGCCGACGCGGATGGGGGTGCTGCGGTTGCTCACCCATGCCCGGGCCATGGGGGGCGCTCCGGTGACGCCGGAACAGGCGCTCTCGGCCTGGGATCAGCTGGCCGGCGACCCACGCACGATCTGGACGGAGCCGACGGAGGATCTGGACCCGCTCCTCCGCCGGTTCGTCGCTGGCCGTGCACCGTCCCCCAACCTGTGGAGCGACGCCTGGTTGGCAGCCCACGCCGAAGCGCTCGGCTGCAGCCTCACCTCGTTGGACGCGGATTTTCGGTCGTTCGGGCTGAAGCAGTTCGACTGGCTGCGAGGGTGATGGGGGCTGGTGGGAGCTTCCAGGTCAACAAGTACGGGAGGCATAAAGTACCTGTTCCACTATGGACGCGGGCGTGTGGGAGGGGAGTACAACGCGAATGTGGCACCTGTGCCGTTGTGGTCCCACTGGATTCGTTCCCTTTTATTGTCTGGTTTTCCGCGATGCCGGTAATTCTATCCGCAGCCTATGATTTCAAGCGACGACGACCAACTTTTGAGCATCTACGTCGGAGATCAATCCGAAGCGGCTTTCCGACGGCTGGTCGATCGGTATCTCGGGCTCGTTCTGGGCACGGCATTGCGGCATGCCCCCAACCGGGGGCTGGCGGAGGAAGTTGTTCAGAACGTTTTTGCCATCCTGGCCCGCAAAGCAGGAACGATCAATCCGGGGTGCGTTGTCGCTTGGTTGCACCGAACCACGATCCACCAGTCTCAGGCCGCCATGCGCACTGAATTTCGCCATCGGCGCAAGCTCGCGGCTCTGGCTGCCGAAACATCGGAACGGCCACAAATGTTTGGGGAACAAACACCAAGCGACGATGTATTGCGGGCGCTCGATCAGGCAATCGATCAACTGAGCGAGGTGGACAGAAAGGTACTGATGCTTCGGTTTTTCGAAGGCTGGACCTACCCGCAAATTGCCCGAGGATTGGGCCGATCAGAGGCCGCGGTCCAGCGACGCGGGCATCGGGCGCTTGATCGATTGCGGGGGATCTTGCAGCGACGGGGTGTTACCGTCCCGCCCGCCGCCTTCGCCACAACGGTCCGAGCGCTATCAGCGCCATTCTCGCCCAATTTGGTCTTCCAGGTGGCCCGAGGTGCATGGGTGGCGTCCCCTCAGCTCAGCCGAGTCATCCTATGGAGGCACGCCTGGACCTCCATGACAGGCGCGAAAAAAACTGCCGCTTTACTCTTGGGAATAAGCACCGCCGTTGCTGTCCCAATATCGATCCGTCTCTCTTCCAGCAAAAACTCGAGAATCCTGATCACCTCGACACAACCTACGGGGGTCAATCGTTCACCCCGTCCCTTCCCTGCGGATCCCGCTCCTGGCTTCCGCGCGGCGACTCCGGTAAACAATGGCCGTTTGGGTCGTGGCAAGCAACGCTATTCAATCGATGAAGCGCAATTGATGTCCGAAAGGATCGTAGAGCAATTGGAGCTCAGGGACAGCCGGGCTGTCACTGAATGGATGATGCGGTTGCCTGAGTTTTTTACTGAGGGCTTTTTGGATCCCGATGATTGGAGTGAGATCGAGAGAATTACTCAAACAAAACGACGCCCACAGGAGGCCGCGAAAACCCGGGAATCGATCAAAGCGAAAGCGGTTTCAGCGTATCAGGAAAACGCCGGACGGGATAGAGGCGGCCCGCTTGCATTCGCCGCCTATCATCTTAACCGACTCGAGATACTGCCATCCGAAGGAACCAAAGAGGATCTTGCCGTTTACGATTGGGTCCGGGCCAAAGCCTGCGTGGACCGTGGAGTTCTCGAGGGAAGATCGCCTTCAGATGTGCCTGTGATTGAAAGCCTGGCTTCATCGTATCGGGGGGAGCTCCCCTGGAACTCTGCCTTGGTTCGTCTATACGCCTGGCGGGGTGATTGGACCCGGGCGCTCGCCGCGGCCGAAGAAGCAGTGGCAATGCGGACACTATCGCATCCGGGCCGCCCTTTCGAGGTGGCAGCACGGGAATTCCGGCACGAGATGAACGGAAGTGGTCATGCCTCCGAATCCGCCTATTTCACGTCGCCGCACGATTTTTCCGACAGCTATCTGCCGCTCAGGGCCGCCACCCAGTTATACAGGCACGGCCTGTCGCTACCGCCGGAGGATGCCCCGATGGCAGACCGTTGCTGGCGAGCCGCCGTCGGGTTGTTGAAGCTCGCCCAGAATGTAAGTGACTTGGGCGCGCGACTCGAGGCACTGAACCAGGAGAAGCAGTTCGTGACCGACTTCCCACCGCCATTCGTTCAGTCATTTTACGGCCTGCCGGCGGCCGAAGTGGTGGCCGAAATTGACAGGCGGTTTGCCAGAAGTCGGGAACTCGGAAGTCTTCTGCAGCAACCCCTCGATTCGGGCGACAATACCAGGATTGAGGAGCTCGAGAAAGCGATGGAAGCCGAAGGGATAACCGTGGAACCTGGCCAACTGAAGCGCGAAGCGAGACGGTGAAAGGCGAGGTAGTTCACGAGGGGTACTATAGGAGCTTCGCTTCCGCTGGGTCTTAAATGCAAAAACGCGCTGAAAAAGTGTTTGCCCTGGATGCACCCCCTTCGCTTCGTTCTGTCAAAGCTCAAGGAACCGCACCCGGCTGGGCCGCGGTGACGAATGCGCCGCGAAGCCGCTCGATTTCCTGGTGCACGGCGTCCAGGGGAAGGCGTTCCTGTTCGAGCCGGTGCGTCGTGCGAATCGAGAACCCCACCCAGGATGTGGCCGCGCGTCGCCGCCTGGTCGGCCTGCCGCTCGACCACCACTCGCGCCACCTCGCGAAAGTTTTCCTCCACCTGTGGGCCGCCAACGGCCGCGCCCACCTCCGCCACGCCGCCGCCGTAGCCCGACTTTCGCTACTGGAGGTACGGTATGGATGGTCACTTCGAGAGCGAGTGCGTAAAGGAGGCAAAAGTCTGCACTACACGGCGATACTTTGAGAGGCGCTGAGGCGTGGATGGGGGTTGGTCAGGCAGAGTGAGGTGAAGGCGATCGAGGAGGAGTTGGACGTCGTTGTTGGGCTGGGTGTGACGCGGGAGGGTGAGGGTGCGACCGTCGGGGTGCGATAAAAGGACAGGTACTTTAAAGAGGTCCCCTCGAGCGATTCTCCTCAGCGCGAGGAAACGTTCGGGCGCGCGGAAGGAGGCGGGAGCGGGGTGGTGAGAGCCCGCGCCCACCGCCTACCGGCCTGGAAGTCCGGTCCCACCTCCGCGGCGCTGCGCATTGGGGATCAAGAGCGCGCGCTGGTTCCAACGCGGGGTCGCGGAACGCGGAGGACCGTCACACAGCTGAAAAAGGGCGTCACGGGATCGGCTGCGGGCTAGCCGTCAAGGTCGGCACTCTGCCGACGTCACGCAGCGAAGCCGATAGGGCGCCGCGGTTGTTCGGGAGTGAGGACGGACGGGTTCATGATCTGGGCGAGGGAGTAGGCTCCTCCGGGCTGTTCCGGCTGCCACGGGCTGTCGAGGTGGCGGGCCACTCGGCAGGCGGCTTCGGCGGGGAGGAGGTCGAAGCGGCGGTGGTTGAGCAGGCGACCGGGGCGCAGGATGGCGGGGTCGAGGTGGTGCAGTGGGCAGTTGATCGAGCAGACGACGTGGAGCCGCATCAGGCGGCCGGCCAGGCCGTCGGCGACGTTGAGCATGGCGGGCAGGATGCTGCGCCCGCCGGCGGCGCGGTGCTGCAGGAGTTCATCGGCGTCCTCGACGACAACGACCTTGGTCAGGCCCGCCCGGCGGGCGTTCTCGCGCTGCCAGAACGGGATAAAGTCGGCGGCGGCGAAGGCGCTGGCCTGGGTGACCGGGAGCACGTAAAAGACATGCGTGCTGCTCAGCCGCTGGATCATCTGCATCACGAGGTTCGTTTTTCCCGTGCCGGGCGGCCCGTCGAGCAGCGTGAAGCCACCGGTCCGGGTGCGGGTCCGCTGCAGGAACGATTCGATCCACTCAAGGATGTCTTCGCCGTAGCAGACTTTCAGGAATTCGTCCGCGGCCGGTTCGGGCAGGTTTTCCTCGCGCTCGCAGTGGATGTCGCCCGACTCATGGCGCAGCATGGCGAATCCGGGCTTTTCCGCGCGGGTTGTTTCCCCTACGGCTTCACGGAGTTCCTGCAGGATGGCGTCGGCGCGTTCGCGCGTGGGCGCGAGCACCTCGCAGTCGTTGCAGCCGTCGCCACGGGCGATGACAAACTCGTTTTCGGCGAAGCGCAGGACCAGTGAACTCCAGGTGACAGCCCCGTTGTTGGACGCGCGCAACGAGCGCACGGCCCGATCTTGGTACCGGGTGTACAGGCGCTCGATGGCTTCGTCGTCGGTGTCGAACTCGATGATATGAAGGGAGGACAGGCAGAAGATGGACGCGAAGTCCGAGAGATGGGCCGACCAGTGCAGTTTGGCGATGGTCCAAGGTGAAGAAATCATACAAAAACAGGACAAAAAACCAATGGGGCGAAGCGCCGCCGCTCAGCGTCACGCCAAAAATGAATCACAGGAAACGGAGCCTCCTCAACGGAGGGCCCGCCGGTCGCAACGGCCGCGCACGGCCTTTCGCGGGTGGGGGAACGCTGTCCGGGCGCGTCAGCTGGCGGCGGCATGCGCCACCATGGCCCGCGCCCACGATGCAAGCATCGCAGCTGGACAACTCAGGATGGAGGACGCGGCACACATAACGGCGTAAAGGCTAAACGAGGCCCCCTAAATTATCTCGTCTGCTATCCTTGTCAAGAACGAGGCGAACTCCCGGCACCACCCGGGTGCCGGACAAAAAAGTTAAAGTGGAAATACCACGGGACATTCGGTTTGCGATTAGGTACCCGGACGAGCCGGAGGCTCATGAGCGTGCCGTCAGGGGTGGAGCGGCAGCGCAACCCCTGGAAAGACAAAACCAAAAGAGAACAGGCGCTCCGGCAGGGTTTTGCGCCTCTCCAATGGCCAAACTCCAGCGCTTGCATCCGGGAGGCCGGTCAGCACCGCAGGAATATAAGATCGGAGGCGTCAGAGCAAGCTGATTCTTTCGATTGTTGGTACGGGATTCCGAACAATTAAGTTAAAGAAGCTTTGGCAGTGAGGAACACAGCTATAAGGCCAAGGGTGCGCTAAAGTTTCGTACCAGTTAACGATGCGGATTTCATGGGAAACGAAGGTGATTGCCCTTCACTCACTCAATCGGAGCGTCGCGCATCCCATTTCGAAAAAACCGGCAAACATTTTCGAAAATTGCAGGCACCCTCTCTTTCGCTTCGAGGGTTCGTAGCCGTGATGCTCGCAGCGGTCCCAGAGCCCGCGGTGGATGAGAACGCCTTGGACTCAACATAGTGCCTATTATCAGGCAGTTGTCTTGATACATTAAAACGCCCTGGACTGCGATTCGTGTTCTTCGCTTATCCTGGCACGATGAATTCTTGTTTAAGGGTGCCGATGAGCGGGAGGTTGCGGTAGTGGCCTTGGGAGTCGAGGCCGTAGCCGACGACGAATTCGTTGTCGATGTGGAAGCCGACGTAATCCGGCTGGACATTGACGGGGCGGGGCCGGCGTTTTTGGAGGAGGACGCAGAGGCGGGTGCTGGCCGGGTGGCATTCGTCGTCGATGCGTCGGCGGACGGTGGCGAGGGTGAGGCCGGTGTCGAGGATGTCGTCGACGATGAGGACGTGGCGGCCGCGGACGTCGGGGAGGTCGGACTGGTGGAAGGTGACGGTGCCTGAGGAGGCGGGGGATCCGTGGTAACTGGCGACGCTGAGGCTGGTGAGTTGGAGGGGGAGGTTGATGCGGCGGACGAGGTCGGCGGCGAAGAAGATGCTTCCGTGCAGGATGAGGAGCACGGTGAGGTCCTTGCCGGTGAAATCGTGCGTGAGTTGGCGTCCGAGTTCGTCGAGACGGCTGAGGATGGTCGTCTCGTGGATCAGGATGGAGTCGAGATGCGAGTGCATTTTTCCCGGGGTCGTCTACGGTGGTAGCGAGTCTGACTCAAGCACCAATCCGCTCTGCATGCCCGACGTTTCCGCCACCGACCCACTGACGCCCGAAGCGCTGGCCGCGCTACGGGTGGAATACTCGATGAGTGAGCTGGACGAGCGATTCGTCCAGCCGGATCCGTTGGCGCAGCTTGGGAATTGGCTGGCGGAGGCGCGGGCGGCGCGAGTCACGGAGCCGAACGCCATGGTTTTGGGCACGGTCTCGCCCGACGGCCAGCCGTCTACGCGCACGGTCCTGCTCAAGGCGCTTGATGCGACCGGTTTGACGTTTTTTACCAACTATCAGAGTCACAAGGCCCGCGACATCGAGGTGAACGACCGGGTTTCGGCCACTTTTTTGTGGGCGGACTTGCAGCGGCAGGTCCATGTGCACGGCCGCGCCGAAAAAACGGCGTTCTCCGACTCGGAGGCCTATTTCCAGACCCGTCCTTACCTCAGCCAGTTGGGGGCGCATGCCTCGCCGCAGAGCTCGGTGCTGCCGAGCCGGGAGTGGTTGGAAAAGCGCTTCGCTGAGTTGGAGGCGCGCTTTCCCAAAGGTCGGGTGCCGGCGCCGGCGCACTGGGGTGGTTATCGCATTGTGCCGACCCTGCTCGAGTTTTGGCAAGGGCGACGGAGTCGGCTGCACGACCGCGTTCGGTACACGCCATGCCCGGAAGAATCAACCGGATGGCGGATCGAGAGGCTGTCGCCTTAGCCACCTGCCAGGGGGTGGAACTCGGCATCAGGGTGCCAGAGGCGCTGTAGGGTGAGTTGGCTGGTGGCGAGATGGCCGGTAGTCCAAAAGCGGGCGGGGGCCGGGGAGGTGGTGGGCGGGGCGAACCGGGAACAATCGGTGAGGCGTCGTTCGAGTTGTCGGGCCACGGCGGCACCGGTGTCGATCAGGGCGACGAGTGGGCCGGCGATCTCGGCGATGATCGGCTTAAGGAATGGGTAATGGGTGCAGCCGAGGACGATGGTATCGACGCGGGCATCAATCAGAGGTTGGAGGTGACGGGCG
Source organism: Verrucomicrobiales bacterium (assembly GCA_046155625.1). GTDB lineage: Bacteria > Verrucomicrobiota > Verrucomicrobiia > Verrucomicrobiales > V1-33 > CAJBME01. Next base: position 6,720 of record JBJXFS010000021.1, on the reverse strand, counting down.
ACGAGGGCGCGGGTCTCTGGCGTGTCGAGGGCACCAGCCTCGACGGCCTCAGGCAGCCCGGGGGCCGGTTGGACGACGACGCGGACATGGCGGGCAAAGTCGTCGAGCAGGGCGGCAAAGCGGGCGCTGTGGAGGGTGCCGACGGTGGCGAGCACGCCGATATGGCCGCTGCGCGTGGCGGCCACGGCCGGTTTTACGGCAGGTTCCATGCCGACGATCGGAACCTCGGGCCACTGCGTCCGCAGACTGGCGGCCGCGGCGGCGGTTGCGGTGTTGCAGGCGATGACGAGGGCTTTGGCTCCCTGATCGAGCAGAAAGCGGCCGAGGGCGTGGGAGCGGGCGACGATGAATTCCGGGGATTTAGTCCCGTACGGGACGTGAGCGGAATCGGCGATGTAGAGCAGCGATTCGTTCGGGAGGCGGGCATGGATTTCGCGGAGAACCGAGAGCCCGCCGACGCCGGAGTCGAAAACCCCGATGGGGGCCGTGGGCGAGAGCGGGGGCGGTGGGGCGGGTGGCGGCACGACGCCGGACCTAAGTGTTGATAAAGCTTTCGTTCAACTTGAACGCTTTGTGGACGACGCGGGCGGCTTCTTCTATCTGGTCCTGGTCGACGGTGACGGAAATCTTGATCTCCGAGGTGGTGATCATCTGGATGTTGATGCCGGCTTGGCCCAGGGCGTCAAACATTTGGGCGGCGACACCGGAGTGGCTGCGCATGCCGATGCCGACCGCACTGAGTTTGGCGATGCCGCCATCGGCGGACATGGTGGCGCCGGGCAGCGCGGTGAGGACGGGCGCGAGAGCGGCCGTGGCCTTGGCGAGGTCGTTCTTGTGCAAGGTGAAAGAAATGTTCGCCTTGCCGTCGAGGCCGACGTTTTGAACGATCATGTCGATGTTCAGATGGCCATTGGCGAGGGCGAGGAATACCTGGGAGGCATTGCCCGGCTGATCGGGCACGCCGCGGATGGTGATCTTGGCCTGATCCCGCTCGATGCTGACGCCGCGGATGACGACGGATTCCATGCTCATATCTTCTTCGGTAACGAGGGTTCCCGGGTGATCGTTCATCGAGTTGCGGACTTCAAATTTGACCCCGAATTTTTTCGCGAATTCGACTGACCGGCTCTGCATGACTTTGGAGCCGCTGCTGGCCATTTCGAGCATTTCCTCATAGCTGATGACCGGGATGCGGCGGGCTTCGGGGACGACGCGCGGGTCGCAGGTGAAGACGCCGTTGACGTCGGTGAAAATCTGGCAGAGGTCGGCCTTGAGGGCGGCGGCCATGGCGATGGCGGTCAGGTCGGATCCTCCGCGACCCAGGGTCGTGATGCGGCCGTCGCGAGTCTGGCCCTGAAAGCCGGCGACGATGACCACATGGCCGTCGTCGAGCAGGTGATGCACGCGCTGGGGCGTGATGTTGGCGATGCGGGCCTTGGTGTGCACGCCGTCAGTCTGGATACCGGCCTGGGCGCCGGTGACGGATGCGCCCTTGCCGCCCAGAGCGTTGATGGCCATGGCGGTCAAAGCGATGGTCTGCTGTTCGCCGGTGGCCAGCAGGACATCCATTTCGGCCTCGGACGGCTCGGGTGACACGTCGCGCGCGAGTTTGATCAGCGAGTCGGTGACGCCGGACATGGCCGAGACCACGGTGACGACGCGGTGGCCGGCGCGCTGGGTCTCAAGAACGCGGCGGGCCACGTTCTTGATGCGTTCTGGGGTGCCGACGGAAGTGCCGCCGTATTTTTGGACGATCAGGGCCACAGCGAGTCGCGTAACGTGTCGCGGAAGGGCGCGCAGTGTGGATGCCGGCGCCCTTGTGTCAAATAAGTTGGGTGACACCGGGGGGAGGCGGCGGACCAAAGCCGGTGACACTGGCCGGCCATGGTGGGAGTCACACCGGAGTGCCGGTACTGCCCGCGACTTCCCGGAATCGGTCGATGATGCGTTGGGTGACCGGTCCAGGGAGGCCGGTGCCAAGGACGCGCTGGTCGAGCTTGGTGGCGGCGATCACCTCGGCGGCGGTACCGGTCAGGAAACACTCGTCGCACGTGTAGATGTCGTGCCGACTGAGATCACGCTCGACGAGGGGCAGGCCGAATTCGCGGGCGATCTCGATGACCACGCCGCGGGTGATGCCGGGCAGGGCGCCGGCTGTGATGGGGGGAGTGGCAAGCACGCCATCGCGGATGATGAACACGTTGTCGCCGGTGCATTCAGCGACCAAGCCGAGCTCATTGAGCATGAGTCCCTCTTCAGCGCCGGCCTGGATGGCCTCAACTTTGGCCATGATGTTGTTGAGGTAATTCAGGCTTTTGACCTGGGGGCTGAGAATGTCGTGGGACGGGCGTCGGGTCGAACAGGTGGCCATGGTCAGGCCGTTCGCGTACGCCTCCGCCGAGTAGAGGGAAATGCGGTCAGCAATGATGATGATCGACGCTTTTGGGCACTTGAAGGGCGATAGCCCCATGGGTCCGACTCCGCGGGTGACCACAAGACGAATGTAACCGTCGGCCAGCCCGTTGGCCCGGACTGTGGCCGTGGTGGCCGCGATCATTTCCGCCGGCGTCAGCGGGATCTGCAACAGGATGGACTTGGCTGAATCGTAAAGTCGACGAATGTGTTCCTCGAGACGAAAGACGCGGCTGTTATAAAACCGGATGCCCTCGAACACCCCATCGCCGTACAGCAGCCCGTGGTCGAACACGGAAATGCGAGCCTCCGTTTCGTCCACCATCACCCCATCGATATAAATCTTCTTCATGCGGGAAACGGGCGCTTTAGCCGGGAAGGGGCAAGGGGCAAGGGGGAACGATTAGGAAGGGGAGTTGGTATCATGGGCGACGGTGCCTTCGGCGAGGGTAATTTGGCGGTCGCCGAGGCGGGCGAGATTGAGGTCGTGGGTCACGACGAGCAGAGTTTTGCGGGATTCGGAGACGAGGTTGAGGAGGAGCCGCATGATTTCGCCGCCGGTGATGGCATCGAGGTTTCCGGTGGGTTCGTCGGCGAAGATAAGTTGGGGGTCGTTGACCAAGGCCCGGGCGAGGGCGACACGCTGCTGCTCGCCGCCGCTGAGTTCGTAGGGGAGGTGGTGGAGGCGAGTGCCGAGGCCGACTTTTTCGAGTAGGTCGGCAGCGCGATCGCGGGCACGGCGGCCGCCGATGAGGGCGGGGAGGGCGACATTTTCGAGGGTGGTGAGTTCGGGCAGGAGGAAGTAACTTTGAAAGACGTAGCCGAGGCGGGAATTGCGGAGGCGGGCGAGGCGTCCCTGGCTGAGGGAGTAAATGTCGTCGTCGCCCAGGCGAACGCGGCCGCGGTTCGGGCGCTCCAGGCCGGCGAGGGTGTAGAGGAGAGTTGTCTTGCCGGCGCCGGACGAACCACAGAGGAAGACACGCTGGCCCGCGGGGATATCCAGGCTGAGGCCGCGGAGCACCTGGATGTGCTGGGACCCGATCTGAAAAGACTGCCAAAGGTCGGTGGCATGCAAGGTTGGGGCGGACGGCATGGTCTGGGGATAGGGCAAATGGGGCGAAACGGAAGAATGGGAAGAAAGAGAGGGATGGGAAGCGGGAATGCGAGGCCAGAATGGACTGTAGTGGGTGCCTGCTGCAGGTGGGTGCATTTTGGCTTGAGTGGGGCGGGGCTTGGGGCAGGCTGAGCGTGCTTGGAACGGGCGGATGCCGACCGGTTCCTTACACTGTACGCATGGTTGATTCCGCTGATTCGATGGAACGGCCGCCTTGGGCGGTGCGGTGGGCGATGGGTGTGCCGGTCGCGGCGGTGGCGGCGATGCTTTTTTTCGCGAGGGCTTGGGATGTTCCGTGGCACGGACGTTCGGTGGCAGCCGTCGCATTGGGCTCGTGGATAATCGGGGTATGGGTCCAATGGCCGATCTTCCGGCGCGGTCGCGAGCGGTGGGTGGTATTGGGAGTAATCGCGTTGGGGGCAGTGGCCTTGCTGCTCTGGGCGGGGTGGCGGTTGCCGCGGGGCTTGGTCATGGCGGCCGTTCCGGTGATTGGTTTGGCGGTGATTGAGGCGGCACTGGGTTTTGGCGGATCAGCGGGGGCGGCGATATTGAGGCGGTGGTTACGAGCGACGGTTTTTGCCGGCGGCGTCTGGTTGCCGCTTGTGTGGTGGGACGGGCCGGCGTTGCCGCGGGAGTTTTTGCGATTGGAGAACGCGGCGTTTCTTGTGTTGGCGTATTTGGTGGCCTCGGCGCGCGTTTCGGCGCCGGGAATCAGCCTGCCGTGGGCGTCGGTGAGGTGGGGGGCGATGATCTTGGGGGGTGCGGCGGCGGTGGGACTGGTGAGCGCGGCGGTGGGCGGGCTGGCCGCGACCCGTGCGGTTTATTTGGGGGTCGCGGCGGGGGCGGCGACTCTGGCTATTTGGCTTGAGGTTCGGGGGCGGTGGCCGAGGCAGTTTGGACTGGCTGGCTGGTTTCCCGAGGTGGTTTTTGGGGTGATGTTTTTGACGACGGCGATTCGCTGGTGATTCCGGGTGGCGAGAGGCATTGGATGGGTGCAGGCTTTACGGCATGAGCGCTGCGACATCATCGGAAGCTGCGGAGCCCGAAGTATGCCCATTGGCGCGCCATACCTTTGACTGGCTTGCGTCCGGCCGCGCGTTGCTTCAAGCGAAGCTGGCCGCCATCGGTCGGGCGGAGCGGGAAGTGCTTCTGGAGGTCTACATTTTCAAATCGGGACCGGTGGGGGACCGGTTTCGGGACGCGCTGGTGGAGGCGGCGCGCCGCGGGGCGTCGGTGCGGGTGCTTTTGGACGCCTTTGGATCCAACGCGTTGCCACCGAGGTATTTTGCCGATCTGGAGGCGGCGGGCGGCGGCGTGAAGTGGTTTAACCGGCCGAGCTTGGAAACGTGGTCATTCCGGAACCATCGAAAGCTGCTCGTGGTGGACCAGGAGGAGGCGTTCGTAGGTGGTTGCAATATTGGTCCCGAGTACGACGGTGACGGCGTGAGCGAAGGGTGGCGCGATGGCGGCGTGGCGGTGCGGGGGCCAGTCATGGGGTGCCTGGTTCGCGAATTTCATGCCCAGTGGCTGCTGGCCGAGGAAAAGCAGTGGCGTCAGCGCGAGATTCGGAAGCGGCGGCAGGGCCGGGTCCCGTGCGGGGCGGAGGTCGACGCCCTTTTCGTGTATCCGGGGTTTGGGTCGAACGCTCTGCGTGAGGCCATGGCTGATGATTTGCAGCGGGCGCGGCGCATCGCGATTTGCTCGCCTTATTTCCTGCCCGGCGTCGGCCTGCGGCGCCAGATCGCCTCGCCGGAGCGCCGCGGGGTGGACGTGCGGATCCTGTTGGCCGGCAAAACGGATGTGCCGCTCATGCAGTGGGCGTCGCGGTCGATTTATCGGTTTTTCCTCGATCGCGGGGTCGAAATCTTCGAGTACCAGCCGCAAATACTGCACGCCAAGATACTGCTGCTCGACGATGTGGTCTATATCGGCTCGTCGAACCTCGACCCGCGCAGTCTGCGGATCAATTTCGAGATCATGTTGCGCATCCGGGACGCGGAGCTGGCGGCCTTGGCATGGCGGCAGTTCGAGATCGATCTGGAGCACTCGAGGCGGTGGACGCATGACGACCTGAATGGATATCGGACATGGTGGCGACGGATCAAACAGCAGGCCGCCTACTTTCTGATCGGCCGATTGGACCCGCGAGTGGCGGAAGGTCAGTTGCGGCGTTGGCTCCGGCGTCAGGCGAGTTGGGAGGCGGCCGAAGCCCGGCGCGACAAGGTGTCGGCGGGCGAGGGTGGTCGCTAACCGCCTTGGCGATTTCCGCTTCCCTTTTGCGTTTGGGCGCGCTTTTCTCGTCGGCATGACCCGACCCGATGCGCGCGCACTCGATCAGCTCCGACCCGTCACGTTTTTGCCGGCCATCGCGCCGCATGCCGCCGGCTCGGTGTTGGTCAGTTTCGGCAATACTCGGGTCATCGTCGCCGCCAGCATCGAAGAAAGTGTGCCGCCTTGGATGAAGTACCAAAACGTCTCCGGTGGCTGGCTTTCGGCCGAGTACTCAATGCTGCCCTATTCGACCATCGACCGGAAGCGGCGGGATATTTCCTCCGGAAAGCTGGATGGAAGAAGTTCGGAAATCCAACGCCTCATCGGGCGTTCGATGCGAGCCGTTGTGGATCTGGAGGCACTCGGTGCGCGCACGCTGTGGGTCGACTGCGACGTCCTGCAGGCGGATGGGGGGACGCGCACCGCGGCGATCACCGGGGCCAGCGTGGCCGTGGCACTCGCCTTTCAAAAGCTGCTCGCGGAGGGCAAAGTCAAAAAAAACCCGCTCCGTCAGTTGGTGGCCGCCGTCAGCGCCGGGGTGTTTCAGGGCACCCCCTTGCTCGACCTGTGCTACCTCGAGGACAAGGACGCCGCGGCGGACTTTAACGTCGTCATGACCGAAAACGGAGAGTTCGTGGAAATGCAAGGCAGCGGTGAAGAAGCCACCTTCACCTCCCAGCAAATGAGCGTCATGCTGGAGTTGGCGCGCGGCGGCATCGCCCAGCTCATCGAAATGCAGCGGGCCGCCCTCGCCGCGACCAACCCTCCTGTGGCCGCCGATGCGCTCGCCGGACTGGCCGCCGCTTTTGGGGGAGCGCGGTAGGGGCGGCAGGCGGAGGGCGGCGCGGTCGGCGGGCGGCGGGCAGTAATCAGAAGTATTCGGTAGTCAGTATTCAGCGGGAAACGGGCGTGGCCCGATGGAC
>JBJXFS010000018.1:0-5489 GCA_046155625.1 Verrucomicrobiales bacterium | reverse complement strand
CCCACTGAGCAGGATCCGTTGAAATCCGGCCCCGGCACCGTGCCTCCCACCAATCCAAATCGCTCGACTTCTCCTCCCGGCTTCAAGGCAAAAGCTCCGACTCGCCACGACGACCTCGGCTTTACCCAGTCAAGAGCGTCCATTCCGGCAGGGCGTACGTTCCAATACGCGCTATTTTGATTGTAGCCTTCATAAAGAGGCCAGCCAAAATTTTTGCCGGGTCCGTCGGCCACTTCCAGGTCTTCCGCCGAGTTCCAGCCAACATCCCCGATCATCAGGACCCCAGGGGCGCCCGCAGCCGGATCATGTTCGCCGCTCCCCGGTTTCAGCGTCATGCGCAGCGGATTGCGCAAACCGGTGGCCCAGATGCGGGAACGCGCTGATCGCGGGGCGCCATTTTGGAAAAAGGGATTGCTCGCCACCCCATCCCCGGTCGCCGGATCCATCCGCACAATCTTCCCACTCAACGAGTCCAACATCGGGCAGCGGAAGGCTCCGACGTTTTCCTCCGCCGTGATGATACCGTCCGCCACCGCCTGTGGGGCGTGGGTGCCTCCCGTCGTGCCTCCACTGTCCACAATCTCGTAGTTGGCTCCGTCGCCGCATGCCGCCAGCAACGTTCCGTCCGACCCGAATACCAGGGAGCCCGTGCCGTGGCTCATATGCAGAATCGGGAAGCCGGTGCTCTTCGTCTCCCCCAACAAGACTTTTCGCGACGCCGGGTCCACCGACCGGAAATCATCGCCGCGCCGCGCCGTGAATCGTGTCACCCGCCCGATCGTCGCCGCATAATAATCGTCCGTCGTCGCATGGTACGACGCCGTGCCAAAACTCATCAGATGATGCCGATCCACTACGTATAAAACATAAAAATACCCGTTGGTCTGAAAATGCGGATCAAGCGCCATCCCCAGCATCCCGTAATCACGCCACCCGCCCACCTCCTCCCCGATGTCCAAAAGCGGCGTCGCCAGCTTCACCCCATCCTCCACAATCCAGACCCGCCCCTCCCGCTCCCACACATACGCCCGGTCTTTCGTGCCATCCCCATTCTTGCCAAACACCAACCCCACCGCCTCGTTCCACCCACTCCCCACCTCCTCTTCAACAAATCCCTCCGGCAGAGTGGCGGCTCGCCCTCCAATGACATTTATAAAAAGTAAAAAATTAAACAAAAAGCAAAAACGCAGCCATGCCGTGGGCGTCACCCAATACCGAAGCGGAAGGAAAATGAGGGCCATGCAGGACCCAAAATAGCCGAAAATCTAATGGAGCCAACTGCATTTTTGAAAATTATTGCATTAATGATTTGCATATATAAAATTTCTAGCATCTTCCTATTTATCGGGATGTTGCACCGATCCATCCGATGCCAGACCCGCATAAACCCAATGAATTTTCGTGTGTTTCGCGTCTTTCGTGGTTCCAATGTCCCTTTTTGGGATAAAGGGCCGACGCCCAGGGTTCCATCCGGCGATCGGTTGGGGGGCTTCTGGGTGGGTTGAGGTTTGGTTCTTAGGTGGATGAAAGCGTTTCGCTTTCGAGTCAAGGATCTCAAGGTTGACCAAGGCGCCGCTCCCTGATCCCGGGGGCCACAGAGGGACGGGCAGTTTATCTACTGGCACTACCTGTTTTCCCTGGCGCGGGCGAGCACGTCGGAGAGGAGGATGGGTTTTCCGTTTTGGCGTTTGCTTTCGTCGGCGGCTTCCATGAAGGCGAAGAGTTCGATGGTTTCGTCGGCGGAGACGGGCGGCTGTTGGGTTTGGAAGAACTTGATGATTTCGGCGACGAGGGGGCCATAGCCGTCGAAGGCGCCGACGGGGGCCTCGCCTTTTTCGCCGCGGGCGGTGCCGCTGTAGGCCGTGCTTTCGCGGAAAGTGCCGGTGCGGCCGTCGGTCCACTGACCGGAGACGGTAATTTTGCCGTCCGGGGAGGAGGAGCGGGTGACCGACTGGCAGCCGGTGCCCATGACGGTGAAGAGCGATTCGCAGCCGTGGACGCCGTACCAAAAGAGGTCGGGGTGGTGGGGATCCAGGTGGGCGGGGCTGGTGGTTTCCGCGCTGAGGACTTTTCCCAGGCTCCCTTGGCGCACCGCCTGCGTTTGTTTGGCGAATCGGAGCGAGGACGAGCTGAAAATCGGGACGCCGGCTTCCTTCGCGAGTCGAAAAATCTCGATCGCATCGGCCAGGGTGCCGGCGAACGGTTTGTCGATGTAGACGGGTTTTTTTGCGGCGATGACCGCTTTCGCTTGGGCGAGGTGGGGGCGGCCGTCGACGCTTTCGATGAGAACGGCGTCGACCTTGGCGCACACGGCCTCGATGGAATCGCAGATTTCGACGCCGTACTTGTCGCGGAGAGCGGTCGTGTATTCCTCGACGCGGTTGATGCTTGACGGGATGTCCGGGCTGCCGCCTTTGAAGGCGGCGACGACGCGGGCGCCGGGCACGTGGTCGGGTGCCTGGGGGTTGTGGAGGATTTCCGTGAAGGCGGTGACGTGCGAGGTATCGAGTCCGACGATGCCGAGCCGGAGGGTGTCGGCGGCGTGGGCGGTGGTGGCGAGGGCAGCGGCGAGGAGGAGTGGCGTGGGGTTCATTGCGGGGTGATGGGCTGGGATTGGCGGAGATAAGCGAAGAGGTCGCGGATTTCCTGCTCGGAGAGGCCGTCGAGCAGTCCCGCGGGCATGAGGCTGCGCCCGACCGGATTCATGGCGGCGATCTGGCTGCGGGCGAGCGGGAGGTCGGTACCGTCGAAGCCGCGGAGTGTGATGCCCTGGGCGTCGCTGTCGGCGAGGAACCCGCTGAGGGCGCGACCGTCGGTGGTGGTGACGAGGTGGTTTTCGAATCCCTCGCGGATTTCCGCGTTGGGATCGATGATGCTCACGAGCATCGTGCCGAGATCATCGCGCTGGTAGGTGGTGAGGTTGGGGCCGATTTGGCCGCCCTTGAAAAAAAGCGTGTGACACGCCCCACACCGCGACATGTAAATCGGCTCGCCCCGGTAGGCGTCGCCCGGTCCGCCGGCGAGCAGGCGGCGGACGTCGTCAATGCGGTCTCGCGGAGACGAGGCGGGTGCCGTGGCGGCAGTCGCCACGGCCTCGACTTTGGCGGTGAGGGACAAGTCGTTGTGGGCGCGCAACCGTTCGCGCAGGTCGGCGGTGAGTTCGTGGCGGTCGATCGCGCCGGCCTGGATCGCCTCGATGAGGTGAATGGCCCAGGCTGGGCGACTGACGAGCAGGTTGAGCGCCGACGGGCGGACATCGGGCGGGAGACTTGGCCACGCGCTGGCGATGCGCTCCCCGATGGCCGCGGCCTCATGACCGGAGAGTGCGCCCAGGGCGACCCGGCGCAATTCGGCATGGGCGTCGGCCAGGGCGATTTCCAGCAGAACGGGCAGGCTATCGGGATGGCGGATGTCGCCGAAGGTTCGAGCGGCTTCCAGGCGCGCCTTGGCGTCGCCATTGGGATTGGCGAGCAGGGCGAGGGCATCGGTGACGGCGGCGGGGTCGCCTTGGCGGAGTCGCAGGGTGGGGGAGGCGAGGCCGCTGGCCGCGAGGGCGTCGGCCAGTTCCGCGGGCAGGGAGGGCAAGGCGCGGCCGGCGAAGGCTTGTTCAAATCCGGTCATCAACGCGCGTTGATCGTCGGGAGTCGGCGCCATGGCCAAGAGACGCGCGCAGACCAGGAGATTCTGGCGGCTACTGGCTTCGGCGAAGCGGCGCATGAGCCTGGGCACGATCTGTCGGCGAACCACGGGTGCGGCCCAGACGGATTTGTCTTCAAATTGGGCGAGCACGGCGTCGCGGTTGGCACCGCAGTGCGATTCGATCACGAACCACGTCATGAGCGGAATGAACGCGTCGTCGATGTCCTCCGCGCGACGGGCGATGGCCAGCGCCAGCGGCAGCGCGTGCGGGGCAGGGAGCCGGCGCGCTGTCGAGACGATTTGGGCCCGCACTTCGGGATCCGGCTCCGCGGCCGCGAGACCGAGCCCATCGGAAAACACGGCGGACGGCAGCTGCCGTGCATCCCCGAGCAACCGGATGGTCCACGCCCGCACCATGGGAGCCGGATGCTGAAGGCCGCTCCGGGCCAGTGATTCATCGAGTTGGCCGAGCCCGTGGAGGGTCCAGAGTGCATCGAGGGCCGGGTGCGCGGCGGCCGAGTCGAGCCGTGCGCGCAGGGCGTCGGTGGTTTCGACCGCCCGGCGTTCGACGAGCAGGCGAACGGCAGTTTGCCGGTGCCAGAGGTTTGCGTGCGAGAGGGTGGCGACGAGCGCGTCATTGGACAAAGCGGCGAGGTTGACCTGCTTCTCCAATGGTTGGTCGAGCCCGCGGAGTCGGTAGAGTCTTCCGGTGTCGGGATCGATTTGGCTTTGGTAATTCTGGCCATGAGCGATGTATTCCTCGCGGAAGTCGGCGATGAAGATCGATCCGTCCGGAGCGTTGGTGATGAAGACAGGTCGAAAGGTTTCGTCCTCGGTCCGCAGCGGAAAACCCAGGTCCGCGGTCGAGAACGTCGAGCCGTCGCGGTGGCGATCGGAGGCGACGACATGGTGGTGGAGCGGGTCAATGGCGAGGAATCGGCCGAGCAACCGGTCGGGCAGGGCGGTGCCCGCCGCCACGCAGAGCATGTGCGAGAAGCGCGGGATCGAGTGCGCGCTCTTCATCATCGGGAGTTCGCCAAAGGCGAAGGCGTTGGGCGCCGGTCCAAATTTTCCAGGGTCTTTCCCCTGCTTGAGGTACAAACCGTCCTGAATGTGGTGCCAGCCGCGCGTGTCGCCGCCATTGTGCCCGGAGAACAGGCGGCCTTCGGCATCGAACGAGAGACCAAACGTATTCCCGCTGCCGTCAGCGAATATTTCATACACTTTGGTCTTCGGGTGATACCGCCAGACCATGCATCCCTCGGTGTAGAGGCCGGGAGCGTCGGGCGGGTCGACCCCCGGCCGGACGGTGCGGCTGGTCGTGGTGCTCCCTTGAGCGCCGTAAAGCCAGCCGTCCGGTCCCCAGGCCAGGCCGTTGGCCACGCTGTGGGTGTCTTCCAGCCCAAATCCGGCGAGACGCACTTCCGGGTCGCGGTCCGGAATGTCATCGCCGTCCGCATCGGGATAGAAAAGCAGATAGGGCGTGTGCATGACCCAGAACCCGCCGTATCCGCTGACCGCGGCATTGGCCATGTTCAGGCCCTCAAGGATGTTTTTATGAAGGTCGTAGCGACCATCGCCATCAGTGTCTTCGTGAACGCTGATGATGTCCGCGCCGCGGTCGTGGTGCGGCGGCGCCGGCGGCACCTTGTCGTATTTCGAGCGGTAGTATTTGTCGCGGCTGATCATTTTCAACCCGGCGGGGTACGGGTACTGTCGGTACTGCGACACCCAGGCGCGACCGCGGGCATCGAAACTCACATGCGTCGGCTGCGCGATCACCGGTTCGTGAAGCATCGATTCCACGATCAGGTCGCGATCCGCCTGCAGCGCGGCCAAGGCGTCGTCAG
>JBJXFS010000384.1:0-30058 GCA_046155625.1 Verrucomicrobiales bacterium | reverse complement strand
GGGGACACCGATGGCGACGGTTTGGCCGCCTTGCTCGAGTACACCAGCGGCTCCCACCCCGCCTCGGCCACGGCCAACCACCTGCCAGTCCTTCACCAATCCGCCGCGGGCGCCGAACTTTGGCTCTTCACCGACCCCGCCCTCACCGGCGTCACGCTGCACTGGGAATCCAGCGACCGTCTCACCGGCTGGACTGAGACCACCTTGCCGGTTCGCACTCGCGAGCGGACCGGTTCTCTCGAAAAGACAGTCTTTCCTCTGCCTTTGGAGCTCTTGAATCGTTTCTGGCGCCTGCGTGTTCGCGTCGCTGAATAGTCTCGTCTGATAGGATTCCGGCCCGTGTCCGGGGCGCTTCAGGTGGCAAACTTCGTGCGTGATGATGTAATCGGCCGGGTCGCGGCTATTTCATAAAGAGCTTATAACAACAGTGAATTCCAATGCCATAGTTCTCGCACTGTAAACCCCACCCTCGAGTGTTACCCATTTTTAAGAAATGCTTTGGCGTTGTTAGCAATGCTCGCATCTGAATCATCGAGGTGGTCTCTTAGGACATCGGCGGCACCTGGAAACATTCTGCGGTGCAATCTGCCAAGGGCCGTGCTCGCTGTAATTCTCATCGCCCGGCAGCCAAGACTGTCATCCGTTCGCTGTTCCAAGCACGCACGCAGAAAGGTAATTGCCGCGACAGGATCCAAGCGCTCGATTGGGGCATATTCGAGCGCACCCGCTAGAAACGTCGTTCCGGATCGGCCACAAAAATCCCAAGTGCGGATCGCTGAGTTGATTCGGTCTACCACGTTCACAAACTCAACCTCTCGTCACTTCATCGAGCTCAAGTTCTGTGTCGCCGCGCATTCGCGGGATGATGTCGAATGGAGCAATCGACATGTCGGCTTCGACGGTCGTCGCAATGTGCCGACGGAAGACATCGGCGTGGTGGGACTCAACGTCTGGAACCCGAAAAATGGATATCGTGGCATCTACACTGGTCTGGGTACGAAGTTCAAGACCTATGCCCGGGCGGCAGAGCAACCGGTGTTGGCGCGGCGGTGGCTGCAATACTCGATAACGATTATATTGCCCGCGGGCAAAAATGATGCTTTGGATTCGTTCATGCCCCGCGGGGCACAAATCAATCGAGAACTGACCGGGTGGACAGCCTTGCCGTTCCGAACTTCAGAGCTTGAGAAATGACAAAGGCACAACGGCTGCTAACGATGCTCGTGTTATCACTGTGGGTCTCGCCGGCCATGGCGCAGACGGAGGTGCGCCCCTATCCCGATCCGGGTCATCGCTGGCTGGGAGTTTACGGTGGCGGGCCGGAACAGCATTTCGACTACTTTCTCGGCAAGCACAGCCTGGGCGACACGTTTCCCGATAAGGCGGCGTGGTGGGAAGGTGTAAAGGCGAGCCGCATGGATCGAGATGACGCACATCGCCATGACGTGTTGACGGTTTACTGCGGTGAACGGGACGCGGACCTGGAAACAGGCAAGCGGCGCCTCGATGCCTGGCTGGCGCCGGAGAAGGATTGCCCGACCTGGCCGGAATTGATTCCGGCGATTTGCCTGGGTGAAGAAAACGTCGGCACCCGTTTCGAAGTGCTGGATGGCCTGGCTCGGCATGTGCGCGAGAAATACGGCATCCCCGTGTTTCAATGGTTCAGCGATCCCATGAGTCCCGATCCGAATCTGACCGCGGATGGCTGGATTTGGGATTCGTACGGCAGGGACAGCGTCAGCTTCCGCAAGCATCTCATGAAGTTCACGGCCCTGCGTAAACCGGCGATCTGTGTTCCCTGGGCGACTGATCCCCATTGGCCGCAGTGGACTCAGTATCCCACGACCGCAGCGCTGATCGACCGCGAATGGCGTCAATTCGACGTTTGTCGCGAATTCAACGTCGGCTGCGCCGTGTTCGCCGTGGCGGGTCCCCACGGTTCGGTGAACACCTGGGTCGGCAGCTCGGCGCCGGAAATGATCAAACTGCGTAACGCACTGGCTGCGCAGCGAGAGGCGATGCACGCGACTCGCCCGAGGGAACTGCCGCTGTCGTCGGCCAATATCTCCGCGCGCGATCGATCCACTCCCGTCGGCGGCGACCCGACGGCGCCGAGCGAGTCTGTCGAGACGTTCTCGGGATTCGACTGGCTGCATGCCACCGATGTGCGCGGGTTCCTCGATCTCAGGCTCACAAGCCGGCCCGATACGCCGGGATTTCTTGAATTAATGCCGCGTGAGAACGGTCCCGCATCGGCGTCGTTGGTTTATCGCTTCGAGTCGTGGTTTCCATTGGATCACGTGGAGATTCTGCTCGACGCAGCCGCCCCCGCTCCACCGGGAACGCGCAATGTGCTGTCTCTGACAACAGTTGAGACTCAGAAGAATTGGCCTCTCGAAGTGGTTCAACAGAATTCCAACGGCATCGCGACCGTGCGTCTGGAAGACAAAAAAGTCGTTCAAGGCAAGCACGTTTTCTTCGTGCGGATACTGATGGAGAACCCGAACGGGATGGCCGATATCGCGGCCAATCGACTTGATCGCTTGCGCGTCCGCTGCGTGCATCAACCGCCACAGCCCGGCGCGTCTGCACAACTCATGGCCGATGACAATGATGTCTTGAGTTACGAAGATGGTTTCCAGGCGACTCGCTGGGCTCATTTTGGTGCAGTGACGGCTGCTCATCCCTCTCACGGCGGTTTTCGCGACGGCTATTTCTGGGTGGGCGGAATCGGCGGAACGGGAACCTCGTCGCGGCTGGTCCAGAGAATTTCCTCGCCGCGGCCACTGAAGGAATTGACAGTTATCGCCGACTGCAACGCGAATGCTCCCGATCTCGGCGGGAGCGTCACTCTGAGCATCGCTCCTCGACATGGGCAACCGCGCTGGAGCGTGGCCTCAGAGGGCCGACACAACGGTTCGTTGTCGTTAAAAGTCCCTGGCGAAGAACTTCAAGAACTGCAGGACTTTGACCTGCACGTCACGCTGTCGAGCAGCAGCGGCGTCGAACAAGGGGACAAGGCGTGCGCCGCATTGAGTGGAATTCGAATTCAGGCGAGGTAGTGACCTCGCAAGCCAAGCAGCGCCCGCTGTGCGGACCCTGCTTGGCTCAAACAAGATCCGGCAACCACAATCGCTTTGGCGTGGTACCCAGGATTGTTCGCTTCGTTACTTCGTCGAGTCCAAGTTCTTTCTTGAAGATTTGGTAGGCTTGTGATCAACACAGCCTGGGCCGTCAGGCCCGGGGTGATCGCGGAAGATACGCCAAGCGCATCCGGCGCGTTGTTGAGCAGGGAGAGATAGGCGCCTTAGGCGCTTTTGTGATTGCCTCGGACGAGCTGGGACTTCCGGCCCAGGATACTTTGCTTACCAACGTAGGGTTAAATACGAGTCAACGCTAGTGAAGCGACCCACTAGCACCCCCGGGCACCCTACGAGCCGTCCCTCGGCGCCCTACTTCCCACCCCCCTGTTCGGTGCCGTCGACGCCTCACACCATCGGGACCATCTGCCCGAACTCGAATCACTACTAGCAATACCTTGAACAAGCGTGCCGGTCAGACCTCGGATCGGCTCGCTGGTTTTCCTCAGTAAGTAAGAAACCCCGTCCCAACACGCCGTTAACTCTCATGGCGCAGCCGATGACCGTTTCCCTTTGTTGCTCGTTATCCATGGAGAGTCCTGAGATCGACATGGCTTACTCTTGCGTGCGCTCGCTCATCGTCGCGGGGAAGGCCAAACCGCGATCACATTGTCACTCCAATTACTACTCCCTGGCGGAAATTGGGCTGGCCTCCGGGCAACGGAACAGCTTTCGCTTTGGCCGAGTTATGAACCCCGCCTGCTTGCACCTCGCTTTCCTTTCCCTGCCAAAACCGTCCTCTACCGCTCCCGCCGCTCTTGACACACCAAAGCCAATTTCCAGGTCTTCACCGCCACCGAGTTGACACTTCGCTGCGCTTCGTTCCTGCCTAGCGGCAGGCGGTCTCCCTTCGGTCGGCTCCTCGCCGCTGTCGTCGATCACATTCCACCCAAGGGAGATCAAACCATCCGCTACTACGGCCACTATTCCAACCGCTCCCGCGGATAACCGCGACCCGCTTACCCGGTCGTCATACCGCGACCCCGCTCCTAAAAAACCATCCGCAGAAAAACTCCAGCCCACAGCTGTTCAGGTCCTCCTCCGGAAAAAATTGCCGATCGAGCCATGCGTCCACTCTGGCGTGACCTCATCCAATCCGTCTGGGCCACCGACCCCCTCCAATGCCCGTGCTGCGGCGGCACCCTCCGTCGCATCGAAACCATCAGCCGTGCCGAAATCGGCGAGTTCTTCCTCCTCCTCAACGGCCTCTGGGAGGCGCTCGTCAACATCCCACCCCCCTCACATGACGCACGCATCCGCTCCCAGCGTGCGCCCCCGAAAGGAAATTCCCGTCAGAAACGCCACGCCCGGGATATAAGCCGCTTCGCTCAGAGGCGCGCGGCAAGGCAAACTGCAATTGACGAAGATTTTCGCTAAATTGTCTTGCCGTGACGAAAGTCTTCGCTACATTGGGTGGCGAAGACTTTCGTCACATACGTGTCGCGGCCGGGAGGAAACCGGTTGGCGGCGGTTGAATCGGAGACCGTTCCATGCGAAAATTAAGAACAGTTCAACCCACGGAAGTGGAATTGCAGATGCTGAGGATTCTCTGGGAGCTGGGGCCAAGCCCGGTGCGGGAGATCCATGCGCGGCTCAACGCGGACAAGGGAACCATTTACTCCACGACCGTGAAAATGCTCTCCGTCATGCTGGACAAAGGGTTGGTGCGGCGTGACGAGAATGCGTCGCCGCATATCTATCGCGCGGCGTTCTCCCGCGAGACGGCCCGCAAGCGGATGCTGGGCGATCTGATCGAGAAAGTTTACGACGGAGCGGCGATGTGCCTGGTGCTGCAGGCCCTGGCTTCGACGCAAGCCACAAAACAAGAACTCGATGAAGTGAGACGTCTTCTCGATCAAATGGAGGGGAAATCAGCATGAATACATTCCATCTCTCCGCGGATGTTGTGGAACGGCTGGGCTGGGTGCTGGTGCATTCGGTTTGGCAATTCGCACTTATTGCGTTGTTGGCAGGCGCGATGGTTCGCGCGCTGCGGCAATATGCGGCAGCAACGCGATATGGCGTGCTGGTCGTCGCCATGTCCATGTCGGTGGCCGCTCCGGTCGTTACCTGGCTGCTGATGCCGAGTGATGTTCCCACGCATCGCAATCGCGTGGCGTTTTCTGTCTCGAGTTTGCCCGACGCGCTGGATCGGGGAAATGAGGCCACCGAATTCTCCAGTGATCCCACATTAGAGCGCGATAGCCGCAGAGAATTGTCCATGTTGGTCCCAGGGTCATTGGATCACGAATCGAATTCGTGGCCACTCGTATTGCCGTACGCCTCTGCGGAGTTTTCAGCGCAGAAGTTCCTCGCCAACGGCGTTCCGCTCCAACCTTCATGGCTGGAGCGAGTCAGCCCGATGATTCGGCCGTGGTTGGGATGGATCGTCGTCGCTTGGTGTTTGGGCGTTGTGATGTGTTCCGCGCGGCCGCTGTTGAGTTGGTATACGGTCCGTCGCTTGCGGCGAGTGGGAGTTTCGCCTGTTCCGGCGGCCATTGCGACCATGCTGGAGCAGACTTCCAATCGGTTGCGGCTGCGGCAATCGGTGCAGATCCTGCAATCGACGCTCACTCAAGTGCCAATCGCGGTCGGCTATCTGCGGCCGGTGATCTTGCTGCCCGTCAGCGTGATCTCCGGTATTCCGACTTCACAATTGGAAGCGATCCTGGCTCACGAGTTGGCTCACGTCCGGCGACACGACTTCTTGATAAACTTGTTGCAAACGCTGATAGAAACACTGTTCTTTTACCATCCGGCTGTCTGGTGGCTGTCGCATCGCATTCGCATCGAACGTGAAAACTGCTGCGACGATCTGGCCGTGTCGATGCTCGGTAACCGTGTCGAATACGGCCGAGCGCTGCTGGCGATCGAAGAACTCCGCGGCAAATCAACGCTGCTGGCCTTGGGTGCTCGAGGTGGCTCGCTGCTGGACCGCGTCCAACGTCTCTTCCGTCGCGAGTCGGCCGAGAGAAGTGTGGGTGGTGTCGGCATCGTCGGCGTGGGACTGCCGGCGATCATGATCCTCTCGCTGGGAGTCTGGGCCTCGACGCAGGCCGAGGACGAAGTACAGAAAACTGAGCAGATATCCATGGCATCCGAAGATACGAACGCGATTGGCGAGCCGGACGGCCAGCCAGGTTGGGGCGAAGTCGTCAACGGCCTGCGAGCAAAGGTTGTTCCAGTGTTGAGTTCGATGAGCGAGGAAGCGGTTGATTCCGCTCGGAGCGTGACGGCGTTTGAGACTCTCGAGGATGTTGGGCTCGCGGTTGAGATTGAAAATGTCTCGGACAAGCCGGTGTCAGTGCGCGAGCTGCGGTATGGCTCGATCCACGACGAGTCATCTCGGAATTTCGCTGTGGACTGGTTCGGCCAGTTCTTGTTTTCAATCGACTACTTCGACGCAGACAGCAAGCCCATCGAGCGGCCTGAGTTGAGTTTCATCAGCGAAAAACACGAGCTTGTGGGCGGCGCGCTGACATCGACGCTCGAACCAAAGCAGTCGATCAAGATGTTGCTGCGGCCAAATAGTTGGATCCACGCTTTGTCGCAGCAGCCTCTGGTCGGGAAGCAGCGGGTGGTAGTGAGATACCGGGGCGCGGCAGAAGGCATTGCGGGCGAGGTGGTCACTGCGCCGGTCGAATTTTCGGTCAAAAAGCGCGGTTATCGCCCGAGTGGTCTTCCGGCTCTGCAACCGAATGACGAACCGAATTTCGATCCCGAATCCGAGCCGGATATCACGAAGCAACTCGTATGGGGCGAGCCAGTCAACGGCTTGCGAGCAGCTTTGGATGTCATCCCCGAAGGCCGCAACAAATCGCTCAGTCACGGCACCAAACCGAAACTCAACTTGCTGGTGCAGAACGTCAGCGACCAGCCGGTGACGCTGGCATCGTTTTTGTGGCTCAGCGAGCTGAAGGTTACAGCAAAGAACGCGAAGGGTGATGATGTCAAGACGACCGGCATCATGTACACCGGCGAACCGGTGGTCGTGCGAGTGCTGCTCAAACCGCAGCAGGTCGTCACGTTTGATGCGGGCAACGTCGGCTTGGCGGTGACACAGGAACGCGCGGAGACGTTCGAGCATATGACGCATCGTTGGCTGGTTGCTCCGCGCGGCGAGTATTCGTTGCAGGCGACCGAACGCTTCGGGAACAGCTTCCGCTTGGAGGACGGCAAGGGAAATGTCCTTGTTCCTTTGGAAGGTGACTTCAAGGGCGACCTCACAACGGGCGCGATCAGCATCGACGTCGAGAATGAACTCATCGAGTGCGAGATCGTCGATGCTGTGACCGGCAAGCCCGTTGAGGGTACGATGGCGAATTTCCGCACCATCAAACCGAAGACGGCGAATTCGGAAGAGACGACCATCGCGCTCATGGTCTGGGCGCGAAACGCGCCGAGTCGCATCTACTTCACGATCCCACATGTCCCCGAGGATATCGCCCAGCGCCCCGATCGTGATGAACTCGAAGTCCGCTTCGCCGTCTACAATCACCCGGACTACGAAGACTTCCTGCCGACGGAAACCATCCCGTTGAAGCAATTCTTCCACGAAGGACCCAAGGCCGCCCGCGAAGTGCTCCGCCAGATCAAGCTAACGCCGAAGAAGAAGGTGGCAGACGGTTCAACCGCAGTCGCGGAGCCCGCTCCATCAGCTAGCCTGGAGATCAAGTACGATATGCCGGGAGCCGAAGCGGATTCACGAATCTTCGTACAACGCATGGATCCCGAGTTTCATGCCAAGCACGGTCGTCGCGATGAGTACGGCCACGAAGAGCACGGCGGAGTGCGCTCCAGTAGGCTAAAGAACGGCGAGTCGCTCACTCTCAATGATCTGCGTGCCGGGACGTATCTGGTCGCGCGTTTTCGACTGCTGGAAATCGTTCGGGAAGGCACCGGCACAGCTCAGAAGAGCGTCTATCTCGACCGACAATGGATCGAGATTGCGGACCGGGAGACGAAGAGCCTCAGCGTGTCTCGGCGGGCTGGCCAATCGATTGCGGGACGCATCGTCATCCCGAAGGACTTCGAGGTCAACACGCTGGTTGTGCATGTCTGCAACGAAAAGGCAGGTGGCTGCGGGACGCTGACACACCGCGATGTGGTGTTGTTCGATGCTCTCAACGCCAACGAGGACGGCACCTTCAAAACCGAACCTCTTCCGCCGGGCCAATACAAGATCGTCGTTGAGGGTTATGCGAACCACAGCCTGGCAGTCTCCGGAATAATCGCACCGAGCTGGGAGGGAACGGCCGACGTCACCGTGACCGAGGGCAGCGCGCCGCCGGACATCGAAGTCACGCTGGGAAAGCTTGACCAAGATGCGTGGCTCAAGGACGCCATCGAGGCAGAGAAGTCGTGCTCTGATCTCGCGATGAGTATCGATCTGCCGGCTGGTCTCGAATTCCTCAAGCCGTATCCGAAGCTGCATGGCTTGTCGCTCGACATGACTGAGGCGCGGTTCAAGGCGATCGTGCGAGCTGGACAATTGGCTGCTCAGTCGACGCTGAGCGACGGCGGCAAGCGGCGGTATGCGATCCCGACCGGCGATGAGCATGTCGTCGTCGTGATGTTTGACAATGGCAAGTGCAGCGGCATCCAGCGAATTCGCGGCGAGAACGGACCGCAAAAGGTGACGTTCGACAGTTTATCGGTGACGTTTAAGAATACGCATCGGACGCAGCAGGCCGAGCAGATCGACATTCAGGCGAATGGCAATTGCGTTTACTACATCGCCGAGTTGCCTGCTCGAGGCGACATCGCGAAGCAACCCGAGGCGCGTTTGACATCCAAAATCGATCCGCTGCGAATGCTGGAACTGGAACGGCTCCTCGTGAAGACGAATTGGTTCAAGGGCGATCCCTCGGATCCCTCGGCGCCGCCGTTGCACTCGGACGAATCGCAGCTGACGGTCGTGCGGGATGGAGTCACGACAACGGTAAAATGCCTCGCCCCGCGCGACGAGTCGTATCGAACGCTGCTGTGGCAGCTGCGAGGGATCGCGACGCAAGAACATTTCGTCTACGCACTGGATTGGGTCGCCGGCGACGCGTCAAATCGGCAGTTGGCCTTGATCGATATCCGCTTCGGCATCGAGGCGTTGGAGGAGCGGCCGGGTCGTGGCTTACCGTTCTTCGATTTCGATTATCGCCGACTGCTGCCGACTTTCTCGAGGATGTTGCGGAATCCGAGTCAGGCAGAAGATGAAGTGCTGACCGCGATCAAAGTCGCCACTTTCGTGCGCTCGGCGGACGATCACGAATTCATCGCGCGATTGAAGCATGATCGGAATCCAAACGTTCGCAACACCGTTGCAATGGCGATTTCGGATTTCGGTGGCGAACGAGCGATTCCGATCCTCATCGAGATGGTTTCGTCCAGCGAAGAAGCTCGCTGGGGATTGATCCGTTTGGGTGACATCGCGGTCCCGGCGATCGTCAAACTTATCGAGGCGGGCAGCTCGGCGAATGACATCGTTTCGGAGCAGATGGTCCGTTCTTATCTCGATCATCGGAAAGAATTGTCAGGCCCGATTGACGGTCGCGTTATCGCAGCTGCTCGGCAAGCGCTCGAGAAGACGAGCGAACGCTCGCAACGGACTCAGTACTTCAAAGAATTCTTGCAACTGACCGAGGAGATAGCTGAAGCAAAAGTGAAGGTCGAAGCGGTAGATACGGGGACTCGAAAGGGCCTCGAATTCCTGAAGCAGTATCCAAAGCTGCATGGCTTGTCGCTCGACATGACTGAACCGCAGTTCCAGGAGATCGTCACACAGCAGGAGTGGGAAACTCGCAAGACGAGCGAGGGCGGGAAGGTCACGCATCAACTATCGCTCGGCGATGGGCACACGCTGATCGTGATGTTTAACGAAGATGGGAACTGCCGCGGGATTCAACGCGTGCGCGGCGAGGAAGAGAATCCACCGGAAGTTCGCATGCTGATTCAGCTCGATCCGCCTCCAGTCGTTGGCGATTTCTCGAAAGTCAATGATCCCGAAGAGCTGCTCGATTCGCTGGCAAAAAGTCAGTTGGCCAGTTTGATTCCACAGACCGGTGGTGGCTTCTTTCATCAACCAGGAACGCCGCCGCAAGCGATGTTTGTCGCCATTTGGGAGAGTCAATACGCTGCCGATGAAAACCTCGATCCGCGAATCCAACGGTTGATCGAACTGGGAGAACGTGCCTTACCGAGTGTCCATCAACGACTGAACGGTTTAAAGGCAACGGATCTCATGGCAGCGCATTTGACGCTTGTGCTTCGTTCGGCCGGGACGACCGAGTCCGTCCCAGTGTTAGTCAAGTTGCTGAAGACCATTCCGAGCATCGAACCCGATGGAACGCAAAGTCTCGAAAGCTCGGTAAGAGGGGTCCAGGGCAGCGTTACGCAGATCGCCGTGACATCCGCGTTGTGGAAGTTGACCGGTCGCAAACATGTTTTAACGGCGGATCAATGCGAGAAGTGGTGGCAATCAGTCGAATCGGACTTCGTCGTCCCACGTGAACGCGAGACTCCGGAATTTGTACTTCGCATCACCCCGCAACGAATCAACGATCTGGTCAAAGGACTTTCGACCAACGAAGTCGCAGCACGCGAAAAGTTGATCGTCATTGGCCCCCTGGCGTTACCGCATCTGATGATGGCCCTGCAAGCAGAACTGGAGCAACGGCCGGACAAAGGTGAGTTCCAGCCGGGCGAAGCGCGTTCACAGGCCCGGCGGATCGCTTGGGTGATGGACGAACTCGGCGCGACGGACAAACTCCCCACGGCGTTGCGGCGCAATTACTTCGCGCAGCGTTTCGGAGAAGGCATGTCGTACGGCGGGTACGCTCCGATCGAAGAGCAGGCGGTGTGTCGCGCGCTCAGTTATTGTTCGTTCGCGGACTTTTGCACGATCTGTGTGCACGCTGAACGGGCGAGCGAAGAGCCGCAAGTTTGGCGGCTACGTGGCTGGATGCATCTCAACTCGCAAGTCTTCAGCCGGCGGTTCAGCAACACTCCGACGTTCGTGTCGGGCGATCCCTCGGGGATGCCTCATTGGAAGGACGTCATTCCGGCGGCGGACGCAGAAACGGAAATCGCAGGCGCGGTGCCGGTCATCGTGGCAGCGTTGTCCGACAAGGAGCGACTCGTCCGCTCGTGCGCGGCGAAGCTGGCGGACATCATTGGGTTGTGCAGCAGCGAGCGGCCGGAACCGCTGATCGTTGCCTTGCGCGATGCCTGGTTGTCGGAAGCCGACGCGAATCTGCGGCTCGACATCGGCCTGGCGATGGCGCGCTTCTCGACGCCGCTGGTTTTGCAGACGTTCTCCGACGGCCTGCGCTCCGAACGCCTGGATATCGTCAGCGACTCGGCGGCGCTGATGGATTGGGTAGATATCGAATTTAGCGATGAAACGCGCGCGGACTTCCAGCGTTTGGTTGAGCTGACTCGTCACGAGGACGACAAGCTGCGTTATCGAGCCACCCGCAGCCTCGGCGGCAAGGCGCCGCAGTTGCTCGCTCCGGAACTGGAGCGACTTGGGGCAGACAGGTTCGACGACACTCGGCAGGCGGTGGCCGTGTCGCTGCGATCCGACCCCGATCCGAAGTTCGCCGACGTGCTGTTCAAATTAGCGGACGACCCGAACGTGCAAATCCGCATCGAGGCCCTTTCCTCGCTCGCGAACCTCAAGCATCCTGAATCAATGCCGCGGTTTGTACCTTTCCTGCGTGACGAGAAAGTGCATGGCTACGCGGTCGCGGCGCTGGCCAGTATGGGTGGCAAGGACTCGCTGTCGCTGATGATGAGCGAACTCGAAGCGGGCAACGACGTCGGCGGCATGATCTATCAACATTTGCGCCGCCTGACGGGCGAGCAATTCGAAGAAAAGCCCGAACTGTGGCTCAACTGGTGGCACAAACATCGCCCGACAACCGATGAGCAGGCGGCCGGTGAAGCTGCGGCCGAACGGTAAGCGTGGGAGGGCAGAAAGTGTCTGTTCCTCCATCGCGTTCCGGCTCGATGACGAACGCACCCTGGTGCTCGACCCGTCCTGAGGCTCCTCATTCCCGGCCCATCAGTCACCCGTCCTCGAGGCCGAACGACTGGCCCGCGAGTCGTCGATCGATCAGGCCGCCGTTGCTTGAACTCGGGGGCTCCGGCCGCACCGAAATCCTCGGCCGGTTGGGCCGGGGAATGAGGAGCGACGCCGGCGGGGCATGGTCTCGGGGTGATCAGGCCGCAGCGTCAGCCAGCACGGCGGCGGTCGTCTTGATCGCCTTCAGGTCGAGCTTGCCGCTGCCGAGATAGGGCAGCGCGTCGATGTGGAAGAACTGGTCGGCGCGTGGTTTCCAGAGGTTTGGAATCGCCGCAGTGGCGAGCCTTTCCAGCACGCGCGCGATGTCGGCATCGGTCAGCGTGTGCAGCACGACGAGGCGCTCGCCTTTCTTCTCGTCGGGTAGTCCGGCGACGGCGAAGCATTGCTCGGTGAGGCCGACGATATCCTGGAGAACTTCCTCGACCTTGATGTGCGGCACCATCTCGCCGCCGATCTTGCTGAAGCGGCTGAGGCGGTCGGTGATGGTGATGAAGCCGTCGTCGGCCTGCGCCGCAATGTCACCGGTGTTGTACCAGCCGTCCACAACGGACGCCGCAGTGAGTTCCGGCTTGCCGAGGTAGCCCTGCATTACGCTCACTCCCTTCACCCACATCAAGCCGGGTTCGCCGAATCCGCAGGGGCGGCCGGTCTCCGGATTGACGAACCGGACGGCGACGCCGGGAAGCGGCTGGCCGATCGTGCCCGGACGGTTGCCTGTCTGGCGGAGGTTCGGCCCGCGGACGTCGCGGGTGTTCACCGCGACGCCGGGCGAGCACTCGGTGCAGCCGTAGGCTTCCAGCGGAAGGATGCCGAATTTTTCCTGAAATGCGGCGGCGAGGCGTGCGGGCAACTTTTCCGCGCCGACAACAACGAGATTGAGGCCGCCGAACTGCCTCGCCTCGCAGCCGCGCAGATAGATCTGCAGAAAGGTCGGCGTTGCCAGCAGCAGCGTCAGCCTGTGCTCGACCACCATTTTGCCCACGGTGCGGGCATCGGTCGGAATCGGGTGGTAGGCGGCGCCGTTGCCGCAGACGACCGGGCCGACCAGTGTGACGGTGAAACCGAGCGAGTGGAAGAAGGGCAACACGCCGAGAAAGCGGTCGTCGCGCTTGAAATCGTAAGCCTGGTGCAACTGGAGCATGTTCGACACCACGTTGAAATGGGAAAGCATCGCACCCTTCGGCTCGCCCGTGCTGCCGCTGCTGAAGATGATCGTCGCCGTGTCGTCGACGCCCGGAGGCTTGCCGCCGGCCGCCCAGCGCAGCAGCAGCGACCGGGGACAGAAGCGGGCCATCGCGGCGACGGTCAGCTTTTCGGCCAGCGTGGGCCTGGCGGCGATGTCTTCCAGCAGGATAACCGGCACGCCCGGGTCGAGGTTGAGTTTCTCCATCACCTTTTTCGAACTCACGACGCAGCGGATGCCGCACTGTGCGATGCACGAGCGGATGCCGTCTTCGGACAGCGTGTAGTTCAGGTTCACCACGGTCTTGCCCATCAGCATGCCGGCGAGGTTTGCCAGAGCGCCGCCAGCCGACGGCGGCAACAGCAGGCCGACGTTCCTCTGGCCGGTCCAGGTGCCGCGCAGCCTCCGGTTGAGGAAGAGAGATTTCGCAAGGGCGGTGATGAAATCCATCTTCGCGCCGCTGGTGTCGGCGAAGGCAAAGCGCCGCCGCGCCTGCCGCGCCGTCGTGACGAAGGCCTTTCCGGCGGTCGGCGTGGTCCGCCTGCGCAGGTGCCAGGCATCGGATGCCAGCGTCACCACGGCGGCGCGGACCTCTTGGTGCTTCGAATCCGGAGGCATGGGAGCGCCGAAGCTGACGGTGATCGGGTAGGGGATGCGGCGCGGCAGCTTCCAGTAGAGCTTGCCTTTCTGGAAGCTGAAGATACTGCCCCAAACATTGTCGAGATTGACCGGGATGATCGGCGCGTCGACGACTTTCATGATGCGCTCCATGCCTTTCTGAAACGGCAGGGTCTGGCCCGTCCGGCTGATCGGACCCTCTGCGAAGATGCAGACGACCTCGCCGTTCTGGATGCATTCCGTCGCCGTTTTCAGCGATGTCAGCATTTCGCGTGGCGGCAGGTCGGAGGCGATGACGATCACCTTGAGCATCTTCGCGATCGGGCGGACGTACGGCTTCTCGTACTGATCGCGATGCATGATGAAGCGGATGGGGCGGTCGGTCGAGGCGATCAGAAACAGGGCGTCGGCCATGGAGAGGTGGTTGGACACCAGCAGCGCGCCGCCATTCTCCGGCAGGTTTTCTCGGCCCTGCACATTCACGCGGTAGAAGGTGTGGGTCAGCAGCCACAGCAGCAGTCGGGCCAGTGAGTCGGGCACGAGCCACATGGCATAGATGGTGGCGGCGATGGTGATCGTGCCGATGAGCACCAGAATGAAGTTCGCTTCGATGTGCAGGGTTCGCTTGAGGACAAGAAAAAGCACCGCCGCGAGCAGCGCGCCGAACGATGCCAGCAGGCCATTGGCAGCCAGCACCGAGCCCTTGTGCCTTCGCTCCGGCAGGTGCTGGATGAGGGCATTGATCGGTACCACGAAAAACCCGCCCGAAATGCCGAGGCAGGTCAGCAGCGCGCACGCCTGCACGAAATTCACCCCCGGAATCGCCAACAGCAGGGCACTGACCGACAGGCCGAACGCGCCCAGCGGGACCAGGCCGTATTCGATCTTGCGCCCAGACAGGAAGCCCGCCATGGCAAATCCGGCTCCCAGTCCGACGGCGAGAAAGGCGCGCAGCAGGCTGTTCGCGTCGTCGGCCAGATGCAGAATGTCCTGACCGTAAACGACCAGAGTCGGCTCGAACAGCGCGGCGACCAGCCAGAAATAAACGCTGCCCACCATCGCCAGGCTGAGCACGCGGTTCGGGCGCACCAACTGCAGGTTCCCTGCCAGCTCGGCGATGAAATTGAAGCGGAACTTCTTTCCCGGGTCCGCCGCGGCGATGCGAGGGATGCGGAAGCTTGCGGCTGTTCCGGCGCCGGCCAACCCGATCAGCACCAGACCGGCCATCCACAGTCCGTTGTCGCCGAGTTTGGCCGAGGCCATGCCGGCCAGCACGCCGCCGGAAATGATCGCGACGAACGTGCCCATGCCGATAATGCCGTTGCCCCAGCTCAGCCGCCATTCGGGCAGCAATTCCGGCAGCGAGCTGTATTTCGCCGGACTGAACACGGTGCTTTGAAAGCTCATCAGGAAAATCACCACCAGCATGAAGTGAAAATTCTGCGAATAGAGCGCGAACGTACCGACTCCCATGACGCCAATTTCAAGCACCTTCGTCCAGGTGATCAGCCGTCCCTTGGCGAAGCGGTCCGAGAGGCAGCCCGAGACCATCGAGAACAGGATGAACGGCAGCGTGAAGACCACGAGGATGAGAAAGATGCGTTCGTCCCGCATTTCTTCCGTGACCCCGCGCGCAGCAAAGAAGGTCACGAGGAACTTGAAGAAGTTGTCGCTGAAGGCGCCCTGAAGTTGGATGACGAAGAGGCTCCAGAATCCCTTCAGCGAGGGAGTGGTTTCGGATTTGAGAGTCATGGGCGTCTGCATCTGGAAAGACTCGGCCATGACTAGGAATGATTGAAGAAAGGTCCGAGTCGATCTTGAAAGGCTCAATCCCAGTTGCTCCGAGTATGGGGGAAGGAGCCCCGCTGACACCCACTATAATTGAAAATCATCGCGGGGCGGTGTTCACGCCACCAACTCGCGGGATCTGCGGTGGCCGGCCTCGCCCTGGCCCTCGAGCGGATGCCCTCGCTGCGGAAGGCGGTGGCGTGGACCGCCGCGGCCTGCCTGGGGTGGCTGGCGTGGCAGCTCATCAAGTCCGTGCGTTCCGCAAAACCCGCCCGAGTACCGGACCCGACCGCGACTTTGCCGACGACCTCGCCCTACCCGCGCGGTCAGACACCGCCCCCCCTCCTCCCATGACCGGCGTACCCGCTCCCGGTGCGCGCCCCCGGAAGCAAATTCAGCCGAATCCGCTGTAGGAGTCCTTGACGCGCTACGGGGAATCCCGAATCCTTATTCGGCAGGGTTCCTCGCCGTGGGGTGCCTCGCATTCGCGCGCCGTCAGCGGGAGCAGTTCGTGGCGGGGACCTCCGGTCCCCGACTCTCTTCACAAAACGGGGACCGGATTTTCCCGCCACGGCGCTTTTGTGGCTTGAGCCCACTATGAACAAATCCCCTCACTTTGCGGCCCGCCGCGCCCCGCTGCTGACGGGCCTCTCATTGTTCCTCATGGCGGGAGTCGCACGATCCGCGGACGCGACGGCGGTATTCAATGAGCTCATGTATCACGCAGTGCCTGCGGCCTCACCGGAATGGGTCGAGGTGAAGAATGTGCTCTCTGTCGACCTCGATCTGTCAGGCTGGAGCATGACCGGCGGCGTGAATTTCGTTTTCCCGGTAGGGACCGTACTGCCGTCAGGCGGCTTCCTCGTGGTCTCCGGCACTGCCGGGAATCCGCCCGCTGCGCTCGGGCCGTGGACCGGCAGCCTGGCCAATGAGGGCGAGACCATACGACTTCGAAACCGCAATGGCGGCATTGTGGACGAACTCGCCTACAATGACGCGGGCGACTGGCCGGTGGGCGCGGACGGCGCCGGATCTACGCTGGCGAAACTCCGCGTCGATACCGCCAGTGCCGAGGCGGCAAGCTGGCGCGTCAGCGCGCAGACGGGCGGCACGCCGGGCGCGGAAAACTTCCCGGTGCCACCGCCTTCACCGGGTATGGTGCTCAACGAACTGGCTCCGGCTGGCCCCGGTTTATTCGTCGAACTGCGGAATGCGGGGACGACTGCCGTAGAGGTGGGCGGAATGATTCTGGCGGCGTCGGATGGCAGCGGAAGTTACGAGCTTCCGCCTGGCCAGTTGGCGCCCGGTGCCCTGGTATCGCTCGAGGCGACGGCCCTCGGCTTTTCGCCGCCCGCGAGCGCGAAACTGTTCCTGTTCGCGCCGGGTCAGGCTGCCCTGCTCGATGCACGGCGCCTCCGCTCCACCGGTCAGGCCCGCTCTGGCGGCGGCACGGAATGGCTCGTGCCGACAGGCCCCACGCCCGGCAGCCCCAATACCATCCAACTGCACGATGATCTGATCATTTCCGAAATCCACTATCACCCGCGCACGGTGCCGGCATTTCGCGGTGCGTTTGCGGATCATGTCTTCGCGGATTTTGGCGACTCATGGCGCTATGAGGCGAGCGGTGCGGATTTGGGCACCGCTTGGCGGCAGCGGGCTTACAACGACAACGCATGGACGACCGGGGTCGCGACGATTGAAGGTCCCGCCGGCCAAAGCTACGCGAGCGTCATTCAATCCGCCGCGCCCATTGCCCACTGGCGGCTGGGCGAGAATCCCGCAACGGGGACGGCGGTTGATGCGGCCGCAGCCGGCGGCGCACAAAACGGCACCTATACCAATGCCACAGCGCAGCCAGGACTGATCGCGGGCGATACGAACGGCGCGGTGCTGTTCAGCGGTACGACGCACGTCAGGGGCGGGGGATTGAGCGGGGTCTTCGCGAACGACTGGACGATCGAAGCGTGGTTCACCCACACCACGCAGGCGGAGTGGAGCGGCATCTTCTCCAACAACGGCTCGGCGGGTTTCAGCGGCGCACCGCTCATGACCTTCATCGAGAACAGCAACCTTCTGGGCATTAACGGAGCCGGGGTCACCGTGAGCAATGTCGCGGTGGATCTGGGCGCGGATCATTTCGGAAAGAAGGTCTATGCCGTCATCACCAAGACGGGCGGGAATGCGCCGGGAACCAACACGATCACCGTGCGCGCTTGGATTGACGGCGTGGAAGTGCCCTCCGCGACGGGCACTTCGGCATGGACTCTCGCGCCGCGCGATACGTGGTACATCGGACGGCACTGGGCGGATGTCGGCCAGTTCCATCGCGGCGCGATCGATGAGGTCGCGGTCTATAACCGCGCGCTTTCCTCCGCTGAAATCACCGGGCACGAACGCAGCGGACGCATCGCCCCGGGCGCGGCGCTTCCGACCGGCGTGACGACTACGTATTTTCGCCGGAGTTTCAATTTCACGGGCAATCCGGCACAGACCGAACTCACGCTCCGCTCCGTCGTGGATGACGGAGCCGTGTTCTATTTGAATGGGACTGAAATCGCGCGGCGCAATATGCCCGATGGAACGGTTTCCCACGCGACGCTCGCGTCGAGTCCGGTGAGCGAGGCCACGTTGAGCGATCCGGTGCTGCTGCCGCCGGGCAGTCTGGTGCAGGGTGTGAACGTCATCGCCGTGGAACTGCATCAGGCCACATCAGGCGATCCCGATGCGGCATTCGGCATGACGCTGACGGCCCGCGAAACGCTCGCGCCGCCCACGCCGGCACGGGAACTCGATACGGAGTTCGTCGAGTTGTTCAATCGCTCGGCAGCGCCCGTCAGCCTCACGGGCTGGTCGCTTGATGGCGACACGGGCTTTGTGTTTCCCTCGGGAACAACCCTTGCCGCGGGCGGATATCTGGCGGTGGCCCGCAATCCCGCCGCGCTGCAATCGCTGCATCCCGGTGCCAACCTGACAGGCCCGCTCAATGACAGGCTCAGCAATTCCCGTGGCCGCGTGATCCTGCGCGACCCGGCGGGCAATCCCGCGGACACCGTAGCCTGGGCCGATGGACACCCGTGGCCGGGCGCGCCGGACGGCGGCGGCGCGACACTGGAGCGGCGGGATGCGAACGCCGCCAGCAGTGCGCCGCAGACATGGGCGGCGAGCAAGGAGTCATCCCGCACAGCATGGCAGACTTATACTTACCGGGGTGTGGCGGCGCCGAGTCCCATCGGGCCGGATACGCAGTGGCGCGAGTTTGCGTTCGGCCTGCTGGGCGACGGGGAAGTTCTCCTCGACGACATCCAGGTGATCGAAGACCCCGACGGCACGCGCATCCCAATGCTGCGAAACAGCAATTTCAGTGCGGACCTGACAAGCTGGCGCGCGCTGGGAAATCATCAAGGCACGATCATCGCCGAGCCGGCAGCACCGGAAAATCAGGTGCTTCGCCTCGTCGCCACGGGCGGGACGGATCACGACAGTGATCACGTCGAAACCACCCTCGCCTCCGGACGCAGCGTCGTGAATGGCCGCACGTATGAAATTGCGTTCCGCGCCCGCTGGGTCTCGGGCTGTCCTTCGCTCAACACGCGGCTCTATTTCAACCGTCTGCCACGCACCACGCTGCTCGCCGTGCCGGAAGCCGCAGGCACGCCGGGTGCAGCCAACTCACGCGGTTTTGCGAACATTGGGCCGGTG
This sequence comes from Verrucomicrobiales bacterium, assembly GCA_046155625.1. Lineage (GTDB taxonomy): Bacteria > Verrucomicrobiota > Verrucomicrobiia > Verrucomicrobiales > V1-33 > CAJBME01. Next base: position 10,548 of record JBJXFS010000384.1, on the reverse strand, counting down.
TTCGCCGGCCTCACCCATGCCCCGGTCGTCCCCGCCGCCGGAGCGCCGGTGACGGTTACCGTGACGGCGAGCGATCCGGAGGGCGTGGTGTCGGCGACGCTGCGTTATTCGGTCAACGGCGGAGCATGGCAGAGCACGCCGATGAGCCTGACGGGCGGGGAGTATTCCGCCGACATCCCGGGTCAGAGTGCGTCGGCCATCGTGCAGTTTTATGTCGAAGCGACCGACACGCTTGCCGCCACGGCCACCGCGCCCGCAGGCGGTTTGGCGTCGCGCGCACTTTACAAGGTGCAGGACAATCGCGCCAATCTCACCAAGCTGCACAATGTCAGGATCGTTATGACGCTGGCCGACGTCACTGCGCTGCACGCCAACGCGAATCTCATGAGCAACGGCTTCCTTGGCGCGACGATCATCACGAACGAACGTGATGTGTGCTACGATGCCGGCGTGCATCTCCGAGGCAGTCCCTACGGGCGGCCGTATGACGAGTTTGTCGGCTACACCGTCAATTTCCCCGCCGATCGTTTGTTCCGCGGCGTCCACCGGCGCATCGTGATTGACCGTTCCGGACGCAGTCCGATTGGCAGTCCGTCCCCTGACGAAATTCTCGTCAAACACATGGCCGGACACGCCGGCGGCGGCCTCGCCGGCCTGCAGGACGATATCATCCGCGTCATCACCCCGCGCGTTCAGCACACCAGTGTCGCGCTGCTCAGCACGGACTACTCCGACGACTGGCTCGACCGGCACTTCGACAATGGAAGCGATTCGCCGCTCTACAAGTTCGACGGCATTTACTACGCAAACAGCACGACCAACGGAAACCCGGAAAGTCCAAAAGTCATCGCCGCCGGTCCCATCGCCTATGGCGACATCACCCGCTACGGCACTGACCCTGAGAACTACCGCTGGACTTTCGCTCCGCACGACACGGACGTGCAGCCCGGAGCGGAACGGCTCATGGCACTGGGAGCAGCCATGGGCCTGAGCGGCAGCGCGCTGGATGCCGCGACCCGCCGGCTCATGGATGTGGACCAATGGGCGCGCACCTTCGCGTTGCAGTCGCTCGTCGGGAACAACGACTTCTATACCCACAACCAGCCGCACAACCTGAAGCTCTACCTCCGCCCTGACGACAATCGCTTCCTCGCCTTCCAGCATGACAGCGACGTGTGTTTCCAGCGCGCGACCAATGCCCCGCTCATCGGCACCACGGGAAATCTGGTCAAAGTCTTCAATCTTCCGGCCAATCGGCGGCTCTTCCACGGGCACCTGCGCGACCTCATCAACACGACGTTCAACACCGCCTACATGGCCTCGTGGATCGCGCATTACGGAACCAAAGCGGGCAAGAATTTCACCCCCGCGCAGACCTACATCACCGCGCGGCGGACCTACGTCCTCTCCCAGCTTCCCGCCGCCGTGCCGTTCGCCATTTCCACCAATGGCGGCGCGAATTTCTCGGTCGATGCCCCGCAGGTCACGCTCGAGGGTAAAGGGTGGATTGACGTGCGGGAAATTCGCCGGGCCGACACCGGCGCGGCTCTCGACATCGAATGGACCGGCGGCAGCACATGGCGCCTGAGCCTCGCGCTGCTCAATGGCCCGAACGGGCTCACGCTCCAGGCATTTGATCATCAGGGCGCGCAGGTCGGGACCGACACCATCACGATCACCAGCACTCAGACCGCCCCACTGGCCCGGGTTTTCCTCCGCATCACCGAACTGCACTACCATCCCGCGCCGCCCGCAGGTCCGGAGTTGGCGGTCAGCACCGACAAGGACGACTACGAATTCATCGAACTGCGAAACACAGGCTTCAGCACGCTCGACATCAGCGGCTGCGCCTTCACCGAAGGCGTTGATTTCGTATTCCCTGCGAACACTACGCTCGCCGGTGGCGAGAGCATCATCGCGGGGCGCAGCGTGGCGGCGTTTCAGTCCCGCTACGGCACCGGCCCGCGAATCGCGGGCACTTACGGCCCCGCCGATGCCTTCAGGAACAGTGGGGAAACCATCACGCTGCGCGATGCGACCGGCGCAGTGATTCAGTCCTTTACCTACAGCGACGCTTGGTTCCCCGCGACCGACGGAGGCGGCCGCACCATGATCGTGCGCAACGAGTCCGCGCCAGTCAGCGAGTGGAACAGCGCCGCCCAATGGGGCCTCAGCACCCAACCCGGCGGCACACCCGCGGCCACGAACAGCAACGAAGTCGCGTGGCAGTTCGAGGGTTGGCGGCAAACTTACTTCAGTCCCGTCCAACTCGCCGATCCCCTCATCAGCGGCCCCGCTGCCGGTGCCGCCGGAATCTCCAATGAACTCCGCTACGCGCTCGGCCTCACACCATTTGAGTTCACCTCCGCACTGCTCACCGTATCCATCAGCGAAAACAGCCTGACCGTCCAATACCGCCGCCGCAAGAACCTGCTCGACGTGCAATTCACCCTGGAGAGCACCGAGAACTTCGACGTCTGGACTCCGCTCACGGCTCCCGCCCCGCTGATCCACGACAACGGCGACGGCACCGAAACCGTGACCGTCACAGTCCCCGCATCCTTTCCCGCTGGCAGCCGCCGCTTCCTCCATCTGCTCGTGGGACTTCAGCCGGCGCCATAGCCTTCACGGGCTTCTGTGAGGCACCTTTTGGTGGCGTCACAGTAGTTCAGCCCTGCGCTGCCGCCAGTGGTGCGGGGCAGGCGGTCAAGCTGTGCTACTTCGCCGGACTCACTCAAGGCCTGGCGGCCGACAGCACGGGCATCTCCCTGCGCTCCGCGGTGGGTCATGGCATGGCTGCTCATTGGATTTGCTTCCGGGGCCGCGCGCTGGGAGCGGGTGCGTGGGTCAGACCTCAATCGCGCTCGGTTAAGGCGTAAAACCTTAATGATTAACGATGTATGTAGTGCATATATAAGATAATGATGGTAAACGACTTGCATGAAGGAAAAGCCTCATGCCGAGTTCGCTCAATTTCGCGCCAAGTTTGCCGCCATGGGAACGGGGAAGCGTCAGTCTGCCGCACGGGAGTCGCTTCATTCTATGGAACGGTCCCTGAGCCAATTTGTACCAGCGGAGGAGGAGCAGAAGTTGGGCTCCCTTCCCGGCCCACCAATCACATCCCCGCTGCCAGAAAAACCTTGGACCCGCGGAGCGAATCCCTATTGTCCCTCAAACGGAGAATCCACCCTCCAAACCCACTTCATTCCACTTCGCACACCACAACCGCCCACTCCCAGCGCGCGCCCGCGGAAGCAAATTCCTATCACCCACGAAAGGCGTCCCGCATTCACCTTCGATCCTCCAAGCCTCCATGCCCAAGCTTGGTCCTTTGAGCCCTAACCCGAACCCTGCTCATGAAAACGAATCCTCAAATCCACCTGCTGTTCGCCTTCGCCCTGCTCCTCGCCCCCTGCACCACGCCTCGTGCCTCCGCCCAGGGCGACCTCACCCCGCCCGGCGCGCCCGCGCCGACGATGAAGACGCTCACTCAAATCTGGGATCGCATCGGCGTGCTGGAAGCCGCGAACGCCCAGCAGGCGCAGCAGATAGCCGCGCAGACGAACATCCTCAATGCGCTCGCGGCCGCGCAAGGTTTGCTCGGTTGGAGTTTCACCACGGTGGATCGCGCGGGCGACGTGGGCGCGGACAATTCCATCGCCATCGCGCCAAACGGACACCCGGCGATCGGCTATTTCGACCCGAACACGAACCAGCTGAAATACGCGACCTTCAACGGCAGCGCGTGGGCGGTCAGCACCGTGCCCGACTTGGATACCGTGGGCGGCTACATCTCGCTCGCTTTCACGCCCGGGGGACAGCCAGCGATGTGTTACTACGACGACGTGCTCGACAACCTGAACTACGTCGTCTTCGACGGCAGCACTTGGACGGTCGAACTCGTGGATAGCGCGGGCGATGTCGGGCGTCATGGATCGCTAGTCTTCGCGCCAAATGGCCGGCCTGCGATCGCCTACTTCGACGCGACGAACGTGAACCTCAAATACGCCATCCGCGGCACGACCTTGTGGGTGCGCACAACGGTCGATAACGCGGCCAGCGTCGGCTACTACGCATCGCTCGCCTTCGGGCCAAACGGGCAGCCGTCGATCGCGTATCGGGATGGGAATGGGCCCGTGAAATACGCGGCGTTCAACGGCGTGTGGTCGTCGGTGACGATCGACGACGGCGGTTTCGGGTTGGCGCTCATCTTCACTTCGACCGGGCAGCCGGCGGTCGCCTATCAAAGAGTTACGGATCTCAAATACACGGTGTTCAATGGCTCGACCTGGATCACGACGGTCGTGGACACCGGGCACGATGCGGCGTGGATCGACATGGCGCTCACACCCGGCGGGCAGCCCGCGATGACTTACTGCATGGACACCAATCCCATCGGCCAGGACGGAAAGCGCGCACTGATGAAATACGCTGTGCTGAATGGAACGGCGTGGTCGGTCTCCACCGTGCAACTCAATGAAACCAGCTCGCTCACGCATTCGACCCTCGCCTTCCCCGCGCACGGTCAGCCGGTCATCGCGTTCAAGCAGGGTGGCGATTTGAAAGCCGCCACGCGCCAGCTCATCACCACGCCATGAGAGGGTGGACAGAAAGCCTGTGCTGCGACGCCGCCTGCGGCTGGGTCTGCGGCTCCGAGATTCCGCGCAACCACAGCGCGCTGCTCGACTGTGCCCGTATCCGCAAGCCCCTCGGCCTGGTCCTGGGCGGCGGGACTGATCATTTTCCACCTCAACCAAAACCAAGAACGGCACCCCCTCCAACCCCGGCCCCTGAGGCTCAATGAACCCCGGTCTCCAAAACGAATTTCCTAGCAATTCACGGCGCACGACCCCGAGCCTGGCAGCGCGGCAAGCCTACGGGGAGCGACAGCTTGTTCGCGTGCGCGGTTTGCCCAGCGTTTCCCTTACAAAGACGGGACGTGATTTTGACAATTTCCTGACAATGGGGTTCGGAAATAGGAGTAGGCTCCGGTCCATGAAGGCCACGATCGGAGCCACTGCCAGATTGTTCATCACGATGTTTGCCGCGAATGCTTCCGTCGCGGTTGTTTCCGGGGCGACGCCGGAACGGGTGATCGAGGGGGCGCACACGACCATCATTGTCGCGGCGGCGATTGACTCGCAGAGCAAGGTCATCGCGTCGGCCAGTTGGGAGATCGAGGCGCCGATCAAGCTGTGGCATGTGGAGACCGGCGCCAAGGCGGGGACTTTCAAGGGGCATGACGATTGGGTGGTGGCCCTGGCTTTTCATCCCGGGAAGGACATCCTCGTTTCGGCGAGCTTGGACAAAACGATCAAGTTCTGGGCGCTGCCGGACGGGAAGAACACGCTGACGTTGAAGGGGCACACGGAGCGATTGAATGCGATCGAGTTTAGCGCGGACGGGAAGTGGCTCGTGTCCGCGAGCAAGGATATGAGCGTCGCGCTGTGGCGGACGTCGGCTTTGGGGATTGGAGCAGGGAAGTAGAAGCGGGCGGATGATTCGGCGCGCTTGGCTTCAAGGCCAACAGGGGGAGATTCTGTCCCGACACCCTCAGATCAACGGATTGCGCCATCGAAGACCGGCGAACCGGTGGAAATCCGAGTCGGCGCTGTGCAACTCCGCTTGGTGCTCCATGGCCAGCGCGGCAAGCTGGGCATCGGTCGTCAGGTTCCCCGCCGCACCGAGAGTGAGCAGTGAGTCGAGATACAGACTCTCGAACTTCGTCCCCGGATGAAGAAGGCGCACGCAGCCACATTCGAGCCAGGACCGCACATGCCCCACGGCCTGCTCCACGCTCATCGGTCGCTCCAACACCCGCGGATGGGTCATGAGTCGAATGAATCCGCTGAGGCACACCCACGGCAGGCCCACCGGCACCCGGCCATTCAGCAGACCCTCCCACCAAATCCTGGCCCTCTCATGACCCGGCGCCTGGTCGTTGTGGGCGTAAATCAGGAGACTGATATCCGGAATGATCACGAGCGAGGCCAATGCTTGGACAAAAACTCCGCCGCCTCCAATTCGTCCGCCAACTGGTTCAAACTCCCCGGATCCACCCCGGGCAGGAACCGCGAAGAATGCGCCTGCACGCGATAAGGGCCAGCCCGCTTCACCTCCTCCAAACCCAGCCCACGACGGAGCGCCTCATTGACAATCACCTTCAGCGGCCGCTTGCCCAAGGCGACCTCCTCCCGCAGCCGTTCGGCAATCTCAGGATCAATCGTCAGCGTGGTCCGCATTTTGTCATCATACATCACATTTAAATGATGTCAAGGCATCAGATAAACATCACAGCCTTTCGAGCCAGACGCCATAGAGTACCTGTCCAAATATCGTCACGACGCGGAGCCACGCATTCGCACGCTGGCTGATGGGAGCTGCAGGCACAGGGCGAGCAGTCGTCACGGCCGTGCGGGTCGCGATGGCGCAGACAAATTCGCAGCCACCCAGCCGCGGCGTCGATGTCCGCTTCCTTTCCATACTTTTTTCTTCCCTTTCTTGGAAATCCGATTCAGCCTGATTATTCAGCGTAAGGTCAGCAGCTTCCTGGGATTCACCGGGCATGCCTACCAACCCACAGGAAACTCACCGCCACACGATAAGCCGCGTAACAGCTATGAAACCGTCCCGCACTTCTACCCTGGCAGTTCTTCTCACTTTGGGCTGCGGCCTCAGCGTCGCCCATGGAGCCAACTCCGCCTAACGCAATCTAGTTTGTTTCGTAGGGAGGGCGTCTGACGAAATCTATCGCGAGCGCCCTTTTTTGTCTCACCCGGATCCCAAACCCGCCATTACCGATGAACTCTCTCGACCGTTGCCCAAGACTCGCGGGTTTCAGAACTCCGGCTGGCCTTTTCTCTGCCGCACTTCTGGCCATCGCTGCTTCCACTCCGGCTCTCCACGCGGCGAGCAACGTCTATGCCAACCAAATCCTGGCTGATAACCCGGTGGCTTATTTTCAGTTCGACGAAGCGGCCGGAACCACCGCCGCCGAATCTGCTGGCCACGCATCGGGCCCCTTCGACGGGACGTACACCGGAGGCGTCATCCTGGGCGCCACCAGCTTCCATTCCAACCTCGGAACCGCGGCAGATCTCGCCGGCGGCTATATCGATGTCCCGGTCATCGGATATTTTACCAACAGCTCGGTCGAGGTCTGGCTCCAGCTGGATTCCGGGGGCGAAGGCTGCTGCACCTCCATCGCGTCGGCCGGAGACTGGACCACCAACGCCCTGCACTGGAATCTCACTGGCGGCAACGTTTTCGAACACGCCGTCAATAGCCAGGGTAACGTCAACACCGACGGGGGCTCCTTCGTGGCCGATGGCGCAACCTGGTATCACCTCGTGGTCACCGACGAGGGCGGAGTCACGACCACGTACGTGAACGGAGTGGAAGTCTCCGATAATGGAAATCACACTGGGGCGGGGATCGATTACGGGAATTCCAATTTTCAGATCGGCGCGTGGAACGGCGGACGCCTCCTCGACGGGCGCATGGACGAGTTTGCCATCTACGACACCGCTCTGAGCGCGGAGCGCGTTCTCGCCCACTTCCAGGCAGCCACCGCCCTGGCCGGCCCCGATACCGACGGCGACGGATTGCCCAACGTCTGGGAAATCGCCAACAACCTCAATCCCAACGATGACGGCACCACCGGCGAAAGCGCGCCCGGCCGCAAGGACGGACCCAACGGAGCGGACGGAGATCCGGATGGCGACCGTCTTATCAACAGCCGGGAATTTCAGCGCGGAGCCAACCCGCAGGACAACGACACCGACGACGATGGTCTAAAGGATGGCGAAGAGCTTGATACCTACGGAACCAATCCGACCAAAGACGACACCGACGGCGACGGGCTGAAAGACGGGAATGAAGTCAACACCCACCGCACGAACCCCGCCCGCGCCGACACCGATGGCGACGCACTGGACGACGGCAGGGAAGTCACCCTCGGCACCATGCCCACCAAAGCCGACACCGACGGCGATCGCTTCGATGACGGATTGGAAGTCAACACCCTGCAATCCAATCCCCTCGATCCCAAGGATCCGCCTGTTGTGGGCGGCGACTCCCTCTACGCGCAGAGGGTTTTGGCCGATGGCCCCCTGGCCTACTACCGTTTCGAAGAGCGCACCGGAGTGGTGGCGGTCGACTCCTCGACAAGCGGAAAGCACGGCATCTACACCGGGGACCTTGGTTTTGGGACCCCCAGTTTTCACACCAACCTGGGATCGGCGGCCGATCTCACCGGCGGATACATTGCGATTCCCAACACCGGAAGTTTCGCCGAAAGCACCGCCGAAGTCTGGCTCCAACTTGATGCCGGGGGCGAGGCCTGCTGCACCTCCATCGCCTCGGCCGGCGACTGGACCACCAATGCCCTGCACTGGAATCTCACTGGCGGAAACGTTTTCGAACATGCCGTCAATAGCCAGACCATCCTCAAAACCGACGCGGACTCTTTCGTGGCTGACGGCACGACCTGGTATCATCTCGTCGTCACCAGCGGAGGCGGAGTCACCACGACCTACGTGAACGGAGTGGAGGTTCCGGACAATGGTGACCATACCGGCCCCGTCATCGACTACGGGAATTCCAACTTCCAGATCGGGGCCTGGAATGGCGGACGCCTCCTCGATGGCCGCATCGATGAGTTTGCCATCTACGACAAGGTGCTCACGCCGGAACAAGTTCTCGCTCATTTCCAGGCAGCCACCGCCGGGGGACCATCCCGCTTCCCGATCCGCATCTCCCGCGATGCGGGGGCCGGCACCCTCACCATTAGCTGGGACAGCAAAGAGAGGCGTCTTTACAATCTCCGCAGCGCAGTGGATCTCTCCTCCGCGGATCCCGCAGACTGGCCCATCTTTGGTGGCAACCAGAACATGGCCGCCACTCCCCCACAGAACAGCGTGACCTTTCCCTTGCCGGCCGATTCCGCGCGATACTTCGTGGTCGAGGAATTCCCCGCTCCGTAGGTCTCCATCTTCGCTGATGACTGCGAAAACGGTCAGGGCCTCTGGACCACCGGAGTTGACGATCCGCCCGGCAACACCATCTGGGAATGGGGAAGACCCACCGCCCGGCCCGCCTCGGCTCACAGTCTCGACAACGGCTTCGGCACCAACCTAGCCGACGCCTGGCTACGCTCGCCGCCCATCGATCTGACCGCCGCCGGAAGCAAAAGCCTGCCGACAGAAAAATCATTCAGCCAGCCAGCTGCCGTTGAACCCAAAAAGGGACATTGGAACCACGAAAGTCACGAAACACACGAAAATTCATTGGGTTAGGACAAGCGACCTCCTCTTCCATCAGGTGGACAGTGATAATTGGGCAACGCCTTGGTTTTTCGTGTGTTTCGTGCTTTTCGTGGTCCCATCCGGGTCTTTAGGTTGAATCTCTTGTGGGAGTTGCGGGACGAACCTATGCAAGCGGCAGGCCGCTTTGGGCGCGTGTCGCGTCGTCGTGAAACCTCACCAACGGCTCCAGTGTTGCGTGAACGACCGGATTCCCGAACTGTCCCAGCAGCCGGCAGGTGGCGTGGCCGCTGGCTGACAACTGATAGCGTCGGTCCCATTCTTCAAACGCGGACTGTGCGGCCGCATCCCGCCAGGGCCAGCGATGGGGCGGCTTTTCCGCGTCACAACGCCAGGGCTTAGGGGTGAGGCGTGCGCGAAAGCATTTCTGATTAGCGCACAGTTTCCTATAGAGCCAGTCCGCGCCGAATTCATGGAACGCGGTCTGACAGACCGGATCATCCGGCGGAAACGGCTGATGCGTCGCCAGCAAACGGATGCCCGCGCGCGTGCGGTAAACCCGCCAGCCCCAGTGGGGATGCGCATCGATCCAGCGTTGCACCTTCGCCAGCAGATTGGGTTCGAATTTCCCGCCACCGAAAAGGCTCTTGAGTCCGGCGAGCAGTGAGGTTCCTTTTTCATCCACGTCCACGAACATCCCCGAAGCCGTGTTCAAGACGTGGCAGCCGTAGCTGTTACGGGAGACGACGCCGGAGACGCCGCCGTCGGGTTGACGAAATTCCCTCAACACCTCCTCGCGCATTGGCCGGTCCGGATAACCATACGGCCCCCGCTCGCCTTTCAGGTCGTTGCGCAGCCAGTCCGTGATCCGGTCCACCCGGCGTTCACCATCGGTTTGGGCCGCCTCCGAGGAGACATCCGACCAGCCCCACGCGCAAACCCCGCCTTTGCGCGCCAGTCGCCAATGTTTTGGAAAATGCATCGGCTGCAGTATACGACAGACCCAGGCCTGCTGAACAGTGCCTTGTTGCGATGGCGGAACGCACCCACGGCGGATTTTTGCACGGGCGAAAAAAGCATGAAAAAATCGGGGGACGACTGGGAGTGGCGGGCTAAGACCGCCATACTGACTCGAGCATTCGACTCAGACCGGTCGGTCGCAATGTCAAAACGTGTTCGTTTCCATGGCGGCCCCAGCCCGCCACTCGTGCGCTGCCGAGCAGCGTCCTCTTCTGGGGTGGGAGACCCCGGCCGCAGGCTTCCGTTGGGCCTGCGAGAACTTTGA
>JBJXFS010000378.1:0-5187 GCA_046155625.1 Verrucomicrobiales bacterium | reverse complement strand
CGAATGCTCGAGTCAGTATGGCGGTCTTAGCCCGCCACTCCCAGTCGTCCCCCGATTTTTTCATGCTTTTTTCGCCCGTGCAAAAATCCGCCGTGGACTGGCGTTGGATGCAGATCATTGGTGCACGAGCGTCTGTCCGATGCGGATCAAATTCCCGTCCGGATCCACGATGGCGAATTCCCGCATGCCCCAGGGTTTGTCCTCGAGTTTATCCTGTCGCGGGATTCCCCGGCGCGGCAGATCCGCCAAGGCAAAATCCCGGTAAAGACTCTCGACATCGGCTACCCGGATGTAACACGCCGCATTCGATTCCTCAGGTCGAAGCTCCCTGTGAGCAAAAAAATGGATCTCCACCGTTCTCCGACGCAGAATGGCATAATCACCGAATCCATGAATCTCACCGTCAAATCCCAATCGACGGTAAAAAGCAAGCGCATCGCTCAAGGATCGGCTGGGCAGAATTGGAATGGCAGTGTCGTCGGATTGCATAGAAATATTCACATCGTGATCGTTCCCACGGCGGCACCAGCCCGCCATTGCCAGTAAAATGCTGCCTTCTTTGATTGATGGTGATCGAGTCCTTACTTCCCTTGCCCGGATTTCCAAGCGTTCCAGCCACCGGCGAGAACATGAACGTCCAGCTGCCCGAGATCCCGGAGCTTTTCGGCGAGCCGGTGGCTGGCATCGCACCGCTGGGCATCGCAATAAATGACGATGGGTTTGTCGTTGCGGGAAATGACTTCGACAGATTCGAACATCAAGGTTTCCCATTCCTGTTCGTTGAGCAGGATGGCGCCCGGGATGTGTTCTTTTTCGAATTCAGACCGCACTCGGGCATCGACCCAGAGCACGCCGCCCGCTTGTTGCTCGAGTGCGCGAACCTGGGTCAACGTCAATTCCCCTTCCGCCACCCGAGTGTCCAAATAAAGATACAAGGGCGGGGCTTCAGGGTGAAACCGGTAGCTGAGCGCCCCGGCGCCGGCCGCGAGCCCGACAAGCACGGCCGCCTGCAGAAGTATGGCTTTCATCTGGCGGGCACGGCCGGGGCCGGCGAAGGCGGGGTGGCCGCCCCCGGCGCGGGAATGGCCGCGCCAGCGGGCCGCCGTTGCCGCACGATATTATAAAACACCAGCCGGTTCTTGTAGCGGTTCAGTTCGCAGGTCGTCTCAATCTTGACCGCTCCCAAAGTCGGTTCGGCGGTCGTCTTGGGCGTCAGAATCACTTCATACGAACGCCCTTTTTCCAACTCCCGCAGTTCCACCGACATGTTTTGCCTCGTAGAGGAGACGGCCGTCACCTCGATGGGTTCCTCGCGCAGAACCTTGATGGTCAGTTTTTTGGCTGTGGGCGCCTCCCCGACCGTCCATGTGGTCACCTCAGGGGAAATCTCCATCAGGCGCGGGATGGTGATCTTCATCTGCAGCATGCGTTTGAACGCCTTGGGATCATCAGAAATCACGTAAATCGACTTGATCACTTCTCCCTCGAAACTGCCCAACTTGATCGTCGCCGTGACCACACCGCTGTCGCCCGGCTGATAAGTCTTTTTATCGGCAGATGCGCCCAAGCACCCGCAAGTCGTCTGGATCTCCGAGATGGTCACGGGCCGGGAACCTGCGTTCTTGAACACAAATTGCGACTCATGGGTGTCCGCCGAAGGTGAGGAGGTTTCGCTGGCCACATCGCGCTCGAATACCAAACCCGCCCAAGCCGGTTGAGCGAGGGCCACGGCGGCTGAAAAAAGGAATATGGACCACGAACTCATCAAATTAATCTAGGACGCGAGCGCGGGCGGCTCAATCTCAAGTTTCAACGATTGATCGCGGCCGGGGGATTCAGCATTTCAGCGTCACTGTTGCGGCAGCGACAATTCCACCCGGTCTTCCCCGCGCCGCACCAGGCAATTCAGGCGCTCTCCCGGCCGGTGGTCGCGCAGCAACCGCCCGATGAGCGCGCTCTCAGTCAGGCGATCACGCCATTCCCCCACTTGCACGATCACATCGTCCTTCCGAAACCCCGCATTCTTGGCCGCCGCATGCTCGCCGTACTCGCCGGCATGCACGACACGCAACGCCATGCCACCCGGCGGCAAACCGCGCTCGACGCGGGCAGCGGCCCCCAAATCCTCGAGTTGCAGGCCGCCCAGCGCCATGGCGCGCATCGGCCAGGTCCCGACGCGTCGAGAAATGTCCGATTGCCCGCGCCAACCGGAAGCGAGGTCGAGGCGGGTCTGGATCCGTTCTTCTCCCCGTCGCAGAGTCACGGGCCACGAGCCCGTTGCCGGTGCGCGGTGGAGAGCCCAACTGAGATCCGCTGCCGAAACCAGTCGTTGGCTGCCGGCTTCAACCACCCAGTCACCCGGTTTCACGCCGCTTTTCGCCGCCGGCGAATCGGGTGTCACCGCCGCCACTCGCGGACTGCCATCCCCAGCTAGGCGCGCCCCGAGTGCGTCGAACGACGGATGCGGGAAGATCCATTCCTCGGGGATCGCCAGATTTACGCTCCGATATTGGGCCCGGAACGCGTCTCCTACCATATGGCAGTGCACGCAACTGGCCACCACCTTCCCATTCCAATCGAGTTTGCTTTGGTATTTGCCCGCCATACTGGGGAGTTCGATCGGTGTCGCGTAGGGGACCGGTCCTCCTTGCTTGCCGGCCAGTGCCTCTTGGTTGCCCGGATACCCGCCATGTAATTCCAGTGCCTCCTCCAGCGCCCGTTTCAGCCCCGCCGTGTCACGCTCCTCGGGATTCTTCTGGTGATCCCATGACCCGAAACGCGCCAGTACCGTCCCGTCCGCATGAAATATCATGATCGAGAACGACAGGTCGTAATCGAATTGAAACTTTTTCAAATCCAACGCGTTGGCATTAATGGCACGCACGCACACAAAGCGGTCGAGCAGCGGCGCCAGCTCCCCTTCGTCCAGTACCCCGGAATCCAGCCCGGCACACGCCAGACACGGCACACATCGAAGCACCACCAACACCGGTTTGCCGGCCTCCCGCGCCTGACGAAACCCGCCCTCAATGTCCTCGTAATTCCACCGCTCCGCCCCCTCCAGCCGCGCCTTGTCCCCGCGCACCGCCCCCTCCCGATCTTTGACCGTCTCAGCCATCCCCATCGCGGAGACCAAACACAAAAGCCTAAATAAAATCACCCGCCTCATCGACGCCGAGTCTGCCTCGAACCAGCGACACCCGGCAAGTGAATTGTGGGGGCCCTGGCCGAGTAGCCAGGGTCAGGAGTTTATCCATTTCTCCAATTCAATTCGCTGTGAAACTCCGGCTCTGGGAAGGGACATGTGCCCGTTAGATCGCCCCGTGCCTGAATCCCCGGGAATAGCACTTTTTTAGATTCAGCCGGAATCCGTTCGCCGGCGACGAAAACGCTCTCGGAATCCGAAAATCCAGCGCGGCGATCTCACGGCGCACTCTGATCCAGACTAGAATTACTTGTTCCATGCCCACTTCGCGGCCCGCTGCATCCCTTTTGCTTTTTCCGCGAGGCGCTCCTAGGGTCGCGCCCCATGTCCGGATCCACCCCAGAATTGGCCCAGCGCATTGCCGAGCAAGGCGCCTGGGTTCCCAAAGTCCGAGCCGAGATGGCGCGCGTCGTCGTCGGCCAGGACAATCTCGTCGAAAAGCTCCTCATCGGGCTGCTGACCAACGGCCACGTCCTCCTCGAAGGCGTGCCGGGATTGGCCAAAACACTCGCCGTCAAGGCGCTCGCCGGAACACTCAACGTGAACTTCAAGCGGCTTCAATTCACACCCGACCTCCTGCCCGCCGACCTGCTGGGAACCTTGATTTTTAATCCGCGGGAAGGCGAATTCACCCCGAAATTGGGCCCGATTTTCGCCAACCTCATCCTCGCCGATGAAGTCAACCGGTCTCCCGCCAAGGTCCAATCGGCCTTGCTTGAAGCCATGCAGGAACGCCAGGTGACGCTCGGCGATACCACCTACAAGCTGCCTGACCCATTCCTCGTGCTGGCCACGCAAAACCCGATCGACCAGGAAGGCACCTACCAGCTTCCCGAAGCCCAACTCGACCGATTCCTCCTCAAAGTGCGCGTCGACTACCCGAGCAAAGTCGAGGAACGCCAAATTCTCGACCTCATGTCGACCTCGGCCCCGAATCTGGCCACCGCCCCGATCATCGACGGCGCCGCGGTCATCGAATCCCGCGGCCTGGTCAACAACGTCTACGTCGACGGATCCGTAAAAGATTATATCGTCGAAATTATCTCCGCCACCCGCGACCCCGAGACCATCCAAACTGGCTGGAAAAACCTCATCCGCGCCGGCGCCAGCCCCCGCGGCACCATCAACCTCACCCTCTCGGCCAAAGCCCTCGCCTACCTCCGCGGCCGCGCCTACGTCACTCCCCAAGATATCAAAGACCTCGCCCACGACATCCTCCGCCATCGCATCCTCCTCAGCTACGAAGCCGAAGCCGAAGGCGTCACTACCGAAGCCATCATCGACGCCATCCTGGCCAAAATCCCAGTGCCATGAGGTGCGGCGGTCGGAGGACGGCGATCGGCCGATGAGAGAGGTGAACAGTATTCAGAAAGTCAGTATTCAGACAGGAAAACTACCCAAGACAACCAAGGGCTGAAAGCCCGCCCGATCCCGCCCTCAAACTAACTTGGTTCAACCACAGGCCATCTCATAGCCGCAAAATCCCTGGAACGTGTGGTTTAAACTGAAGGACAAGTCCGTGCGCTAAACTGACTTGCTGAACACTTCTGAATAACAAATTGTATGTTAACCATCGTCAAGGAGTTCCAGCACACGATTTTGTGGGTCGCTGTCCCGGACTTGGGTGCCATAAAGAACAGTCAGCGAGAGTTAATTACAGGAAAACTGAGTTTTCCGAGTCCTTGGTGCATAAGGATCGCACAGGTGAAGTCGAGGACGAGGACGAGGACGAGGATGAGTGGCGCAAAGGATGGATGGACGAAGCTGACGAGCAATCGCGTGGGCGGAAAAAACCTATCCAGGATGCTCGGAATCGTCCTCGTCCTCGTCCTCGTCCTCGTCCTCGAAAAATCCGCTCCGCTCGCTGCCATGCCACCCACGCCTGTTACTCTCCCTGTCCATCGCGCCCCGCTCGTTTCGGTCTGAATACCGAATACTGATTACCGACCCCAGGTTACCGACTGCCGACTGCCGACTGCCGA